>PWSY01000019.1 GCA_003563055.1 Anaerolineaceae bacterium | reverse complement strand
GTGATGATCCTGAACGGTTTTGAGGAGCTGTTTCGCAAGTTAGCACCCTTTTATTTCGCCAATCAAGCGGCCCGCCAACACTCACTGGCTTATTACAACGCCCTGGCGGATGCAGCCGCAACGCAAGACCCCGATCGAGCTAAAATTCTAACTGAAGCAATCATGCGAGACAGCCTTGAATTTTGGCAGCAAACACAATTCGCCTGAAGTAAACAAATGGAGGTTATCATGAAACGTATCCAGGGATGGGGAAATAACCAAACGGATTACCCGGTGCCTGAACCCGCTGCCAATTATCTTAAGGCGGTGGTTGGGCCGCCGCCTGACCTCAAAAACAAACCGGTCACAGACCTGCTCGAAGCAATCCCACCCGCCCAATTACCCAACCATCCCCTCGTGACACAGGACCCCGAAGAGCGGCTGCGCCATGCGCGGGGACAATCGCTGCCAGACTGGGTCGATATGTGTGATGGGCTGGTGAACACCTTCCCGGATGGTGTGACCTATCCCGAATCAGACGCCGATATCCGGGACCTGATTCAGTTTGCCCAAAAAGCGGGGGCCAGCCTGATCCCCTATGGCGGCGGGTCGAGCGTGGTGGGCCATCTGACCCCGCCAGGTGACGGTCCGCCAACCCTGAGCGTCGACCTGGCAAAAATGAACCGCCTGATCAACCTGAACGAAACCAGCTTCGAAGCCACCTTTGAGGCGGGCGTCAGCGGGCCGCAGCTCGAAGAAGCCCTGCAAAAATACGGCTATACCCTGGGGCACTTTCCCCAGTCCTGGGAGTATTCGACCCTGGGCGGCTGGATCGTGACCCGCTCCGTCGGACAGCAATCCTATCACTATGGGCGAATCGAACCCCTTTTCGTCGGTGGGCACCTCGAATCGCCTGAAGGGCCCCTCGACCTGCCGCGTATCCCCAAGAGCGCGGCTGGCCCTGATCTGCGCCATCTGGTGCTGGGCTCCGAAGCCCGCCTGGGAATCCTCACCCAGGCGACCGTCCGGATCCGCCGAATGCCGGAAGAAGAGCATTTTTATGCCGCCTTCTTCCCGGATTTCGAGACTGGTGCTGAGGCTGTCCGGCGCATCGCTCAGGCAGAACTGCCCGTCTCGATGGTGCGACTGAGTGACTCGATGGAAACCGAAACCACCTTCCAGCTTTCCGGTGAAGAAAAACTGGTCAACCTCGCCAAGCTGGGCCTGAACCTGTTTGGGCAGAGGGAGGAGCGCTGTATGCTCCTCTACGGCCTGACGGGGGACCGGGCCACAACCCGCCTGGCCGACCGACAGCTGGCGCACCTGGTGCGTTCTCACCAGGGGATGATGGTTCGCTACTACCTGGGTGAAAAATGGATGGAGAAACGCTTCCTGACCCCCTACCTGCGCAATACCCTCTGGGATATTGGCTATGCGTTGGACACGCTGGAGACTTCACTCCCATGGGATAAGCTCCAGGAAGGGCGCCAGGCTGTCATTGACGCCATCGGGCACGGGTTGGCGGATGAAAATGAACCGGTGCTGGTCTTCAGTCACATCTCCCATGTTTACACCAACGGCGGCTCGGTATATGTGACCTACCTTTTCCGTCGCGGGGAAGACCCGCACCAGACCCTTTCGCGCTGGCAGAAGCTCAAAGCTGGTGCCAGTCAGCGCATCCTCGAACACGGCGGCACGATCTCGCATCAGCACGGTGTCGGGCTGGATCACCAACCCTACCTCGCTTCTGAAAAAGGCCCTCTCGGCATGCGGCTGATCCAAAGTGCAGTCCGGGAACTCGACCCCGGAGAGATCATGAACCCCGGAAAACTCATCGACCTCAACCCGTAAACGAAGGAGGCCCTTATGCTCACAAAAACCTGGCGGGAAGAAACATGGTCAGCACTGGACCAGAACTGGGACCTGATTGTAATCGGCGGTGGTATCACCGGCGCGGGTATCTTCAACATGGCAGCACAAAAAGAGCTCAAGGTCGTCCTGCTGGAGATACGGGATTTTGCCTTTGGAACCTCCAGTCGGTCATCTAAATTGGTGCACGGCGGCATCCGCTATTTGAGGAATCGCCAATTTGACGTGGTACGGGAATCGGTCAAGGAGCGCGAACGGCTGGTCAGGGAATCAGATAACCTGGTTGATCCCCTCGCCTTCATTTTTCCGGCCTTTGAACACAACCAACGGGCAACCAAGTTAATGAAGATCGGTGTGATCACCTACGACCTGATGGCGCCGAGATGGAAACATCGTAACTTACGCATATCAAAGGTCAGGGAAAAACTCCCAGCGCTCAAAGATCGCGGCCTGGTTGGCGGTGTTGAATACTTTGATGCGCTTGTGGATGATTCTCAGCTCGTTCTGCGCGTGATCATGGATGGCATCCGCTATGGCGGCCTGGCCCTGAATTATGCCAAAGTCAATCAGCTTTGCCAAACCAAGGCGGGCAGGGTTGAAGGGGTTTTGGTGGAAGACCAGTCGGGGGTGCTTTCGCCCACCCAACAGGAGCTGCATGGACAAGTGATCATCAATGCGACCGGCCCCTGGTCAGATCAAGTCCGCAAGGGTATCGGCGGGGAAGAAAAACTACGCCCGCTGCGAGGCAGTCATCTGGTCTTCTCACACGAAAAGCTGCCGCTCCACGCTGCGGTTACGATGCTGCACCCACGCGATAAGCGGGCACTGTTTGCCATTCCCTGGGAAAACCGCACCCTTATCGGCACCACCGATCTCGACCACACTATGAAAGGCGATGATACCTCTATCACTCAGGCTGAGGCAGATTACCTCCTGGAAGCAGCCCAGCATGTCTTTAACGGTCAGCCGGTCACAGAAGAGGACATCCTCTCAACCTTTTCAGGCCTGCGTCCGGTGATCAATACCAACGCGCCCACACCCTCCAAGGAATCGCGTGCCCACCAGATTTGGGAGGAAAAGGGGCTGGTGTCAATTGCCGGTGGGAAACTGACCACCTTCAGGGTCATGGCGGCGGATGTGCTCAATTACTGTTCCAAGCGGCTGCCGCACCATCCAAAATTCTCACACAAGGCACCATGCTTCATCCATCCAACACCCCCTGATCGCAAAACAGGGTCCTCCGCACAGTGGCGGATGATGGCCGGGCGTTTGGGGAGAGATGTTAACACTTTCTTCGAAACGTCAAACCCCGACCTGCTTCAAGCGATTAATCCCCTGCCTTCCCTTTGGGCAGAACTGGTATGGGCCGCAGAAAATGAGGCCGTGGTACATCTGGATGACCTCCTGCTGCGGCGTGTGCGATTGGGTGTCCTCCTGCCAAATGGTGGGCTGGACCATATCGATACAATCCGCTCACTGACCCAGGCACGCCTGGGGTGGTCTGACAGCGCCTGGAAATCTGAACGCCAGCGGTATGAGCAGATCTGGCGCGAGAACTACTACCTGCCGAAGTAAGCCTTTTTGCGATCGAGGATGGCTAATCCTGATCAATCCTCTGGTTTCATGGTATAAAGACCTACAACCACATTAACTGAAGAAGATCATCGGAGGAATATATGGCATCAGATCATATCCTGGTTATCGATAATGGTACCCAAAGTGTCAGGGCACTCATCTTTGACCTGCGGGGCCAACTGATTGCCAAGAGCCGCGTGCCGATTCAGCCTTACTATTCTGTAAAACCAGGTTGGGCGGAACAAGATCCAGATTTATTTTGGAAAAGTGTCTGCCGCGCTTGCCAGGGATTATGGCAAATGGATGGGGTCATCAAAGATGCCATAATGGGCGTTGGATTAACCACTCAGCGATCAACCGTGATCAACCTGGATAAAAACCAGGAACCTTTACGGCCGGCCATTGTCTGGCTGGATCAACGCCGAACAGAAGGCTTGAAACCCGTGGGAGGGCTGTGGGGCTTGCTCTTCAAAATTTCAGGAATGAGCGAAACAGTCCGTTACCTCCAGGCTGAAGCAGAAGCGAACTGGATCAAAACGCACCAGCCTGAGATCTGGGAAAAGACCGATAAGTACGTCTTCCTGTCCGGCTTTCTGACCTATAAATTAATCGGCAAGGTGATCGACTCGATTGGCTGCCAGGTAGGCTATATGCCCTTTGATTATAAGAATCAAGATTGGGCCAAACCATCCGATTGGAAATGGGACGCGGTCATGGTCACACCCGAAATGCTGCCTGACCTGGTGCCCCCAACCGGTTTGTTGGGCACAATCACCAAAGAAGCGGCTGAATTGACCGGCATCCCCGAGGGATTGCCGCTCATCGCCACCGCAGCCGATAAAGCCACCGAGGTGATTGGGGCCGGCTGCCTGGAACCCAATATCGGCTGCCTCAGTTACGGTACCACCGCGACGATCAACACTACCCATCAGAAATATATTGAGGTCATCCCACTGATCCCACCCTACCCTTCAGCAGTGCCGGGTGCTTATTCGCTGGAAGTCCAAATTTACCGGGGATTCTGGATGGTGTCCTGGTTTAAGGAAGAATTTGGCCATGTTGAAAGACGCGAAGCTGAGCGACTGAATGTGGAAGCGGAGGTTTTGTTTGATAAGCTGTTGCATGAGGTGCCGCCGGGGTCAGAAGGCCTGGTCTTGCAGCCCTACTGGTCACCGGGGCTGAAAATCCCTGGTCCAGAAGCCAAAGGTGCCGTGATCGGTTTTGGTGACGGTCATCAAAGGGCCCATTTCTACCGGGCCATCATCGAAGGCCTTGGTTTTGCACTCAGAGAAGCCGCAGATAGGACTGAAAAACGCTCCCGCGTCCCGATAACCTCCCTGAGGGTGGCCGGCGGCGGCAGCCAGAGCCCTGGTGTGATGCAAATCACCGCTGATATTTTCGGGCTGCCCGTGTCACGGCCGCACACTTATGAAGCATCTGGCCTGGGAGCAGCGATCGATGTGGCGGTGGGTTTAGGCCTTCATCCCGATTTCGAAACGGCTGTCAAAGAAATGACACATCTGGGCGACACCTTTGAACCGCACCCAGAACGCCATGCACTGTACAGCGAACTCTTCGAACGTGTATATAAGCGCATGTATCAAAAATTGAAGCCGCTCTACAAGGAAATCAGGGACATTATTAACTGAACAAAAGAGATCAATGCTGGTGGGTTTACAAGAGTCGCCAGGTTTACACCGATCACAACCACATGAAAGGTTAGAACGAATGAATAACCCGAAAATAACACAGCAAATCACTTTTTTACATTCCCAGGACCTGGAAACAACAAAGCAATTTTATACAGAAATGCTGGGTCTGCCCCTGGTCAGAGACCAGGGCACCTGTATCATTTTTCAAGTGACACAGCAAGCTTTCCTTGGATTTTGTGAACACATCGAAGCGATTAAGGGCGGACGAAGTGTGATTCTGACTCTGGTCAGTGATGATGTGGATGGTTGGTATGCTGCTTTGCAGAGTCGAGGCGCATCCCTGTCTGACCCGCCCCAGGCAAACTCCCATTACCAGATTTATCATTTTTTCATCAAAGATCCCAATGGTTATTATGTCGAGATTCAAAGGTTTGATGACCCATTATGATTGATTCCTTGCGGTACAGGCATCGGTACCTGATCGCCATCCTAATCTTATTGGCAGCATGCACCCATGCTGATCCGCTGCCCGCCCCCACCGTGACGCCGCAGGTAGTCCAACGCTTTAAGACCACACCAACTGCAACCAACATCCCCGAGACTCTACCTGCCACAGATCCAACCCCCACCAGCTTATTCACGCCCATGCCAGAACCGCCAGACATTTCCAGGCGCACTCACACCCACCTGGATGTCACCTTCGATTATGCGCAGAAAACCCTCCAGGTCACCCAAAAAATAAGCTATACGAATACCACGGACGAGCTTTTATCCCCTATACCGCTTGTGATACCGCCTGCAACACAAGCGGGTCTATTTCGGCTTGAATCCCTTGAACCAGGCCCGGGTACCAACCTGACAAATCTCGCAATGGAAAACAGCCAAATCTGGCTGCACTTCCAACCGCCTGTCATGCCCGAACAGACGATCGAAATAACCCTCGATTTTCAGCTCAATATCCCACCCGGTGGCAAAGCCTTTGGTTATACACACCGCCAAACCTTACTGGCAGACTGGCACCCCTTTATCCCGCCTTATCTTGAAGATCACGGTTGGTTGATCAATGCGCCTGGCCCTGTTGGTGAATACTTGGTCTACCCATTAAGCGATTTCACCGTGAACTTATGCCTATCACCGCCAGATTTAGACCTGATTATCGCGGCGAGCGCGCCCCTGACCCAGCAGGCTGAGGGCTGCTTCGTTTATCACACACTCGCAAAACGCAATTTCACCCTGGCAATCAGCCCCTACTACCATGTCAGCACGGCAAGCAATAAAACTGTAACCGTGAAGGTCTACAACTTTCCCGCGCATGCCGCGATGGGTGATAGAACCGCCAAACTGGCATTAAGTGCCTGGGACACATTTACGGAGCTGTTCGGGGATAACCAGCGCCAGTTTATGAGCATTGTTGAAGCAGATATTTTTGACGGCCTGGAAGCAGATGGGTTGTTTTACCTGAGCGACTGGTACTTCAGCAGCGCTGATCAGACACCCAAAAACTACTATGAATTACTGATCGTTCACGAAACCGCCCACCAGTGGTTCTTTGGGTATGTGCACAATGATCAGGCCAATGAACCCTGGCTGGATGAAGCTCTGGCGACCTACTGCGAGCTGTTGTTCTATGAAAAGCACCATCCCGGGCTGGTCGATTGGTGGTGGCAGTTCCGGGTCCATTCCTTCAGCCCAACCGGGGCAGTCAACAGCACCATTTATGATTACAATGAATACCGGCCGTATATCAACGCCGTTTATTTACGCGGCGCATTGTTCTTGCAGGCCCTGAGAGACCAGACTGGCGACGATGCCTTCTCGACCTTTTTATATAAATTTGTCCAAAGCGGAGAGGATGATTTTATGCGAGATACAACCTATTTCAATGAGCTGCTTGATACGGTAAGTGATGCAGATATTGCACCTATTCTATCTGAGTTTTTTCACTAATGGATGCCACGTGGTTATAATTAAACACAATCTTCTCCTTGGCTAGAGAAAATTTATCTCCCTTCAATGAGACTAAGAGATACTTAAAAACAGAAAGGATTCCCCATGCGACGCTTTGGCATTATGGAAATGCAGATCGACCGCCTGATCCCATCAGGTGTCCGTCCGGAGGATGCTCTCGAACTAGTGCTCCATTTTGACCGAGCGAAGCTTGTGAGAGATATCGCCCAGGATGGATTCAAACTGATCGAGTTAGGCGGTGACCTGGGCTTATTCTTTCCAACTGCCTACGAGGCGGACAATATCGAGCGGCTGGCCAACTTGAAACAGGACCTGGGCCTGGCCTATACCCTTCACCTGCCGCTTTGGTCGGTTGAACCTTCCACGCCTCTCACACCTGTTCGCTCCGGGTCTGTGGAGGCCATCATCCATACCATCCATGCTGCCTCTCCCTTAGAGCCAGAGGTATTTGTGCTGCATGCTACAGGCGCATTGGCAGCCGAGTTTTATCGCATGGAACTGCCGCTAATCGCCCGACAAATGTCCCTCAAGCAATTTCAGGCCGGTGCAATCAACTCCATCGAGACGATCCTCGAAAAGACGGGGATTCCCAGCAGAAAACTGGCTGTGGAAACGGTTGAGTTTCCCCTCGAGCTGACCCTGGAAATCGCAGACCTGCTGGACCTGTCAATTTGCCTGGATACCGGGCATGTTTTGGCTGGTTTCTCTGGCGAAATCGCCTTTCAAGATGCCCTAAACGCTTGCTCTCCTCGAATGGCTGAAGTGCACCTGCACGATTCTCCGGATTACATGAAAACAAAAACGATCGGGTATGGGAAAGACCACCAGCCCCTGGGAACAGGTGACCTGGATATCAACCTCTTGTTGGGGTACCTGGCTAAGCAGGGCTTTGATGGGCCAATTATTTTTGAGTTAACCATAGAACAAGCCCGGACCTCACTGGCCTACCTGGAAAGGATTGGCGTACAATTATGACTGAAATAAACCTGCCCTATGGCGAAAAAGAAATCACCTTTCAAATCCCACCATTATTTAACGTTGACCAACTCGAGCCTGACCCACCAAACCCCTTGATGGACCCAGAATCGGCCATCGATTCTTGTTTATCTACACCACTGGGAACTTCCATTTTTACAAACAGTAATGAGACAACAACCGTTGGCATTGCCATCAATGATAAAAGCCGGCCAGTACCACAACCCAACCCCATTTACCCGCTTTTAAGCTACCTCGAAAGGCGAGGCATACATAAGGAGTCGATCACGCTTTTCATTGGTTCAGGCACCCATACACCAATGCCAGCCAGTGAATTGCCCCGCATCCTGAACCAGGAAACGATTGAGCAATATCGCATCATCGTTCACGATTGTGACCAATCCCCAAGGGTGAACCTTGGCAAGACGGCGATGAAAACACCTATACGGATCAACGCGGACTTCTTCAACTGTGATGTAAAAATCTCGGTCGGTAATATCGAACCGCATCATTTCATGGGCTTTTCGGGTGGCGTCAAAACAGCCGCGATTGGGCTTGCCAGCCGCGAGACAATTAACACCAACCATTTCCTGCTCGCGCACCCCCGATCGAAATCTGGCCTCTTTTATCTGAACCCCATGCGACAGGATCTTGAAGATATCGGGCGCAAAGCAGGCGTTCATCTTTCTTTGGGCACCATCCTGGATGAAGACAAGAACATCGTCAGTGTTTATTTCGGCGAGCCGACCGCTGTGATGAAAGCAGCCATCCCGGTGATCAGGCAGACATTTGGCGTCAATGTCTCTAAACCCTATGACCTGGTGATTGCTTCAGCCGGTGGTGCGCCCAAGGATATCAACCTGTACCAGGCCCAAAAAGGGCTGACCCACGCAGCTCGCATCACCCGTGATGATGGTTGGGTGGTTTTACTGGCAGCCTGCCCGGAAAGGTCGGGCTCGCGAGCCTACGAAAATTATGTCAAACAGGCTGAGTCCAACCAGGCGATCATCGATCATTTCAAGAGTGGCTTTTTTGAAGTTGGCCCCCATAAAGCCTTCCTGATTGCCAGTGAAGCTGTGCGGGTTAACATCATCCTGGTTTCAGACATAAACCCTGGTGATGTTAAGAACTGGAAATTAACCCCCAGCAAGCCCGACTTAATCCAACCGCTCATCGATTGGATCATTTCTAAATGTCCTGAAGACGCAAGAATTGCCACCCTTCCGGCGGCAACTAGAACTTTTCCTGAGGTAGTAAATGAAGAATAATGAATTTTTAAGGAACCCTCACCTGGCAGGTGACGATTTTTTCTGGGAGGGAAACGATACCGGTATATTGCTGATCCACGGCTTCACAGCCACAACAGCAGAAGTGTGTCTGTTGGCTGAAAAGCTCCACCAGCAAGGCTACACGACCTCTGGCCCCCTCCTGCCTGGTCATGGCACCCACCCGGATGAACTCAACCGAACGAAAATGAACGCATGGATTGAAAAAGTTGACCAGGCCTACCAATCATTATCCGCCCAATGCGGACGGGTATTCGTCATCGGTGAATCAATGGGTGCCCTCCTGGCGATGGTTTTGGGGGCAAAATACCACAATATCTCCGGCTTGCTGCTGTTTGCCCCTGCCATCAAAGTGAATAATCTTTGGACTGCCCGCTTTTTGGCCCCATTTAAACAACATCTGGTAAAAACCCACAAGGATGACGGCTTGCCCTGGCAAGGTTACGATGTCTACCCGCTAAAAGCTGCCGTAGAAATGCTTAAACTGCAAAAATATACGCAAAATCGGTTGTCAGAAATTACCCAACCAACGTACATCTATACTGCAGCGTTTGATCAGACCATCGCGCCTGATTCCGCCAAAGTCATCATGGAAGGAATCCGATCTGAGGATAAAAGACATATTCACATGAGTCAAAGCGGTCATTGTATCCTCCTCGATAAGGAACTGGCAGAGGTTGCTGACCAGGTTATCGCCTTCATCCAAAGCCATTAAGCCCAAGTTAACCTAAATGACGTAAAATATCAGACATAGGTAGCATTTTTAGAAGATCACTAGAAAAAGTAAACATCAGGTGTCAGCCCAAGTGATTGACCATATTTTATGTCATTTAATCCTGCAAAAACACATGGGCATTGCTATGTCGCCCCCGCCAAGTTGTTTGACACCCATACCACTTCAAGGTAAACTTGTTCACTCGGGAACAAATCAATTTACAAACCTCACATATTCGTGACAAAAATGGATATGTGTAATGATTCATCATTCACATAGGCCCATATTGCTTCCTGGCGCACGGTACCGGTATTACACAATAATAACGTGGGCCTGGAAGACCTCACTCAAACAGGAGAGGAATGCTTGTGTCGAAAAATAATTATTATGATCTTGATCTGAGTAAAACCCTGTCTAAGAACCGGCTTTTTGGCCTTATCAGGATGATGAAGGGCTATCAATTGCTGTATCTTGGCGCTACCACCGCCCTGGCCATTGCCACAATCTCGCGCACCGGGATTTACCTGATTTTAAGAAGGTTCATTGACGATGTGGTCATCGGTGGTGATTTTGGGGCCACGCTGACCATCATCATCTTGATGTTCATTGGGCTGGCGTTGCTCCAGGGACTATTCTCATTTGCTTCCGGATGGATGTCATCCAAAACTGCTGAGAGCGTCACCCAGCGCCTGCGCAACTATCTCTTTGACCACCTTCAAAGACTGCCTTACGCCTATCACGCCGAATCAAAAACCGGTGACTTGATCGCGCGGGCTACCTCAGATATTGACGCCATCAACCGCTTCTACGGAGAACAGGCCATTGGAATTGGACGTATCCTGTTGATGTTTATCGTCAATTTTGTGGCACTTTTACAACTAAACACACAATTAGCCTTGATATCTGTTGTAGCTGTCCCCATCATTATCATCGTGTCGATCTTCTTTTTTTCTCGGGTCTCCAAAGCTTATGAGGAATACCAAGAACAGGAAGCGACCCTCAGCAGCCGTCTCCAGGAGAACTTAACTGGCGTACGTGTGGTCAAAGCCTTCGCCCGCCAGGGATATGAAAGTTATAAATTTGACCAGGAGAACTGGCAAAAATTTAAACTTGGCAAGAGACTGCTTTCCATCCACTCGCTGTTTTGGCCTATATCCGACATCATCTGCGGCGCACAAATGTTGACTGCTTTTTTCATCGGTGCTATCATGGCCCTCAACGGCGCCATCACCGTTGGCACCTATATTGCCTTCTCATCCCTGGTGATCTGGATCATCTGGCCGATGCGCGGCCTGGGGCGGCTGATCGTGCAAACCTCAACCGGGATGGTTTCTTATAAGCGGGTTGCTGAGCTCCTGGAACAGGAGCGCGAACCGCTGATGGAAGGCGATTATCAGCCAGAGGGTGATATCAACGGTGAAATCATCTTCAATAAGGTCCGGTTTGCATATGAAGAGGACAATCCTGTCCTTAAAGAAATCAGCTTCACCTGCAATCCGGGGGATGTCATCGCTTTACTTGGTTCCACGGGCTCAGGGAAGACCACCTTGGTCAACCTCCTACCTCGCTTTTACGATCCTGACCAGGGCCTGATCACCCTGGATGGGGTGGACATCACCAGGTACCCCCGAAAATACCTGCGCTCGCAGATAGGGATCGTTGAACAGGAACCGTTCTTATTCTCTCGTTCAATTAAAGAAAATATTACTTATGGAGTCCACCGGAAAGTCACCAATGATGAGATCATCCAGGCAGCAAAATTTGCCGCTATCCACGATGTGATCATGGAATTTCCAAAAGATTATGACACCCTGGTGGGTGAACGGGGGGTGACATTATCCGGCGGCCAAAAACAACGGGTAGCCATCGCAAGGGCTTTGCTCAAGAACCCGCGCATCTTAATTTTGGATGACTCGACATCCAGTGTTGATACCGAAACAGAAGGGCAAATTCGGGCAGCCCTCGAAAACCTGATGAAGAACCGGACCACGTTCATCATCGCCCATCGCATTCAAAGCGTAATGGATGCAGACCTGATTTTGGTCTTCGATAAAGGTGAAATTGTTCAGCAAGGCACCCATCAAACATTAATGACGACAAGTGGAATGTATCGAGATATCTTCGACATTCAGACACGCATTGAAGTGGAATTAGAAAAGGAAATCTCCAGTGTCGACGTATGAGGAATTTACAGAAAAAGATTATGGCAGGTTGAGCGGCCAGGTTATCCGGCGATTGATTTCGCTGGTAACCCCCCATTGGAAGTGGGTCGTTGGATTCCTGACTTGTATTGCCGTGGTATCCAGTGCTGAAGCCTATACAACCTATTTGGGCGCGCGCATCATCGACGAGGGCATCATCGCAGGCAGTCGAGAGGCAATTGTCCGCATTGTGCTGGTTTACGGCGGCCTTGTACTCCTCCAGGCAGCCTCTGTGTTTGGTTTTATCTATTTGGCCGGGGTACTCGCAGAACGGGTGCGATACGATTTGAGGAAGACCATGTTCAACCACCTCCAAAATTTATCCCTCTCCTATTTCAGCCAGACGCCCATAGGGTGGATCATCGCCCGGCTGACCTCAGATAGC
>PWSY01000124.1 GCA_003563055.1 Anaerolineaceae bacterium | reverse complement strand
CCCATCCCACCTAGCTGCTTTTTCATCACGCCAAAAACTTGTAGACCCTTATTTAGATGATACTGCTTCTGTGATATTTTCAATGCCCAATGGTGCACTGGTCAATATCAATTTCCAAGACCATGCTGCAAAATCTTATGTGAACTACGGTACAGGTGATCCCAGTTATTTACTGCGGGCTGAAATATTCACGAACCAATGGACTGCGACCATCGAATCTTCACACGAAATAATATTGTTTCAAGATAATCATCAGGAAAGAATTATTATGACCATCAAGAACCCAATGGAGGTTATGGGCATTCAACAAGAAAACGAGCATTTTATTCATTGCCTAAAGTCCGATACAATGCCATACCCTGATGTGGAGGATGGCATCCGAGCCACACAACTCGTTCAGTTAGCTGAGGAAGCATCAAAGTCACATATGATCAAAGCAATTTCACCACGTTGGGTAAACAAGAACGGTGCACATCATCAATGAGCCAATACTATTTCCTCGAAAGGAGGTTTCAATTCAAAATAAGACAAAATCTTTTTCGTAACGTGTGTTATCCCAAATAGTCTCATATTAAGGAGGAAGTTCGATGTATCACAAAAAATTTAATATTGTTTTTGGGGTTTTGGTGTTACTCTCATTAGTTCTGGCAAGCTGCCAACCTGCTGTTGAGCCATCAGATCCAGAGGTCATTCGTGAAGTTGTTGTTGAAACAGTTGTCGTCGTGGAAGAAGGTGAAACAATTATCATTACAGCGACTCCGGAACCTGTTGTAGAGGAACCAGTTGTCGAGGAACCCGTCGTCATCACATTTGCACATATGACCTGGTTGCCAGCTGGGCAAGAAGTATTGGATCAAGCAATTGCTGCTTTTGAAGATGCAAACCCTGGAGTCACCGTTGAGCAAACCATCATTGGCTGGGGCGAAGCTTTTTCACAACACATAACCAGTCTGGCTGCAGGGGTTGCTCCTGACATCATGATGCTTGGTGGTGCCTGGCCCGCAGAATTTTATGACATGGGTGCTCTGCTCGCTGGAGACGATTATCTGTCACCAGATTTTCGAGATAAATTTATTCCTGCTGCCCTGGATACAGTAGTCTTTGATGGCCAGATGTATGGTATTCCGTGGGAAGGCGCTACCTGGGGTTTCTTCTACCGCACAGATCTATTTGAAGCTGTTGGTTTAGATCCCACCAGGCCACCGGAGACCTGGGAGGAGCTTGTCGAATATGGTCAACTATTGACTCTCGATACGACCGGTGATGGTAATATTGATCAGTGGGGTGTTGAAATGCCTGCTGGTGGGTGGGAACCAGATGATTACTTCCTGCCAATCATGCGTCAAGCCGGAAACCCTGTTGCAGAACAAACAGATATTGGTTGGGTTTCAACTTTCACAGACCCATCAGGGATTGAAGCATTGACTTTCTACTATGACCTTGTCAATACTTACAACATCATGCCAGAAGATGTCATTGGCAAAACCTGGGAAGATGTTAAAAATGACTTTGTCTTTGGCAGAACAGCGATGATGTATAACGGTGGCTGGGCTGTTGGCGTGATTGTAGACACAGCTCCAGAAATCGAGGGAAATTGGGCGACAGCGCTACCACCTGCGGGTCCCGGTGGTTATGCCGCCCATGGCTATCCCAACACGCTGGCAGTAACCGCACAATCAAGAAACCCTGAAGTTGCCTGGCGGTTTTTGGAATTCTTACAAACAGGCGATCCTTCATGGGCAGACGAATATTGCCTCGCACACAGCTCCTTTAACTGGACAAAGGCATATGCGGAATCAGATTTTGCCCAACAAGAATTAATTGCCCCGCTTGCTGAAGCAATGGACATTTCTTACAATCGTCCTTTTGCGACGGAATACGAAACCTTTAGAACTGGTTACTTCAACCCTGGTCTCCAATCCCTCCTGCGGGGAGATATGACACCAGAAGAAGCTGCTGTGATGTTCGATGATGCATTCAATCGCCTTCACGGAACCGCTCAGTAAACTATTCCTTCTACCCCTAGAGTACCCTGCTCCCCGTGATTTTGGGGAGCAGGGTTAATGAAGGGAGTAAAACATTGCCTCAACAAACACGTGTAATTACAAAAGGTCAACAATCACGTTTTGTAAAAACGCTAACACCTTATATGATGATTTTGCCCGCGATTATCCTCATGGGATTGATCATTTTGGTGCCAATTATTCGTGGTATTTATATGAGTTTTACGACTGTAAATATCATGCAAAGGGGAGCGATGACCTTTGTCGGTCTAAAGAATTACGAGTTCTTACTTCAAGACCCCATATTTAATATCGCACTACGAAATACGATTACATGGACTCTGGGTGTTGTATTCTTTCAATACATCATCGGTTTGGGTACGGCATTACTACTAAATGAGCCTATTCCCCTTCGTGGTTTGTTTCGTGGCTTGGTACTTGTCCCCTGGGTCGTGCCATCAGTCGTTGCCGCGCTTACCTGGCGGTGGATTTATGTGCCGGATTATGGCATCCTCAATTATATTCTTCGCACGTTAATGATCATCGATAGACCCATTCAATGGCTTTCCAACCCGGATATCGCCATGTCTTCTGTGCTGGTTGTGGGTATTTGGAAGTGGGTGCCATTTATGGCTGTCGTTTTACTTTCAGGATTACAGTCAATATCAAATGACCTATATGAAGCTGCTGTGGTGGATGGCGCGAATATTTTTCAACGGTTTTGGTTCATCACCATGCCACACATACGCCAACTCAGTACTATCGTCATTATGTTATCCATAATATGGACATTTAACCACTTTGATATTGTTTATGTAATGACCAGAGGAGGCCCCGCCTCTGCAACACATTTGCTATCAACTTATGCCTACCTCAATGCTTTTAATTTCAATAACTTTGGTTATGCTGCTGTTCTCAGCGTTGTAATGTTGGTTATTCTCCTGACGTTTGTTATTATTTTCTCTAGAATATTACTTCATAAAGATTCATAGATAATTTATTTTATCAATTTATTCTTGATTATTTCGTATTAGGTGTTTTGACAAATCTCAAAAGGAAACTTGAATATGAAACGTAAACGAAAAATTAAACAAGTGATTGTTATGATCTTATTATTAATAATTGTTGGGTTTTTAGTTTTTCCCTTTGTATGGATGCTATCAACATCCTTAAAGCCCCCTGAGGAGATTTTCACAGAAACACCTCAATGGATTCCAAATAATCCAACCATTGAAAATTTTCACTATATTCTCACAAAAACGATTTTTCCAAAATATTTTTTAAATTCAGTGATTGTTGGTTTATTAACGATGTTTTCGGGGTTAATTGTAACAATTTTTGCTGGATATGCGCTATCTCGATTT
>PWSY01000144.1 GCA_003563055.1 Anaerolineaceae bacterium | reverse complement strand
GCCATCTGGGCCAGCCGCATCGAATCTTCGGTGCCCATCACCATATCCGCCTGCTGGGCGACCGGGCTGGCTGACGGTGTTTTGGGCTTTTCTGGTGGTTCTTCTTATCATCGCGACTTCGACGATATCTGGGCACCCCAGCAAAACACCTGGTACCAGGCCGCGCTGGCCAATTCTCTGGCTGGCGAAGACCTGAACCCCGACAACCCTGATATGAAAATCGCCTACAGCTCCACCTTCGACTGGTACACCGGCACCGACGGCAGCCCGCCTTCCGGGTATTACGACCTGGTGACCGTCGCCGCCCACGAAATTGCCCACGGCCTGCACTTTTCCGGGATGATGCAATATTTAGACGGATTGGCAGAATATGGCTTCTGGGATTCCCCCTCGATATACGACACCTTTATGGAAGATGATACCGGCACCAAGCTGATCACCTACACTAACCCTTCAACAGCATTGGGCACCCTGGTGACCTCCAACAAACTCTGGTGGGGCGGCGCTCAGGGCATGGCGGCCAATGGTGGCCAACGCGTCAAGATGTACGCGCCCAGCACATGGCGTGGTGGCTCCAGCTACTCCCACCTTGATTATGACACCTTTTCTGACACCCCACACCGCATGATGGTCTGGAGGTATGTCAGCGCCATCCACGACCCGGGTGCTGTCACCATGGGCTTGCTCCAGGACATGGGTTGGAATATGGCAGCCGATGACCCCGACCCAACACCCACACCTCCTCCGGATCCCACTCCCACGCCCACACCGCAACCCGAACCACCTGACCCGGATGCCTTCACCAAGATAAACCCGGCTGATGGGGCCACAGATCGCTCACTGACCCCCTCCCTTTCATGGAGCAGCGCCCCGGATGCCACGGCATACGAATACTGCATCGACACCACCGATGATGACACCTGTGATGGTGAGTGGATCCCCGTTGGGGAAAAACAGGCTGTCACTCTCAGCGCTGGGCTGAACGCCAACACCACCTATTACTGGCAGGTGCGGGCCACTACAGATGCAGAACCCGGCGACAAGGCCCTGGTCAACGGTAATTTTGATCAGGGGTACGGTATTGGTTGGACCGAGTTTTCCTCGAATGGGTACCAGCTCGTGATGGAATTCGGGTCAGATTGGGCCCATAGCGGCGATTTCTTAGCCTGGATGGGGGGCGTACCTGATGCTGATGAGACCGCACGAATCTACCAGAGCGTAACCATTCCGACGGACAAGCCCTTCTTACACTTCTACTATGATATCTACTCGGATGTGGTCGACTGCGATCAGGATACCTTCGAGGTTAAAGTCGGCAATACAGTGGTCAAGACCTACAACCTTTGCGAGGCAGAAAACACCGATCAATGGACTCACGGGATGGTGGACCTCTCCGCCTACAAGGGCACCACGGTCACCCTCATGTTTGAAGTAAAGACCTTTGCTACCGATGATTTCACCTGGTCAGACCTTTTCCTGGACACGGTCTCGCTAGAGTCAAGCGCCCAGGCTACCGTTGCTGAACCGATCCTGACGACAGGTCTGCCCGTGCTCGCCAAGCAGGTCTTAGCGCCTCAAGCCAACGATACCTACACCTACGCCAATGATGGTGCCTGGTGGTCCTTTACCACAGGGGGCGGGAAGGGTTTATCGATCGCCGTTACCACTAAAGGCTGGGATGATATCGGCGCTATTCTCACCGATTTAGGTTACCCCTGGACTGAGATTCCCGACGAAGACCTGACCGATTACAGCAATATCAGCCAGTACGATGTCATATTTGCAAACTGTAACTGGAATGCGGCTAATATCGCCCCGGACGCTGTAGATGCCTTACAGCAATTTGTAGAAAATGGTGGTTCGCTCTATGCTTCGGATTATGCATACGCTTATGTAAATGAGGCATTTCCAGGCTTTATCAATTTCTATGACCCGGCCTACGTCGGCAATGTTGGCCATGTGACCGCAGATATCGTTGACAGCGGGCTGGCGACCTACCTCGACCCGGTCACCCCGCCGGCGACAATGGAACTGGAATTCGACCTGGGTGGCTGGGTGCCCATCGACAGCGTCTCTGACACCACAACCGTTTATTTACGTGGCGACATCGACACAACCGCAGGCGAATTTACAGACAAACCGTTGACGGCTTCCTTTATCCCCTATGGGGCTGGTTCGGGCAAAGTCATTTACACAGCTTTCCATAACGAAGCCCAACTGACTGACTTTCAAGCGAAATTCCTCGAATACATGGTCCTGGTCCCAACAACCAGCCACGTTACCAGCGACTTAGAGGAAAAAGTCCTTGCCGAAGGTGTTGATATTAAACAATCAAACCTCAACACGATCAACCAGGGACAGACATCGCCCAGGTTTAACTACAATCTCAGCAGCCAGGGAAAGCTAGTGTTTGGGATTGGGTTCAACACCACCAAGAGCGCGTTGACCCTGATTGTTTACCAGCCGGATGGAAAACCCTACGTAACCGTGCAGGTCAACACACCGCCCTTCATCGTCACGATTGAAAACGCGGCACCCGGTCAATGGCAATACCAGGTCATCGGTGCGGATGTGCCCTATGGGAACTATCCCTATGCCACCGTGATCGGTGACGCTGCAGGAGAATCAATTAACAATATTTACCTGCCGCTGTTTCAAAAATAATTTTTAAAGGTGGGCCGGCCCATAAACCGGCCCACCATTCAAATATTTTCACCAACCACAACCTTTTGGGTGCGCTCTAATAATAGGCGCACCCTTATTTAATATCACATGTGCACACCCGTGGGGTGGGTTGGTGGGTTCACCCTCACAAGCTTCGCTTACGCTACGCTTTCAGGGCAGGCCCGAGGAACCCACCCTACGCCTACTACGCCTACGCCTTCACTCCCCCACACCGGGCAATTGTTCCACCAAATCCGCCAAACGCCCAATGCCCTCACTATGGACCACCACCTCCCAGCTTCCGGACAATGCCGCCATATCCGGTTCCTCAGTGGTCAACTCACGGGCATAGGCCCCATTGATTAAGACGGTACCCTCTTGAAACCGACCAGCCAAGGGAATCAAAACCCGCACGTAGAGGATGGGCTGCTGGTTGAACGAAATCACGCTCTCCTGGACCTCACTGTAAACAACCTCCAACGCCTCTCCCCCCCTGACCTCTTCGATCACATCTTCGGTAATGATCAGGCGATAGGTCGCATCGGCTGTGGTTAACAGGTGCTCAACCGCTTCTAAGATCTGGGTCACTTCAGGCAAGTGACCCGCGTATTGGTATGATGTGCCATCCTGGTGAAGAATCACATAAGCCTCCTCGATTATTGCCTGGGTGGGCGTTGGGTCAATGGGTGTGGCCTCAACCGCGGGAAGGGGTGT
>PWSY01000248.1 GCA_003563055.1 Anaerolineaceae bacterium | reverse complement strand
GGCATCGATCCCACCGATGTCGATGCCCAATTCCAGCGCCGATGTTGCCACGACGCACTGCACCGTTCCAAGCCGCAGACCTTCTTCAATGGCACGGCGTTCCCTGGGCAGGTAACCGCTGCGATAGCCCCGGATAAGGTTGGGGTCAGCCCCCCGGTCTCTGCCCCGCAAATAGGTCAGGATCAGTTCAACAGACCGGCGGGTGCGGCTGAAGACAATCGTCTGGATGCCCTCTTCGATCAGCTCCCCGGCGAGGAGCGAACCTTCCAGGAGCGAAGATTGGCGGATGCCCAATTTCCTGTCGGTGAAAGGCGGATTATAGATCAAGAAATGGCGTTCACCATGAGGCGAGCCATCGCTGTCGATTACAGTGACAGGTTTTTCGATTAACCCTTCGGCCAATTCCTTCGGGTTGCCGATGGTTGCGCTGGTCAGCAGGAATTGGGGTTGGCTGCCGTAAAAACGGCTGACCCGTTTTAAACGCCGAATGACATTGGCCACATGCGAGCCGAACACACCGCGATAGACATGCATTTCGTCGATGACGATGAACCTCAGGTCAGTGAAAAAAGCCTTCCAATTGGTGTGATGGGGCAGGATGCCCATATGCACCATATCAGGGTTGGTGAGGATGATGGCGGCATCCCGACGGATGGCAGCGCGGGAATGCTGGGGCGTGTCGCCGTCATAGATATTGGCTTTTAGATTTTCAGGGTTTGGGCCTCCCTGGAGCAGCTCACCCAAACTTGATAACTGATCCTGGGCAAGCGCCTTGGTGGGGAATAAGTACAGCGCTTTGCCCCCTGGGTGTTTGAGAAAGCTGTCAATGACCGGCAGGTTGTAGCATAGTGTCTTGCCGCTGGCAATTCCGGAGACGACGGCCACATTCTCGCCTGCCCTGACCTTTTCGACGGTGAGAGCTTGATGCTCATAAAGTGAATCGATGGACTGTGCGGCCAACCTATCCATCAATTCGGGGGAAAGGTGCCCGGGCAAGGCGCGGCCGGTGGCAGGTTTTGGGGCCAGAACACGCCATTCAACGACGTTTCCGGCAATGCTGGGCTGGGTGCGCCAGTGGTTTAAAATCGTTTTAATCTTATTTCCCATCGAATTCTTCGAATATTTTTTTACTGTAACCCCTCAGGCAGCCGTGCTGCTGAGTAGTTGTGTTTTACTTATCATAATCGCTGAAGGGGTTTGATGCAATATTCAGATTTCCATTATCATCCATACCCAGAAATGTGATATGATCTTTCTTTGATGTTCAATAATCACTTAAACCCGGCAGAATTGGTGCACCCAATCTTAACAAGTTTGGTGAGTTGTGGTAATAATCTATATAGGTGAAGAAGCAGGCTTGATGAGGATGGCATATGTCTGATTTGTCTGAAACGGCTGAAAAAACAACAGAAATGACCTTATGGATGCACCTGGATGAGCTGCGCAAGCGCTTGATGTATTCCTTATTCGCCATTGTGGTGGGGGTGGTCATCGCCATCGTCTTTGCTGATTTCCTGCTGGAACTGCTGGCCAGACCGATTGGGGGTTATGAGAATTTATTGTCCATTCAGGTGACGGAGAATTTCAGCGTTTACTTCAGGGTGACGCTATTGGGCGGTTTTATCATCGTCCTGCCGTTTATTCTAATCCAACTCTATCTTTTTATCGCCCCTGGGTTGACCCAACAAGAACGCCGCTGGGTGCTGACCGCGGTGCCCTTTGCGACGGCCTTATTTCTAACGGGGGCGGTTTTTGCCTATTTTGTGATGCTGCCAGCCGCTTTACCGTTCTTGACAGAATTTCCGGGCCCCAATGTGCTGCCAAAATGGAAGGACTATGTTGATTTTGTGACCAGCCTGATCTTCTGGATTGGTTTAAGTTTTGAGACTCCCCTGATTATGTTTGTACTGGCAAAGCTGGGGATTGTGGATGCAAAGGGTTTGCTCAAGTTTTGGCGTTACGCGGTGATCCTCATCGCTGTTATAGCGGCTGTGGCCACCCCAACGCCCGACCCGATCAACATGGTCATTTTGATGATCCCTTTGCTGATGCTGTACTTCTTAGGTATACTACTAGCGTATTTTGCACGTCGTGAGAAACCCACGACAGAAGAAAAACTTGATTAAAGGAGCGTTGTATGTTTAAGACCTTAGGTTGGCCAGAACTGATATTACTGCTGGTGATTGTATTATTGGTTTTTGGTGTGGGACGCATTGGGAAGATCGCAGGCGAATTGGGCAGCGGTATCCGGGCCTTTAAAGACGGCCTTTCCGGTGATGATGAAACTGAGGTTAATAAAGAAGAAGAAACGGTTGCGGAAGACGAGCCAGGCCAGACAGAGGGTTAACCTCGTCTAATTAGGTCATCATGCAAATATTCAATATCGGTGTACTTGAACTCCTATTCATCCTTATCATTGCATTTGTGGTGCTGGGCCCCCAAAAAGCTGTCAAGACAGCGGGAGATGTGGGCCGTTGGATAAGAGACCTTGCCAAGTCACCGATCTGGCGTGATATTATGGCAACATCCAGAGATATCCGCAACCTGCCTAAGACGATGATGGATGATATCGACCTTGAGGATACGCTCAAGGAACTTGACCGCTCCACGCAAGAGATCAACCGCACACTGAGCCAGGTACAAGCTGAGACCGAGGCCGAACTGGCCAAAATAGAGGGTGAAATCGACCGGGAGTTGCAGATGCCGCCGGTGAAATTGGACGTGGTCCCGCTTGAAGGGGAAGAGAATACCGAGGTGTAAGACAATTGTTTGTAAGATTTGCTGGTTTGGGGGAAGATGAAAGAGATTTGTGGAAAATCATGGGCCTGATGAGCTGACTTTTAGAGATAACCTCTCGGTTTATTATTAGTAGTCGACGAAATATTTGCGCTTTTGCTAAATTCTTGGTATCTTATACTCATCAATAAAATCAACTGATTATTATAGGACTTACTCACAATGGATGATCAAAATAATACCAGCATGCATTTTTCAGCGATCGCTGCGTTGGTCAAACTCGGCCGAGAAAAATCCTTTGTGACGTTTAACGACATCCTTCGGTTTTTTCCGGAGGCCGAAAAAGACCTAGAGCAGTTGGATACGGCTTTTGCGACTCTGCATGATATGGGCATCCCCTGTGTTGATTGTACCAACCCGGGGGAGGAACAAACCGAGAAAGATTGAGAACCTAACACAGCCGGTTGAGGTCAACTGCCGTCAATTACCCTGACACCCATCAACCTGTCAACTTAAGACCGAATAATGCCTACTACCCCGCTCACCAGGTACCAACAATTCAGAGGGGGTATAAGTGGGGTCTTTAGGGCAAGGAAGAGATGTGTTTTATCGGTGTTGAATACCGGAGGGGGCTTAACCTGACCAATGACAATAAACACCAATAGAAATTTCTCAGCATCTCTCATGAGAAATAAGCGTCAATACGGTCATAAACACCCTGCCTAATACCTGCGGCCACGCCTGCTGGTAGATGATCACCCAAGTAGGTATCAAGCTTGCCATTTCGAGGGCTTAAATCATATCGGTTTATTTTGACATGCGCCTCGTAGGTGTTTACCCTGTGGGGGTTATGATAAACAACCAGGATTTGGTTCATAAACTTAAACGCAAAGGAGTTGGCAGGAAAATCAAGCGTCTGCCACCCCGCCTGTTGATGCCAGTACTGCCTTGTGTCGCCTTGTTTCAAAAACATCCAGCCGGGCAACTTTGGTCTCAACCGGAACCGAAGGTGATTATTGGCATCCTGAAAAAAAGGCTGTGGCCCGGTGGTCATCCAGATCCATATGTGTAATAATTCACATGTCATCCCGCTTAAGCGAGGTTGATAAGCCTGGCCATGGATTGACCTGTCGCTGAACAGGCTGCTGACGATAAAAGAACAATTTTCGAAAGTAGATCGGCCATATTGGGCTGGATCATGAAATGGCACCAAAACCGATAACATGTCCCGATAAAACTCCTGGTACAGGCCACTTTTCAAAATTTCCAGCAGCCATTTATATTCCATGTGGGTATAAATGGACGCGTTTTCGAGCCAGCCTTCAGGATAGGCCTTGATGCGACCGATTTCAAAGGGCTCATCCGCTAAGGACTCGCAGCAGCGATACATTTGCAAGGACACATCAAATAGGTCGCTATTTCGGACAGCCGCATAAAGGCTGGCTGCTTTTTCAGGATAGACTCTCAGGTAATGGACTGGCCCTTCCAGAAAGGGCGTTAATGGTCGTTGCTCAGATCGGATTGGCAGAATCCCTTGGTTTGTTCGCGCCCGTGGATTGACAAAATAAGTGTAGGGCACACCCGATGGATGATATCGTTTTTTGTCCTGGTTTGGGTTGAGCATCTTTTCTAAATAGTTCAAGCACTGGTCAAAGAATTCTTTTATTTTTTTTATGGACCAATCATCTTCAGTACCGGCTATGCCGTAACGGGTTGTTTCCAGGTATTTTTCTCGCAAGCTATGGGATAGATCCCAAAAGGAGCAGTCAGGGGTTGATTCTTTATCTGGCTCGTGTTTTTCTAACAGGATCAATAACCCCACCATCAGTTGGGACAGTTCGGTAAAAATCCTCACATGGTGACTGTTGGTCAGGTTTGTTTTAATAACAAAATCTCTAAGCAAACGGCAGGCGCGTACCAGTTCTAATGTCTCACAAATGGATGAGCCAAACAATCCTGGCAGACCATTCAATGAATCGCACCAGCCAGGCTTTCCTGCTTCCATCTCCACACCAATCCCATGTGGGTCAAGTGAGGCTAATTTATTAGCGACGATACATAAAAATTTTACAAGCAGACTGGTTTTGTATACCTCACCTTGCCCATTATGCGTACGAACTTTGTTCTGCTCTTCAGGGCGAGATTTGATGAAAGCTTCTTTTTGCTTTTCGCGTAGGACAGATTGATATTGGCGGATTTCGCCATCGACTTCCACGGTTTTTTTGTCCCGGGGTTGGACGATATCCGGGCTGTCAAAAAAGGAATACGCTTTCTTATCGATTAAAAATGATTGCAGCTGGTCTGGATAAATGGACAGCACGGATTCTAAGAGATCTAAATTATAGAACCAGTGATCGATCCAATAGCCATCGTGTAATGCGCCAACCTCTTGTTGTGTGCACAATGCCAGTAAATTGGTTAACAGCTTCTTCCAATCACGCTCAAAATTTTTATATGAACACTGTAACCGCATGAGAAATTCACCCGGTGAGAACGGTTGGCTCAGCCAGGTCAGCCAGGTTTCGACTGTCGAACTTCTTGTGAACCATGCCGATAATAGACGACGAACTTTCTTGACATCGGTGACCTGGTATTTGACGCCTGTGATCTCCAGCGGGTTATACCCATCTAATTGAATCAAGTTCATAAAAAACAAGAGATTATGGTCTTTTATCATCGGAAAGAACCAGGTATCCATACGCCTGTTTTGTAATAAATTCCGATAATGACTGTTCCCCTGTGAAAGGAACGTCGGTTCTATGATAAACCAGTGATAATCACGTTCTAAATCACCGTTTTGGCGATGATAACTATAAAATACAGGTCCATCTTGGGATTTGCCATGGTCCAGTGGCATCCCGCCGCGCATGACATTCTCCAAAAAGGTTTGTTGTACATATTGATCAAAAAGGCGCTTGCTGCTGACGGTGAAGGTGGTATTTTTTATGTGTTCAATAATCCCCTGGTTCTCTCGCTGTTTTGCGTCAATAAAGCCGGGTTGTATGGCGATGGACATAAAATTTGCGATCTTATCGATATGAGAAAAGGCACCCGTAATGGTGTCACATTGAAAGGATTCTTGAGCTTGGAGTACTGTTTCAATAGCTGTAAAGGCGCAGGGTGTGCGGCTGTCTGTCACCTGGTTTAGATTAAGAATATGATCTAAGCCCTTTTGGCGTAATCTCCATGGATGGTCGCTGGTCTCGCTATCCCCAAATAAGATGGATGGGTCAACGATGATGTTTGTGTGCAGCTTTTGATCAGGCTTTAATGTATGCATGTAATAATGACCAGCCTCCAGCAGGCCAACGCTCTCAATATCTTCTGTTGTTTGTTTGAGTTGGAAAATGGGAAAGCCCCCCATATGGGTAACGCCCATCATGGATTCGATGTGCCTTGCGATGACCTTTGAATGTTCAAACCGGACCCCAAAAGGCAGGATGCGTGATAGGCCATCGATAATCGAAAAGTGGCGGGGTTGATCAGCGCGATTTTTGACTTTCAACCGCCGGACTAAGCCTGGGAGAGGACAGTTCGGTAAAGTAAAGTAACAAACCTCGACATCGACTGCGTTAGTTGAATTCGCTTCGCATAGCCGTAGTTCTGATGCGGAAATGCTCATCCTTTGATGGATTTGGGTGCAGGTCGTCTTGCGAAATGGCTCGTGATGGGTATCCTCTACATGGATGAATGTCCGAAAACCCCGGTGCCCGACAGACTGACAGGCCTTGTTGAAAGACCTGAATGGCATGATGGCATGGTCTTTATCATGGGTACCGAAACTGCATACAGCCTGGGATCGATTTACATAATAAACCCACATAGGAATACCAATTTCCCCGGCAATGCCAGGTAAGAAATTAGAAAAGGGTTGCGCCCAATTATAGTTCTCTATGTGTAGGATACCATTGGCATAAAGGTTGTATTTTGCCTGGGTTGTATTCATGTGTTTAATCCAATCATTAATGAGGTGGCTTTTGATGTTTGGCCATGGTTCTTCATTTTAATTGGCCTGGCACTTCATTGGGTTAGAGATTGTCAAAAAAGACATCAAACTTTGATCATTTTTAAAAAGTGGACTTATTTTTTCAAGATTTTTATTTGACGAATATTGCCTCATAAGGTTAGTTTATCATCGTTATTGAAAAACCTCACCATGGGCAGAAAAGCATCCAATTATTGTCTCTTTTCGGAGTCTGAAAGATCAAATAAGTGAGGTGAGACGTGAGCACTTCCAAGCGCTGTTTTAGCTCGGAATGTAGCAGGTTGACGCTTCCAAACATTGGCGGGTGGGAGATGACTGCCAAAGCTGCTGCTCGCTAAGCAATAAAAGTGCATGGCCAGGTGAGGAGAATGATTTAAACACAGATGTAAAGAACTTGTCATTGTTTTGGAACGGGTTGAAGTGATGGTGTGTAATGAGCTGGGCGGTGCCCTGCCAGGTTAATTGAAATATGTTATGATATTTAAGAGACATTGTGATTCATCTTGTATGCAAGGAGGTTAGGATGCGGATAACACGTCGAGCTTTATTAAAACATATGTGTCTGGCTTGCGGCGCGCTGCTCCTCAAGGCCTGCACCCAGGTGGATGACTCTTTGCTGGAAGAGGGGCTTCTGGTTGATACGCCGTCGCTATTAACACCGGTCGCTGACGCCGAGGATTGGCAGCCTGCTTATATGAAATTGGAGACCGAAGGGAAATTTGAAGAACGGATTAACCAGGTCACTCAGATCCTTGAAAAATGTGAATTATGCCCACGTCGCTGTGGTGTGAACAGGTTTGAGGGTCAGATTGGTTTTTGCCGTTCTCCTGAGAAGGTTGTGGTGTACAGCTTCAGCCCCCATTTTGGGGAGGAACTGCCCCTGGTTGGGCGGCGCGGTTCGGGGACGATCTTCTTTTCAAATTGTAACCTGCGCTGTGTGTTCTGCCAGAACTGGCCCATCGCCCACGAGGGGCGGGGGCACCCGATCACAGATGAGGCGCTGGCGGACATGATGTTGACCATCCAGCAAAAGGGCTGCCATAATATCAATGTGGTCACGCCCACCCATGTGCTGCCGCATATCCTGAATGCCACTCGCATCGCGATGCATAAGGGGCTGCGACTGCCGATTTGCTATAATACCAGCGGGTATGAGCTGGTGGAGGTTATCCAGCTTCTGGATGGGATTGTGGATATTTACCTGCCGGACTTCAAGTTTATGGATGGTGCCGAGGCGGAACGGTACAACCTGGCAGCGGCCTTTGATTATCCCGTCCGAGCCAAGGAATCGATCAGCGAGATGCATCGTCAGGTCGGTGAATTGATGACCGATGTGGATGGGATTGCCCTGCGGGGGTTGATGATCCGCCACCTGGTCATGCCCAACCGCGTGGCGGGCACTAAGGAATTTGTGCAGTGGGTGGCTGAGAATCTGACTTTGGATACTTATGTCAACATCATGGCCCAATACCGGGTGGAATTTAAAGCCTTTGAATATGAGCAAATTGCCCGGGCGATCACGTCTGAGGAATTTGTCGAGGCGATGGATTGGGCCGTGGAAGCAGGGTTAAGGAATCTGGATGAGCGTTCGGTATCGCAATATGCCATCCACCAGCGCAAAGTGCCTTAAATTACGCCCACCGGCCAGCAATCTCTGACTGGCAATACGTGCACTGGCCGTTTTCTATCTGTATTTCGTCGATCACAAAGCCAAGTCGCTTAATGACCACCTCACCGCATGTGGGGCAGATGGTGTTCTCGCCTTCATGCCCAACCACTTTGGCAATATACACATGCTTAAGACCGGCATCCATGGCTGCAGACCGGGCTTGTTCTAATGTGGCGACAGCCGTGCGGGGCAGGGCGGAGAGCTTGTAGAGGGGGTAAAAGCGCGCAAAATGGAGCGGAATATCATCGCCCAATTCCTCGACAATCCAGTCACACATCTTACGGATCGTATCGATATCATCATTGAGTGTGGGAATGACCAGGTTGGTGATTTCGATATGGACATCATGCTGGCGCAGGATTTTGAGGGTCTCAAGGACGGGCTCAAGACGTCCGCCGACAATCTCTTCATAAAACGCTGGGTCAAAACTTTTTAAGTCGATATTGGCTGCATCGATATTTTCACACAGGGCGAGCAGCGGCTTTTCTTGAATGTAACCGGCAGAGTGGATCACGTTTAACAGGCCGGCTTCTTTAGCCAGTCCGGCAATTGCCATCATATACTCGTAAAATATAACCGGCTCACCGAAGGCGTAACTGAGGGCCTGCACCCCGGAAGCCTGGGCATAGTCAATCACCTGTTCCGGCGGCATATCATAGGCATGAACCTCTTCAGGGTGCACCAGGGCCATATCCCAAACTTCACAGAATTTACAGGCCAGGTTGCAGCCAACCGTGGATAGGGACAGGACCCGACAGCCTGGCATCACATGGTAGAAGGGCTTGCGCTCGATGGGGTCCTCCTGCACCAGGGCCGGGTTACCGTAAGATAATGTGACCCCGCTGCCGTTGTGGTTTTCGCGCACCCTGCAGGGGGACCTGTCACCTTCACTTAGAACACATGCTTTTGGGCACAGGGTGCATTGAACCGTTTGGGCATTGACCTGTTCGAACCAGGGGGAAGGTAGGGGTTTGAAAAATCCCTTCCTCGTGCCGGCTGTTGTTTCGGAGATTTCTTCACCAGTCTCTGGGGTTGTGCAACCAGTGGCACCAGCCAGGTAGAGTGAGCATGCCCCCAGTCCGAAGGCTTTTAAGAAATCCCGCCTGCTAAAATCATCCTTTGCGTGTGGTTTTTTCGACATGGTTAGGACCTCCTTGTGAGTGTGAGCATAACAAAGGCGGATAGGTTCATAAAACCAGCAATGATGCAACAGGCGATAATGCCGTAAATCGGTGCGATGAGCACGCTGGCCAGAACGGCACCTAAGCAGGCACCCAGCACCTCCATACTGTATACCATACCGGCTGATTTGTCGGGCTGGTTAATCGACCGCAGTGCGCAACCGGCTGATTGGGGGAATCCCGCGCCGTTGATCACCCCGGCGGCAAAGGTCAGCAAAGCGAACAAGGCAAAAATGACCCCAGGCGAGTGGGCTCTGGCAGCAGTTGGAAGGCCGAATGCCATCATGACAGCAAAGATCACGATGGCCACTTGAAAAATGGCCAAGGTGGTCATATTGCCTTTATCTTTAATATACCGGTTTGTGAAGCTGGCTCCAAGCGCCAATCCAAACATGAACAAGGCCATGATGACCCCAATGATTTCGTATACAAACCCATAAATGCTCTGGAATGAAAAGATCAGGGCCACCTGGATCATCATGCTGGAGAATCCCGTCGAAAAGACGCAGAATAATACAGAAAAAAGCTGCAGCTTGATTTCTTTTAGCTTTTTGATCTGTGTTTGCTGGCCAATCTGCAGACCGATTGTTGCCAAAAGGGGCAGCCCCAGAAAGGTCAGAAGCCATCCGGGTTGAATAGATAGGACCCTTTCCAAAGTCTCAACCTGGCCGGCCCGGGTGAGGGCTTCCAGAAACATGACCGTGTAAAAGTATCCGATGGGCTGAAAATCAGCATTATTGAAGAAGCGCTCATTCACCGGGGGCAGTTCTGCAACAAGGTGTTCTTGCTCGTTGAGATCAGGTATGAGGATGGGCACCTGTCCGGGCCCATCCCGATGGGCTGTCCCGGTGCGTCCGTGATGTCGCAGGACCCAACTGACTCGGCGCAGGTTTGGTTCATATAAGAGGACCTGGAACTGGTGGGGGGCAAACCCTTCTGTTTGGATATCCCTGGTTTCGAAACGTTCTTGCAGCGCTAAGGGGTCCAGTGTGAGTTGATCGGTCCCATTGGATGCGATATAGAACAAGAATTGTTCTCCGACCAGCGCCACTTCGGGAAACACGCTTGCCAGCGTGTGATAGATGGTCGCATTGCGGTTGGATACGGCCAGGCTACGCAGGTCTGGTGTGCTCATCGTGCTGAGAAACAAGACGCCCTGTGGATTGAGCCTTGATTGGGCTTCTTTGAAAAATTCTCGAGTGTAGTACCGGTTTAATACAGCTGTGGCAGGATCTGGGACGTCGACGATGATCAGGTCATACTTTTCCGCCGTCGTTTTTACAAACAGCCTGCCATCGGTATGGATCAGTTGGACGCGAGGGTCTTGTAGAGCGAATCGGGTGTCCGCAGGGATATAGGGTGTGACCGCATCTGTCAGCACCTCATCCAGTTCGATGTAGTCAATATTCTCGATCGGGTGTTTGATGATCTCGTTGAGCAAGCCTCGCAATCCGCCGCCAATCAGGAGGACCTGTTGGGGATCCTCGTGCATGGTCATCGAAAAGTGGGCAAAGGTGACTGCATCCTGGTTTTCCATCCCTGGCTGGTCAGCGCCCGGCCCGGCTGTGCTGAACACGAGGTGCCCGCTTTGATAGACGTGGTATTGGCCCTCGCGTGATAGGATGGTCACGGTGCCATGTTGTGATTGGTGGGCGGCCACCAATTGATGTCCCGGTGAGAATGCGTGCCATTGGCGTTCCAGCGACCATTGTTCAATGTCATTCGAGAAGGGGATTAAACCGAGCAGAACAAGCATAATGGCGAACAGAGCCCATCGTAAATATCCGACGGTTTTTCCGGATTTCCAAACCAGGAGAAGGACAGCCGCCGGCATCAATAGGGCGATGATCAGGGTAGATTGGATGGTGTTTAAATTTCGCACCATCAGGAAGGTGAATAACAACCCACCCAGCATGTTGCCAGAGGCCTCAGAAATATAGGTCTTGGATGCGCTGGCGGTATCTTCCCTGTGATCATCTTCACGCCAGATCCTTGCCAGCATGATGAATTGAAAGCCGAGCAGTAAACAAGCCGGCGCCATGATGATCAAACAGGTGAGCGCCATCTCCTGTAAAGAAAAATAGGTGCCGGGAAGCAGGTTGAAGATGTCTCGCAACCTTCTGATGGCCAGGATGGTGAAAGGGAGGAACAACCCAAGCAGAGCGGCTGTTAGAGTGAGAAATTTGAAGGGATTCTTAATGCGGTGGGTCAATCCGCTTCCCAACCGGCTGCCAAGGCCCACCCACAACAGCCAGGCAGCCAGGATCAACCCGATGGAGAGCTCGCTGCCATGGAATACCATCAGCAACTCTCTAAGGATTATGGCCTGGCCGATTTGGGAGATTATTCCCAGTGTCAGTACCGCTGGCAGGAGGGTGGGGAGTTTTTGATTGGGTCTACTCATTGGCAAAAATGTAAGTTTGATATTAACAATCGTGTGTTTTTGGGGCGGGTTGGCCCATTCATTCATAATCCTTTGACAACTCGATTATACCTAATGTGAGCTTTCTCAGATTGTCAGAGGCTAAATCAATAGCGGATGGCCAAAAGGACATTCTGCAGGGTGATGCTGGTATCGTTTTTGATAAGGTAGATGCACCATGATGGTGCGAGGTGTGTTAAGATTAGTGAAGGTTGCCATTCATGCTATGTCAATCTCGAAGGATAATTTTTGGATCATGAATACTGAAAATTTTTAATTACTCAGGCTGAAAGGGAGTCGGGTGTGTGTGGCGGCGGAGCCGCCACATACACCCCCCCACCTTTTACCAACAGGATAGACTGAGTAGTAACGAAAATTATATAAGTTGTGAAACGAGCTCCAGATGACCGATGTCTACACCCGATTAGCCCAATACCTGGATGAATTGCCGGCAGGTTATCCATCCACCGATGAAGGTGTGGAGATTGAGATCTTAAAGGAGCTTTTTACCGAGCGGGAGGCGGAACTGGCCTGTTATCTGACACTGCTGAATGAGGAAGCACGGGTCGTGGCTTATCGGGCCAGGTGGGACATCACCGAGGTGGGTCAAACACTGGAAGACATGGATCGGAAGGGGTTGATCAGCAGCAGCCATCCGAAGGATCAGCCGCCCCGCTATGGGATCAGCCAGTATGTGGTTGGTTTTCATGAAGG
>PWSY01000061.1 GCA_003563055.1 Anaerolineaceae bacterium | reverse complement strand
TTCATAATGCCTTTGTTATGGGTGGCCGCCCGGTAAGGGTCCGCAGCGGCGAATGCCCAGGCCTGGATGATCCCATCACGCACCGCCTCACCGCTGAAGTCGTTGAAAGCCAGGTCAGCTGTGTTGATGGTCACCCGGGCACGTGCCAGCCTCTGGTCAGCCAGGTTGCTGAGGATGCGCAACAGCACCCGGCCGCCGGTGATCCGTTCGATTTTTGGTGCAAGCCGTTCCACCGCCGTATTGATCGCGTTGGCACCCATGGCATCCACCACATCATAAACCAGGTGAACCACCAAGAATACCCCAATCGGCGAATCCTCGATGACCCGCACCTGCAGGTCTCTTGGCCCGCCACCCAGCTCAATCAACAGCGAATCCACCTGGGCAGCTTCCTCCAGCAAAGCAGCCTTCGTTTCCAACAGTTTGAGCCTGGCTGTAGGCGGGTCATCCACGTCTAGAACCTGGATTTGCCCGATCATCTCGGATGGCGTGGCATGGGCAAAGAACCCACCCGTTGGTCGAGCCAACTTAGCCATGAAGGAAGCCCCGGCCACAATCGACGGTTCCTCCACCACCATCGGGATGGGAATATCCCGCCCATTGATCAAAAAATTCCGGGCAATGCCTAAGGGAAGGCTGAAGGTGCCAATCACATTTTCAATCATGTGGTCGGCAGAATCTGTGTTCAACCCGTCCTCACCAGCCAGCGCAGCAGCATCCCTGGCTGATAAGCCGGTTTCTGCCATCAACCTGTCCAAACGCAGCTGTGGTGTTAACTGGTAGAATTTCTTGTCGTCATTTTGCTTTGAAATCACCATACGCATTATCCTGATTTATTTTTTATTGATTCAGACAACACTGCTGCCTGGACTGTCTGTTCCAATTGCTTAATTTTGTAACTACTCAGGCTGCAGGGGAATCGGGGGGTTTGTGTGGCGGCCCCGCCGCCACACAAACCCCCCTACTCCTTCACCAGCAGGATAGGCTGAGTAGTAACTTTATTTTTATCATTAAACACCATTCGATGAAAGGTGCGTCGAAGACGATATTTTCCATCTTATTTATACCGGATAGAGCCTCCCAAAAGCTATCAAACCTGCCCCGCTCAGCTTTAGGTATGCCCAGGCAGCAGTCAATTTCCCCTTTCTTTTGGGGTAAAATTCCTCTCGTATGAAGACCAAAACGATGCTCACCTGTGAACAGCTTGAAGATCGCCTGGCCGCACTGCACGAGGTCAGCCTGGAATTGATGCAGGACATCTCAATTGATTCTTTGCTGCAGCGAATTGCCCGGATTGCCTGTGAACAGGCCGGGGCAACCAACGCCGTGATCGGTATTCGCGGGGAAGACGAACAGATCGAACGCTTTATCTCGGTCGGTTCTGATCATCATCAGAACAACACCTTCCCCCACCTTCAAGTTTCTCAGAGTTTACTCAACGCGATTGAGAATGCTGAAAAACCTGTTCGTATTATGGACATCAATACCCATCCTCATTCAATCGTTTCCCTGGATGAACAATCCCAGGAACTTCAAGACACGGCACACATGACCACATTATTATGCGTCCCGATCCGCCTGGGTAAGCGCAGACTTGGTCAAATTTACCTGACAGGCGAGCCTGATGCAGATACCTTCACACCGGATGACGAGCATGTGATTGAAACCCTGGCAGCCTATGCCGCCGTAGCCATTTCGAACGCACGCTCCTACCAGGAACTCCATGAAAGAGACCGCACCCTCACCCGCCGCTACCAGGACCTGGCATTGCTCAATAACCTCGCATCCGTCCTGGCCTCGATCACAGAGCTGGACGAGCTGATCAAAATCGCGCTGAACCGGGTCATCAATTATTTTGATGTCGCTATTGGAGAGGTTTATCTAAATGAGGATGACCCTCAAACGCTGTCAAAAGTGGCGCAGCAAGGCACTTTAGAACAACCCCTGTGGGCCCAGTCTCAATTTAACACCAAAGGTGGATTAATCGCCAGGACTGCCCGCAGCGGTCACCCATCCATCGTCAGCTTGCCCTACCGCCACGATCCCTACCTGAGGAACCAGGCACTCATTGATGCAGGAATCCAACAAATTGCCTGTTTTCCCCTCACCAGCCGCAGTGAGGTCCTGGGGGTGCTGAGCATCGCCCTCAGCCAGGAAGAGCCCCTGGACGCCATGGACCAGCAGCTGCTATCTTCGATTGCCTCCTGGGTCGGCACAACCATTGAAAACATCCGCCTCAACATCCAGGGGCGTCGGTTGGCTGTTTTGGAAGAACGGGAGCGCATCGGGATGGACCTGCACGATGGGATCATCCAATCCATCTATGCCGTGGGGCTGACCCTGGAACATGCCCGGTTGCTATTGAATGAAGAACCTCAACAAACCCGTACTCGCATCGATCAGTCGATTGAAGACCTCAACAGCACCATCCGCGATTTACGCGCCTTCATCATGGACATGCGCCCACGGCAGCTGCACGAAGAGAACCTGATGGACGGCCTTGAGCGGCTGCTCAAGGAGTTCCAGGCTAACTCCCTCGTTGAGGCATCCCTGAGCGGCCCAACCAACGGGCTGACGCAATTACCCGATCCCCAGGCCATTGCATTATTCCATATCTGCCAGGAAGCGCTGGCGAATGTCGCCAAACATGCCCGGGCAAAAAAGGTTGAGGTTTTGGTGTGGGCAACCCCCAACCGTGTCCTGATGGAGGTCCAGGATGACGGCCGTGGCTTCGACCTGGATAAAGTACCATTAACCCTTGGGCATGGCATCTCAAACATGCAAACCCGTGCCCGTAATGTGGGGGGTGACCTGGAAATCACCACGGAACCGGGTGATGGCACCACCATCATGGTGTGGGTCCCCTACACCCAGGATATTGACAGTCCAGTTCTGGAGTAAAGCATGTCCTCGAATAACAATAAACCAACCAGCCAGAATACCGCTACTCAAGAACAACATGGCGACAAAGCCGCTCTACGCGGTGAGCCTTCCTATGTCTGGCGGTCAGGGCAGGAGCGTCGGTTGGCGATGATCCAGGAAGCTGCTGGCAAACGCACACAGGGTACCATCCTGGTGGATGGGTGCGGCGTGGGCATGTACCTGGAGCACCTCGCCCTGCCAAAAACCACCGATCAGCACATCATCGGTCTGGATATTGAATTTGAGCGCCTGCAAAGTGCAAAACCCCGCACTGACCAGCTGGTCAACGGCAGGGGCGAAACACTGCCCTTCCCTGCCGAAAGCTTTGACCTGGTCCTCAGTCATGAGGTATTGGAACACGTCCAAAATGACCGTCAAGCCATCCGCGAGATCATCCGCAGCCTGAAGCCGGGCGGACGGTTGGTGCTGTTCTGCCCCAACCGGGGTTACCCCTTCGAGACCCATGGGGTCTATTGGCGTGGGGGATATCACTT
>PWSY01000004.1 GCA_003563055.1 Anaerolineaceae bacterium | reverse complement strand
CGATCAGGATACTGAGGATCAGCATCAAGATGTTAACTGGTCCCCACAGGCGCTTTTCTTTGGGGCTGGGGGACGATAAATTGGCGATCGAACCCAAAACAAAAAAAGCAACCACAAACCAGATCGCAATCCGGCTGGCATTGTACAATGTCGGCAGGATCATGCCAGAACGAGTCAGCGCAATCACCACAAAAAAACCCATCACCAGGATTTGAATTAGGGCGGCTAATCGGATTTTTTGGGGCAGCTTTCCCGGGTATTTTCCGCCCAGGGTGTATTCACCCAGGGGTGCACCCAGGGCAAGCGCCAGCTGGAAAATCGAACCAATCAGGGCTAATAATAAAAACAAAGCGATGAGAACGGGCGGTTTTTAGGCCAGGTTTGACCCACAGAAAATGCCCAGGGCGAAAAAATGATATGTCTTCAGCCAGACCTTCATAAAGCCTGGAAATCTATAACGGTTTGATTGGTCTTTGAAGGATAAAATCGAAAAACCTCTGCTGGCAAATAAATTGCTGGAGTTGGTGTTGAAGCTCTCAACGATGGCGAAGATTTTATCGCTGTCAGCCTGTTCAAACCAGTCCAAACTTGCCGCCATTAACCTGGCGCCGAGCCCCAGACCACGGCCGCTGGGGTCGCTAAAGATCCAATCGACCAAGTCACCCTTGCCACCACCGGGCATTTACTGGGTTGCTATGAAGATTCAACCTCAATAGATTTAAATGACAGTTCTAGAAACTGCGGGGTGCCTTATTAATTAATTGTTCCGGGCTGAACTCGGGCTCAGGCCCCTGGTAAGGTTTTTCACCGAACCAATCCGGGTTGAAGGGCTTACCGAAGGCTTCAATGGCCAGCTGGGGACAATAATTAAAGCAGCGCAGGCATAAAATGCAATGCGAATCATACCGGGGCAGCCCATCCACCATGCTGATATTCCCCACCGGGCAGATCCGCTCACAACGGCCGCAGGCGTTGCATTTTTCAGAGTCGACCTGGTAGGTGCCCTGCTGGAGGGTCTCTATCCCTTTTCGGAAAGGGACGCGCTGAACCCAGCCCAGGCTGAAACAGGGCGATTGACCCATGATCCAATCATGACCTTCAACCATTTTACGGGCTAATTTTTCAATACGCGGCAGTGTATTGGATGGCTTTGCGCGGAATAAACGCAGAAAGGCATTCAATACCCAGCCTAGATCGACATTGATATTATTGGGCATGGTGAAGTGCACCGCCCAGCGAACCTGGTACCCATTGGCCTCAACTTCCGGGCGGATAAAATAAGCCCCATCCCCTGACCAGGCAGCCTGGGTCACAAAAACCAGCATGGGTTTGGTTTCCCCTTGTTTGGGCAACCCAGCTATAAATTCTTGCATGATTAACGGGGCATCGGAGCCATAGATGGGGTAGCCCAGCCCGATCAGATCGGACTGATCGATCAGGTCGCCGACCTGTTGAGGTGTTACCTGTTCAATTGAATGGATGCTGGCTTCACTGTTGTGTTTGGATAGTGCTCCTGCCAGGTGTTTTGCCACCCACCAGGTGTTGCCAGTGCCTGAAAAGAAGAAGATTGGGATATTTTTTTGAATCATGTTGGGCACCTCATCTGATCCTATTCTATCAGAAAATTATGACACTTTGCGAATCGGTATTTTTCCATGTTAGAATTGCAGATTAAGAACATATTTTTCTATAGCCACTGACTATGGATGATGGTTGAAAGGATAATGGATCGGTGAGCCTTGTATTTAGAAAAAGCCTGAAAGACTGTCTGTCGGGCATGTCTGACCTGGTATTAAATAAATTTGAAGATGCAGAGATCACGGGAATAGCCTGGGATTCTCGCAAGGTGCAACCGGGCGATGCCTTTTTTGCCCTGGTGGGTGAAAACTTTGATGGACATCAGTTTATCACTTCTGCGGTTGAGCAAGGGGCAGCGGCTGTTATTGGCCGCCGGCGCGGGGCTTCCTTGAGCGTGCCTTATGTCCAGGTGCAGGGGGACGACCGTGAAGCGCTGGCAAAATTTGCCGCTAATTATTATGACCAGCCATCCCGTAAACTGGTGGTGATCGGTGTGACCGGCACCGATGGTAAAACCACGACGACCAACCTGGTTTACCATATCCTGCGGATGGCTGGCATCCCGGTGGGGATGATCTCATCGGTTAATGCTGTGGTGGGTGACCGGGTGCTTGATACCGGCTTTCATGTCACCACCCCAGAATCGCCTGATATCCAACGTTATTTGGCGGAAATGTTAGCGGCCGGGTTGACCCATGTTGTACTTGAAACCACATCCCACGGTTTGGCCCAGAAGCGCGTGGCTGAAGTGGACTATGACCTGGCGGGGGTGACCAATATCACCCACGAGCACCTGGATTACCACGGCTCCTACCAGGGTTATTTAGAAGCCAAGGGGATGTTATTTGCTGCCCTTGATTCGGGGGAGGGGGCCAAGGGCGTTGAAAAACTTGCCGTATTAAACAAAGCGGATCAATCCTTTCCCTTCCTGGAAAAAATCACCCGGGTTCGCAAATTCACCTATAGCCTTAAGGGGGATGCGGACCTTTGGGCGGATGCGATCGAGAACACTCCGGCAGAACTGCGCTTTATGGTCCATGGCCCGGGGTCAGATTTTTTGATCAATACCCCGCTGATTGGCAGGTATAATGTTAACAACAGCCTGGCTGCACTTGGGCTAACGGTTTTCGGGCTGGGCATACCTTACAAAGTTGCCCAAGCAGCCATGCAATGCGTTCCGACAGTCCCGGGTCGGATGGAACGGGTAGACCTGGGTCAGGATTTTCTGGCCATTGTTGATTTTGCGCATACGCCCAACGCCATTAAACAGGCCATGTTGACGGCGCGAGAATTAACCGGGGGCAAGGTCATCGCTGTGTTTGGATCAGCAGGCTTACGGGATGTTGAAAAGCGGAAATTAATGCCTGAGTTTGCCGCACCCCTTGCCGATGAAATGATCCTGACGGCCGAGGACCCCCGTACGGAATCATTGGACGGGATTCTGGCGGATATGGCCGAAGGCGCCTTGCGGGGGGGCGCAGAAGAAGGCCATGATTACTGGTTAGAGCCTGACCGGGGTAAGGCAATTCGGATGGCAGTCCATCGGGCTCAACCGGGTGACCTGGTTATTTTGTGCGGCAAAGGTCATGAACAGTCGATGTGTTTTGGCCACATCGAGTATGATTGGGATGACAGGACGGCTTTAAGGGCAGCATTGGCAGAGCGATTGGGTGTGGAAGGGCCTGAGATGCCCCTCCTACCGACAAGCCCCAGGGTTTCGTGAAGCACACCCTGTCATGAAGGGAGTAAGCTATGACAAAGCAGACGCATAAAGATGTTTTACAGAATGTAATTTTGCCTTGCTTCCGAAAACATCTCAAGGAACAAAGCCATGTCACGTTTTTTAATACTTTTAACGGCGTACCAATCTCTCATGAAGCCGAGGTGGCCATGGTCAACCCGGCATATGTCGGGTTTATTGTCCACCCTTACCAGGCCGTGTGCATCAAGCATGAACGCAGGACTTATATCAAAAGTAACGCGCTTTCTACCCTGGTCAGAGCCTACCCGGTGTCGATCGATTACACCAATCACGTGGTATTGCTCAGACGGTTCAGGATTCCCAAGAGCATCGCCAATGACCTGAACAATTCATGGATTTCCCCAGAGAGGCCAGTGTCTGTGGATATCCGTTCCAATGGTGGTCACACGTTTTCAGTAAACCTGCTGGCCATTGCTGTGCTGGCTGATAATTGTGTGCGGGTGGTCGTGGCTGTGCCAGAGGATGCCCCATATCAACGACGTGACGAAGTAATCCTCAATTTTCATTTGGATAAGGGTAAAACACCGGTTGAAATACAGGGGTCTGTTTTGTCACTGGTGAAAATCCGCAATCAGGACCGGAAACGGCTCGATGTGGCAGGGAGGGTGGCGATGCAGGATGAAATTTCTATCCTGGCGTATATTGCCAGGCGGGAAGATCAGATTATGCGTATGCTTGACAAGGTGTATCAGAACCTTCGCAAAGTAAAAAAGTCCACAAAACGGTAGATACTTCTTTGTCTGACCATGGCTGTATCTTTTTAGAGGATGGAGTAGGGGGATTGTTACGGCCTGTGACAACATAAAACATTAAAAAAGACTGCCCCGGGTTGCCAGGGCAGTCTTTGATATTCAGCTTAATTGGCGCCAATATTACCGTCGGCGGCCCCGGTTGCCTCTGTTAGAACTTTTTTTGCCACCCTGATCTTGTTCCTGGGCTTCTTCAACAGACCAGCCTTCAAGCAGTGCCTGTCGTGATAAGCGAATCCGGCCCTGGTTATCCACATTCGTCACCATCACCGTAACCTCATCTCCTTCTTTGACAACATCCGTTACTTTGTTGACATGGCTGGTATCCAATTGAGAAATGTGAACCAGGCCATCCTGTCCAGGGAGGATCTCGATGAAAGCGCCGAAATCGGTGGTGCGAACAACTTTGCCTGTATAAATACGTCCTACTTCAACTTCTTCGGTCAGGCGTTCAATGCGCTCACGTGCCGCTTGATAACCAACACCGTCTGTTGCTGCAATAAAGATGGTCCCATCGTCCTCGATGTCAATCCGAGTGCCGGTTTCTTCCTGAAGGTTGCGGATCGTCTCGCCGCCTTTGCCAATCACCGCGCCGATCTTCTCAACAGGCACATGCAGGATTTCGATGCGTGGGGCATGGTCTTTCATCTCTGTGCGGGGTTTATCGATCACCTCGAGCATTTTATCCAGGATAAAGAGGCGGGCTTTACGGGCCTGCTCCAGTGCCTCTGACATGATTTCGGTGGTGATCCCACTCACCTTGATGTCCATCTGCAAAGCGGTAATCCCATCGGATGTGCCGGTGACTTTGAAGTCCAGATCACCGAGGTGGTCTTCCATGCCGAGGATGTCGGTCAGGATGACGTAATCATCGTCTTCTTTAATCATCCCCATGGCTATACCAGAAACCGGGCGTTTGATCGGCACGCCGGTGTCCATCAGCGCCAGGGTTGACCCGCAGGTTGATGCCATGGAGGAGGAGCCGTTGGAGGCCAGCACCTCGGATACCAGCCTTAAGGTGTAGGGGAAATCCTGTTCGTCCGGGAGCACAGGCTCTAGGGCGCGTTCGGCCAGCAGACCGTGTCCGATTTCTCGGCGTCCGGTATATAGGCGGCCGGTTTCACCCACGCAGAAGGGTGGGAAGTTATAGTGATGCATGTAACGCTTTTTCTGATCTGTGGGGATCAGGTTGTCCAATTCTTTGGCTTCCCTGGGTGTACCGAGGGTTGCCATGGTGAGCACCTGGGTCTCACCTCGTGTGAAGAGGCCGGAACCATGAGCCCGGGGGCTGACATCAACCTCGCACCATACCTCACGGATATCCTCGGGGTTGCGCCCATCGGGGCGTTTCCGGTCGTTCAGGATGCGCTTCCTGACGATTGCTTTTTCAGCCTCACCAAAGGCATTTCCGATCATTTTCTTGAAACTTTTCAGGTCGGATTCGTGTAGGTCTTCAGGCTGGTCGGCGGTCATTTCATCCACCACGGTTGCTTTTAAGGTATCGATGCCGCCATAAAGGTTTTCCTTAGAATAAGGTTTCCTGAGGATCTCTTGTAGGGGTTCATTGATCCGGTTTTTAATCTGGTTAACCAGTTCGGGTTCGATGACCGTTCGATCGACTTCTCGCTTTTCTTTGCCCACTTCGCGGGCCATCTGTTCCTGGAGTTCGATGATCGGTTGAATGGCCTGGTGGCCCAATTCAAGGGCCTCGACCATGATCTGTTCAGAGACCTCGTCTGCGCCGCACTCGACCATTGCGATCGCTTCCTTGGTGCCCACCACCATCAGATCCAGTTTCGAGACCTCCATTTCGCTGAAGCCCGGGTTGACGACCAGTTGTTCATCAACATAGCCGATCCGAACCGCACCGACTGGGCCATGCCAGGGGATGTCTGAAATAATCAACGAGGCCGAAGCGGCATTGATTGCCAGGTGATCGAGGGGGTTTTCCTTGTCTGCCGAAAAAGACATCAAGATAACCTGGACTTCATTGCGCATGCCCTCAGGAAAGAGGGGACGAATCGGTCGGTCGGTCATGCGGGCGATCAGGACAGCTTCACCTCGGGGACGTCCTTCCCGGCGAAAAAAGGAACCGGGGATGCGCCCGCCGGCATACATCCGCTCTTCGTATTCAACGGTGAGCGGGAAAAAGTCCAGGCCTTCCCTGACATTGCCAAGGGTAGCCGCGCTGAAGATCAGGCTGTCTCCCTGACGGATGGTGACGGCACCACCGGCTTGACCGGCCAGCTTACCAGTTTCGATGATGATATCTTTATCACCGAGTTTTGTTCGATATATTTTTGGATTACGTTGCATTTTAATTATCCCTTCATCTAAATTGTCCGCCCAGTCAGGAACTGAAAACCGGTGAGGTGAATCGCCTCAGCAATTTTCAATACCCGACCGACGGTGTTTACAGTCTTAATTAATCATACCGCAGATAAGTCAATTGCAGAAACATGGCTGTAAAGATTAATCATATTTTCTGCAATCTGCTTGTTCTGCGGTCTGTTACCCATAAAGGCCCAAGAAAAGGTGTTTTATTTCTTGCGGATATTGAGCTTTTCGGTGAGCGCCAAATAACTTTGGTAATCTTTACGGCGCAAATATGCCAGTAATCGACGGCGACGGCCCACAAGTTTGAGCAAACCACGGCGTGAACTCTCATCATGCTTGTTCACACGCAAGTGATCTGTCAATTGTTTGATGCGTGTTGTGAGGATTGCTATCTGAACCTCGGGTGACCCTGTATCTTCACCGTGCCGCTTATATTCTTTGATAATCTCTTGTTTGACTTCTTTTTCTAAAGCCATGACACTGCTTCTCCTTATAAATGATATTTGCAGGTCTCCATGCGCCCAGCCGAAACCGGACCCAGGACCAGTCACAGGAATGAATTATACCAGAGGGGGTTAAATATGCAAGTAAGGCGCGATTGGGACCATTTTCCCGTTATCAACACCTTACCCCAATTAAGTTACGATCAAGATCTAGAAAAATCGTCTGTTGTCGTCAGCAAGTGGCTAAAGGAAGGTATTGTTATTACCTGATGCTGTCCGAGTTAAAGAACGCATCCAGGTACTGCCTGATGAATTGCGGGTCTTTACTTTTCATCAGCGGCAGCAATTCTTCCCGGGGAATTGAGTAGGGGCTCAGGTATGCTTTGAGATATTTTCGAAAGGTGATCACCCCTCGATCACCATAGAAATCAAGCATATCGGATAACTGTTTGAGACATGTTTCGTGCACCACTGAAGGCGGAACATCTTCACGGTCTAAACGGCTGAATAACCATGGGTTGCCAACAGCGGCCCTGCCAATCATGACGGCGTCACAGCCCGTGATTTTCTTGATGGCTTCGATATCCGCAACCGTTCTCACGTCGCCATTACCAATCACCGGGATGCTGAGGGCTGCTTTGATTTCGCCGATCGGTTCCCAGCGGGCCTGGCCGCGGTAGGCCTGTTTCCTGGTACGACCGTGTACTGCCACCATCGCACCGCCATTTTCCTCGATGATCCTGGCTACTTCCTGGTAATTTAAGCTGTCCTCATCCCAACCCAGCCGAATTTTTCCACTTATTGGGAGGTTGAAATGGCTTTTCATCAATTGAAAGATGGCCGCAATTTTTTCAGGGGTTTTCATCAGGGCTGCGCCCGCACCCCTTGCGGTGACATTTTTTGATTGACATCCAAGGTTGATATCAAGGATATCGGGATTAACCGCTGGCACAAGGCGTTTGGCAGCTTCCAGCATCCTTTCTGGCTTGTTGCCCAGGATCTGCAGCGACATAGGGCGCTGGGAGGGCGTAAAGGCCAGGCGCTGGTGGTAACGGGGATGGTCTTCGAGGACATCGAGCGCATTGATGAATTCTGTCACGCTCATGGCAGACCCAAATTGGCGGCAGATTTCACGGAATGGCAGATCGGTGACTCCATCCATCGGTGCCAGGATCAGGTCGCCTTCTATGGGAATATGGTCAATGAAAAAACTGGGCTCGTTCATAGGATTAAGGGATTAGTTTTCTTAGGGTCATGGCTTAATTTTTAGAATGGCCCACTGGCATGCATCCTGTATGGCGGCATCTGTTTCCTGTTGAAGTGCTCCTTCCAAAACGGGTAGAGCAACCTGGTAGCGTTGATTACCGATGACGATGGCTGCATTTCTGAGGATACCAGGCCGTTTTGCCCGGATCACTGCGGTGTGATTGAATCGTTTTTTAAATCCATCCTCATCCAGGTAGAACAAGTCCAGGAGGTCTAGAAGTTCAGGTAATACCGCTTCACCCAGTGCCGGGGCTTTTTTGGGGGTCCTGGCATTGTGGGGGCACACCATCTGGCAAACATCACAGCCAAAGACCCAGTCCCCTATTTGTGTTTTAAGATCATCGGAGATGATGCCCTTATGCTCTATGGTCAGGTAACTGATACAGCGGCGGGAATCGATTGTGTGGTCAGGGAGGATGCAGCTTGTTGGACAGGCGTCGATGCAGCGCTGGCAGGCAGCGCATAAATCGTGGGTGTAGGGGGTGTTAATGGGCAATTGCAGGTCAGTCAGAATTTCAGCGAGAAAGATGTAAGACCCGGCACCCTGGATGAGCAGGCAGCTGTTCTTGCCGGCGACCCCGATCCCGGCTTGTGATGCATAAGACCGTTCGAGGATGGGTCCCGTATCAACATAGGACTTCACGCGAGCACTGCCTGGCGTATGGGACTGGATAAAGGACTTGATTTCAGCCAGTTTTGGCCAGATGATTTCGTGATAATCTCGGGTCAGCGCGTAGGAAGCGACCCTACCTTTTCCTGAGAAGTCTTCACCCTGGTTGGTTTTCGCCCCTTTGTAGGGCATTGCCAGGCAGATCATCCGCTGGCAGCCTTCCAGGATCATGCTGGGGTCAGCACGCTTGGCCAGGGTATCTTCCCGGGCGAGATAGCCCATGCTGCCATTATAACCCGTTTGCACCCAGGCAAGGTATGCCTCGATGTGCGGGACGGGGAAGGCAGGGGCGATGCCCATATGGCTAAAACCGAGGCGGTGTGCCTCGGTTTTAATGGCTTTGCTTAAATCGAGTAAATAATCCATGGTAGAGACCGGTGATCTACGGATCACGTTCTTCTGTAGGTTCTGGTGTGGGCGTTTCTGTTGGTCTTTCGTCTGGTGTTTCTTCTGGTATTTCTGTGGGTGTGGCTGGTTGGGGCTCCCCGGCTGCAGACACCTCGATTGTGACGGAAAAATCATAGAAAGCGATGTCGTCGGCATTGACCAATTTCCAGTTGCTGGTTACGGATCCCTCAGATTCAGGTGCGATGAAATTGACGCTTATTGGCAGGCTTGTCCCAGGTGGGACGGGCAACCATACAAAGACTTTATCTGGTGCCCCCATTTGCTCGCCGGCATGAAACAGGGCATAGTAATTAACTGACCAGGTTGAGGTGCCTGTGTTCTCAATGGTCCACGTGACCGTGAATGGGTTCCCCGGCCTGATCCTGGTGTTATCGGGTGGGTCCTGAATAATCACGACCCCCCGGTCCGTTCCGCCGCCTGGTGGTGGCGCTTCCCCATTGGATTCGGTGGGGGTCATCACGGGTGTATCGGTGATATCGGGTGTGGGTGTTGGGGTTTGGGTTGGTTCGGGGGTATCCGTCGCGGTTGGTTCTGCCTCGGCTGTCATTGTCGCCTGGGCGTTGGCTGTCTCCGCAAAGCTCGTCCTTTGAGCCTCGACATCAACGGCCGGTTCACTTCTCGCACAGGCATTGAGCATCAGGATGACCAATGTCATCATGATCAAAAGGGTAGAGGTCATTGTCTTTTTTCTTGCCATTTTAGAAAACTCCTTTGGACCTATGTCTTTTGCATAGGGCCTAAAACAATTGTAGGTGATAGGAGAAAATTGTCAAGATAAAGGGTTTAAGTGCTAATGGCAGAGAGCTTTTTTACGGTTCTATTCTGGGGACAAACCACAGGGCTTCGTCGTTTCCAGGGCTGCCATTGGCTTCAACCAGCAAAATAAAGGATACGTTATTATCTGCCAGGGGGCTTAAACTTACTTCTACCCGGTTAAATATGCCATCCTGAACCTCGTGCCAGGTGGCGAGGGTCCCTTCAGGTCCGCCATCGATGCTGTAGTTCAACTTGAATTTGACATCGCATTCCGCGGCGCCATAACATCCAATGATCGCCCTGAAGTACATCCCAGTTGAGACGGGAATGCTGGGAAAGGTGCCCTTGATCCAACCATCATGGACCATTTGGGGGTGCACCTGCAAGCCTGGTTCATCATCCACAACCTGGTTTTCGAGAATCGGTTCATCATACCTTATCACCCAACCGTTTTGATCATCGGGTGTGCCCGGGCAAGGCAATTCTCCCGCACCACTGGTCCAGGAGACGCCAGGTGCACAGTATTCATCATAGAAGTTATACAGTGCACCTTCCACTTTGATCTCAACCCAGAAGGGGGCCGCGTTGGGGCCAATGCCAAATATGAGGCCATTGGGGTTGCGTAATTTAAAGTCTCCCCGGTGGGTGCCAATGGATAGCGGTGCTCTTAACTCTAGCACAATCTCGACACTGTCGCCTGGTGGAACAGGTTCACTGGTCAGTTGGATGGCGGCCGGGGCGCCCATTGCATCCCCGCTGACAAAAACAAGATCATAATTTGCATCCCAGGTGCAGGTGCCGCTATTTCTAATGGTCCAGGTTTTGGTGAAAGTTCGACCGGGATTAAAACGGCTGCCATCCGGAATGGTCTCGGACACAAATGCCGCCTGATCGCATTTGACTTGTGGGGTGTGGGTGGGTGTGATGGTGGGTGTGTGGTCGGGGGCTGGTTCAGGTGTTTCAACCGCGTCCGTTGCTTCAAGGATGAATGTGGGTGTCGCACTTAGAGCAAGGGCTTCACTTGTTTGGACGATGGATGTCTGCAAGGCTTCCACTGTTTGGGCTGCAGCCGTGTTCAGCAGGTTGACTTGGGTATCGGTTGTCTCCTGGCCCCGGTAGGAACAACCCAAGATTCCCAGGCTGAAAATCAACAAGCCTGAGATAGCGAGAAGCATGCCTCTCTTGACAGGCGTGAATTTTCCTCTGTCACACATGATTTAATTATATACGAGACTTAATCATAATGGAATATGGTAAGGATTTAGGTATAGTGGAAATCTGCCTGGGCTTAGCCGAAGAAATACCCCTATTTTGACCGGGATGCCGCTATTATGCCTATAGTAAACGCTACCTGTCTTTACTGATACTGTAAAGGCAGAATATAAATATGCAGATACCAGGCGCTTGAGCAACGCCTGGCATCTTTGGATATTACTCGTTAACGCGAACTATAAACTCAAACGCCGGCGTTGACGCGTCTCGGGGGTTGACCGTCAGGGTGTAGGGTCCTTCTTGATCAAGGGTAAATTCAGTATCGGCACTCGACGGCCGGTAGTCGCGGCCTGTGGAGGAAAACAGTTCTTGCCCATCAGGGCCGGTTAGAATGAAGTCAACGGAGCCCTCGTCTATGGCGAGCGCCTCCAGCATGAGGGTTTGGCCGACGCTGCCTTCCAGCAGGTATTCCACAATCTGTCCCGGTGTCTCTACCTGGCCCCGGATCAGGACGTCCAGTTGAATCATCTCGCCGGCAATGACCTTGGGATCCACCTCCCAAAGAATGAAGGCATAGGCGGGGGTGTCGGCGTCGCGTGGGTTCAGGGTTAAGACATAGTCGCCGGTCTCCCGGAGAGCGATTTCGGTGTTACCCGAATCCGGCCTATAGTCGCGGCCGGTGGTGGATGAAACTTCCAGGCCGTCGGGGCCGATCAGTGTAAAGTCAATCGCGCCATTATCAATCTCGCGCACCTCTAAAAAGAGTTCCTGGCCGGCCCTACCCTCCAGAGCGTATTCAACCATCTGACCGGGAACGCCAATCTCTCCCCGGTTCAAAACGCCAAATTGCAGCGCCGCTCCCTCAATAACCGCCTCGCCCACATCGTAGAGTACAAAGGCATAGTCCGGAATATCAGCCCCCCTTGGGTTTAAGGTCAAAGTATATCGCCCCCCTTGCTGGAGGGTGACTTCCGCATTGCCCGAAGCTGGCCTATAGTCGCGGCTGGTAGTCGAAAAGACCTCCATGCCGTCGGGTCCGGTTAGAACAAAGTCAATGGAGCCCTCGCCAACAGCGTGTACTTCTAAAAAGATCGGCTGCCCGGCCTGGCCGTCCAGGTAATATTCGGCAACCTGTCCGGATATGTCAATCCGGCCCTCGTGTCGATTACCGGGTTGAATTTCTCCTGCTTCAATGACTGGTGGATCTACATGCCAGAGGATAAAGGCATAGCCCGGTGTATCCTCGCCACGCGCCGTCAGGGTCAAGGTATACGCGTTCTCATGGCGTAAGACGGCCTGAGCGTCGCCTGAATGGGGCCTATAGTCGCGGCCGGTACTGGCAAATATCTCCCGGCCATCTGGGCCGGCCAGCATGAAATCAACTGCCCCTTCTTCTATGGAGCGCACCTCAAGATAGAGAGCCTGATCGGCTGTTCCTTCGAAGGTATAGGCAATGGTGTCCCCTGGGGCCTGGAATGCGCCGCTAACCAGTTGGTTAAATGGCGTTATCCCGTCGGCGACAGGCGCGGCCGGCTCTTCCTCTTGGGGCGAGCAGCCAACCACGACTAAAACGCATAAGAGTATTACGGCTAAAAGTTTTAATTTTGTTTGTTTCATCTTGATTGCCTCCATTGGGGAATAGATGATTGATTAAGGAAATAGAGTGTTGTGACGGCAATCCTTGCCAGGCGCAGACCGAAACAGTAGGTTAAAGAGAAAGATCGTAATTCCACACCTGAAATAACTATACCCCAATTTTTCAAAACCCGGGT
>PWSY01000149.1 GCA_003563055.1 Anaerolineaceae bacterium | reverse complement strand
TGTTCGATCGGCACCAAAGGCCCATTGGGAAGTTGATCAGTTTTTATGAGTACACCAAAGAAAAAAGACTGATCGATGAATTAGAAAAACGTGCGGCCTTAGATGGTTTAACCGGCATCTACAACCGACAATACTTCGATCAGTTAGTGACGAAAGAAATGTCTCGATGTCAGCGTTATGGGGGAAATCTTTCCCTGGTCATGCTGGATTTAGATGGTTTCAAGCGCATCAATGATATGTTCGGACATGCGGCGGGCGACCTGGCATTGATCTCCACTGCAAAAACCCTCCGTGACAACCTGCGACTGTCAGACATTCTGGCACGGTTTGGGGGTGAAGAGTTTTTGATTTTATTACCCCAAACAGGTCTGCCGGCTGCAATAATTCTGTCTGAACGGTTAAAGTTGGCTTTGGAAACCCAAGAGATTCAGTATAAAGAAAATTCCTTTACGGTGAAGGCAAGCTTTGGTGTGACCAGTATGAATGCCGGTGATAAGCTGTCAGCAGAAACCTTCTACCGGCAAGCAGATATTGCCATGTACAGTGCAAAAGAATCCGGCGGAAATAGGGTCACCATTTTCGACACGTCAATTGCTGAAGAAAAACAGCTTGCCAGCTTAGCAAAGCAGGGGTAAGCAGGAAGATGTTAACTTTGTAGGATAGACCCCGGGTCAGATATCGACCGCCAGGTCATTACCTCAGCTAAAAAAGCCAGTTGCGTTTAAAATAAAAATGCGGTGTGACTAAAAAACCGCATTTTACTATTGACGAATAATTTCAGCTCACTCGATAATTTCGACGTTCTGAGCCTGCGGGCCTTTTTCACCCTCAGCAACTTCGAACTCTACTCGCTGACCCTCGCGTAAGGTCCGAAAACCCTCAGCGCTGATCGCAGAGAAGTGTACGAAAACGTCTTTTTCGCCGCTGTCACGAGCGATAAAGCCATAGCCTTTTTCGCCATTGAACCACTTGACAACGCCAAGTTCTCGTTCTGCCATGCTTGGAAACCTCCTTCATAAAAAATTCCTAACAGCCCAGCTAACTTTTGTTCCAAACAAGAACAAAACAAATTTGCTTCTTATCGAACATCCGTTAACAATCAATTTCTAATATACTATGAATGATTATAATCGTCAAATGCATTTCTGGCAGTTGATACCGCCAGGATAAAATTCATGCTGTAAAACAAGCGTGTTCTTTAATCAAATTATCCCGGCGTGCCTTGTGGCATCCTTGAGTACATGGCTTAACCTGTTCAATCCGAACAAACTGGGAAGACCCGGAGTGAAGTGCTTCTTCTATAAGTGGAGACTATTTCCGGTGTATTAGCAAGGGTTATCAAGCCCAAAATGTTGGCAAATGCTGGCGATAGGTGTCCAGGTATTCATTTAGAATTTGTTTGGCGACATCCATATCTCGAATAACAGGATCAAGAAGCAAAGCCTGCATGGCAAGGCTGCGGTCACCCTTCACTACCGCATCCACAGTCAGGTGGCTGATGGTAATTTCTCGACGCAGCAGCTCGGCGATTCCCAACGGCAAGTCACCAACCGGGATGCCTTCAGCACCTTTTTCACTGAGGCTACCAGGGGTCTCAACGATCGCGCCCTTTGGCAGGTTGGTGACCTGACCCTGGTTAGGAAGATTCACCGCCTCCCAAACCAGGCTACTGTTTTGCTGAATATTTTCTATCACCTCCAGCGCGCCCTCACTGTAACCAGGTATAAATTCATCGGGGTTGGATTTGCTTGATAATGCCCGTTCCAATGCGGCCCATTGATCATCTCGCTCCTGGCTCTGATCCTGCCACTCATAAAGCTCAAGCGTATATTTAACCCAGGGCTTGGTACTTGGGTCGCTGACCCAAGGCAGGTACTCGCATAGATGCTCATCTCCAGGGATAGGAAACAAACCAAAAGCGTCAAAAACACGCCGAGTTAAAGGCTCAAAATCATCAGACAGTTCATGCCAACGATTTCGGAAAAGCGGGTAAAGATCTTCTCCCGTCGACCGATCCTGCAGAGCCATCATCCAGGTAAAATGGTTCACCCCCGCTGCAGTAATGTGGATTTTTTCGAGTGCCTGCAATGACGTGGCTATCATCCCTGAAGCATATTTCGGGCTGGCATGGGTGCTAGTGAAGTTTGGGGGCACAGCAATATCAAGGTCTGCGGACAGGGCTTTACCTACCATAGCATACCCTGCGCCCAGCTGGTGACACAGACCGATGACACGGATCGCGCTGTGTTTGTGGATAGCGGCACAGATACGTTGCATGGGATTGGTAAAATTGATAAAAAATGCGTCAGGGCATTGTGCCTCCATCGACCACGCTATTTCCAAAACAGGCATGATATTCCGCGCAGCATGGGCAAATCCTCCTGGCCCACTGTTTTCTGCATACGGTTGTCGAACACCATATTTCAAGGGTATTCGATAATCCTTCTCCCACAAACCCTCACGAGGGCCAACCTCAATGGCATTGATCACAAATTTGGCATCTTTTAGCGCTTCTCGGTGATGGGTGTATGCGCTGATTTGCATCTGCCCATCCCATATTCCGTTGAGCCAGCAAATAAGCCGGTACATAATTTCGAGATGGGTTTCATTTCGATCCACGAGTACCAGTTCGCTACCCTGCAAGACTTTGCTGCGTAAAAGAGAAACAAGTGTTGTCAGGCCAAAAGAATAGCTCCCAGCTCCAATACACACAATTTTTGTTGGAAAGGTATCTCGTGGTACCATCAGTTTTCGGTTGGCTTCATGTTGAGATAAGCATTGATGGCACGCGCAGCCACCCGACCAGCGCCCATTGCCAAAATGACAGTGGCGCCACCGGTGACGATATCTCCACCCGCAAATACACCCGGTTTACTGGTAGCCATGGTGTTTTCATCGACGAGGATATTACCCCAACGGTTAAAGTTCAGATCTTCTGTCGTACGCTGGATGATCGGGTTAGAACCATTACCAATAGCCACAATTACCAAATCTACCGGCACCTCATATTCAGACCCTTCGATCGGCATGGGACGGCGCCGACCAGAGGCATCCGGTTCACCGAGTTCCATCTTAATTAAGCGCATGCTTTTCAGCCAGCCATTCTCATCGCCAATGTAAGCCACCGGATTATTAAGAAAATTAAAATCAACCCCTTCCTCTTTAGCGTGTTCAACCTCTTCAAGCCGGGCGGGCATTTCCTGTCCTGTTCGACGGTAGATGATGCTGCCTCTCTTTGCACCCAGGCGAAGCGCTACACGGACAGAGTCCAGCGCCGTATTACCACCGCCGATCACTGCCACATGTTTATTTTCACAGTTGATAACCGGTGTATCGTATTTGGGAAACTGGTAAGCCTTCATCAGGTTAACCCGGGTCAGGAACTCGTTGGCAGAGTAGACACCGATCAGGTTTTCACCGGGTATGTTCATAAAATAAGGCAGCCCGGCACCAACCCCGATGAAAACAGCGTCATATCCTTCCTTTTCCATCAACTCATCAACAGAATAAGCCACACCAATAATGGTGTTTGGCCTAAACTCAACCCCTAATGCAGCCAGCGCATCGACTTCTTCACGGACAATTTCCTTGGGTAGACGGAACTCAGGGATACCATAAATTAGCACACCACCATATTCGTGAAAAGCCTCAAAAACTGTCACCTCGTGACCCATCCGGATCAGGTCTCCAGCACAGGACAAGCCTGCCGGTCCAGAACCAACCACCGCAACACGCTTGCCTGTTTTTCGCTCATGCGGCACAGGGTCAGGGGTCAGGTCGCCGTGAATGCGTTCGTAATCCGTCACAAAACGGGCCAGCGCACCGATAGCCACCGACTCTCCGCGTTTTGTCAGGATGCAAGCGCCCTCACACTGATCAGATTGAGGACAAACTCGACTGCAAACAGCTGCCAGGACATTATCTTCTTTAATCAGCTGCGAGGCTTCAATATAGCGATGGTCTTTGATCAACTTAACAAACTCGGGGATTTTCACTTCGACCGGGCAACCTTCAACACAGGCAGGCCGTTTGCATTCGATACAGCGCTGCGATTCAAGCTGAGCCAGGGCCTCGGTAAAACCAATATTTACCTCATTAAAATCTTCTATGCGTTCCACAGGATCACGAGCAGGTATCGGTTGACGTGGAATTTTTCGCCTTTCACGACGGTTATCCCGATCAATTTTTTCTGCTGCTACCTCCAGGGCGCATTGCTCTTCATGAAGATATGCCTGGTTGCGATTCATCAGAATCTGAAAATCAACCGCATGCCCATCGAACTCAGGGCCATCCACACAAGCAAATTTCGTTGATTCTCCCACAGCTACACGACATCCACCACACATTCCAGTGCCATCCACCATAATTGAGTTGAGGCTGACAACGGTTTTAATACCCTGGGGGCGCGTCATTTCAGATACGGCGCGCATCATGGGCAGCGGCCCAACAGCAAGCGCATAGTCAATTTCCGGCCCGGTTTTGATTAACTCTTCCAGTAAATGGGTAACAAATCCTTTCGCACCGTAAGAACCGTCATCCGTGCAAACAAGCACGTCATCCGCGATCTGCCGCAGTTCTTCTTCTAAAATAACCATCTCTTTTGTGCGGGCACCAATAATAACAGTAACTCGGTTTCCGGCTGTTTTCAATGCCTTGGCCTGTGGAAAACTAACAGCCGTACCAACGCCGCCACCGATCACCACCACATGACCAAAGTGCTCTATCTCGGAGGGATTTCCCAACGGGCCGACCAGATCACGGATCTCATCACCCTTATCGAGCTGATTAAATGCCTTGGTGGATTTGCCAATACCCTGCACAATCAGGGTTATGGTACCTGTGTCACTGTCTGAGTCGACAATGGTTAATGGGATCCTCTCGCCGGTTTCAGAGGTGCGAATGATCGTAAATTGACCAGGCCGGCACTTTTTTGCAATGACAGGTGCGTGAATGACAAATTGTTTGATGTCAGGGGCAAGAAAATGAGCATCCAGAATGGTATTATGGGACATAGACACCTTTATTTTAGGTTGAATTCTAACGCATTGATTATACAAGGTTTTATTTTATTCTTGTAGCTGAAATTGGTCATGCAAAATAAACCTATCTGTCATATTTGATAGGCTCATTTCCTTAATCAGAGGCCTGTACGCTAAAGCACCAGAAATACGCCTCTTCGTGTGCTTGTGGATTGGGAAGATATTGAAAACAATACAGACCAGATTGCAGAACACTTTCCGCTTTGATCAGAACTGCATCAGTTTTGCCCCCATAAACCCGGAAATTAATATATTCACCCGTTTGATAAATCAGTTTCATTTGATCAGGGTTTGCATCTGTCTCCCAGAAAATGATCACAGGGTCTTCTACCAGGCTGGTGGGCATACCAACTTCTGTGCTGGGCAGGCCTTCATGTTTTTGAATATCAAAAAAGTAACTGTTTTCATAGAGAAACACACCCGGATAAGGTGGGTCAGTCCTCAACCTGGGTCGGTTTCCCATAATAAAACCCAACGGCAGGTTAAAATCAAATACAGCACTGGATGCCAATAACCCAATGACAAAGAATACAAACACAACCACGCCAAGCAAGACAAGCTCCAGCAAGCTTAACTTGGGTTTATTTTTGTCCTGGTCATTAAGAATAACTTCTGAAGTTGCTTCTCGCTGGGTTTTGGTCATGATTTCACGCCAATCATCTTCCCCCAGTCTAGACCACCCGTTATTCATAGCAGTCTTTAGCGTTTTCTCTGAATTAGGAAAAGGTGAAATGGGTTGCGTGTGTTCTGAGAGATGATCATGCTGGACATCAGCTGCATCATTTAATCGTTTTTCAAGGTAGACCAAGCCGCGTTGAGCAGGTATGTTATTGGGGTCAATCCCCAGGGCACGCTCAAGAAAGATTTTCTGTTTGTCCAGGTCATCAATGATGGCCGCAATCCACACCCAAACATCTGCGTTTTGTGGCTCTTCAATAATGGCATCTTTTAGAAATGAAAGTGCCTCTTGCATCCGGCCGGCTTTGGCTGCGTTAATACCCTGTTGTAATGAGGAGGTCATGGCTGGTCCCAGTTCCGTCGTTGACAGGAAAACACCCACTTAAAACCAGTTGGTATTAACCTGCCTATAATCAATCACAGAGTCAATTTTACCACAGGCAGGTCCATAATATGTTTTCTTAACTACTCAGTCTATATGTGAATTTGGGGGTTTGGTGTGGCGGCGAAGCCGCCACACCAAACCCCCAATCTTCAGCAGCAGGGCTGCTTTAAAGGTCTTGCTGATGTGACGAATTGTACGATGGTGTAAAATCATACCAAAAGATTAATAAACCTCAGGAGTATGCTATGCTCACCAGACGTGAGAGAGTCATCAAAACCTTGACATTTTCCAATCCTGACCGGGCCCCACGAGACTTATGGGCTTTGCCTTACATCTCTCTCTTCAGACAGGATGAACTCGATTCCCTACTACAACGCTATCCGATGGATATTGGCGCTTCACAGCTCAGCCCAGGATGGAGTGACACAATCACCCAAACGGCATCCCGGATAGGCGCCTATACGGATGATTGGGGCAGCGTATGGATGATTGGTGAACCAGGTGTGATCGGCGAAGTCAAGCAACCAGCTATTGCAAATTGGTCAGAACTTGACCATTTTTCACCTCCCTGGCACCTGGTTCGTGATCGAGACCTGACCTATACCAACCAATGTTGCGATCAAAGTGACCAATTCATGCTTTCAGACGTGACAGCCAGACCTTTTGAAAGATTGCAGTTCTTGCGTGGAAGTGAAAACCTGTATATTGACATCGCGTATGGCACAGCCAATTTCCGTAAACTATTAGCCCTTATTCATGCGTATTATCTCGAAGATATCCGCAGCTGGTGCTCATCAAATGTAGACGGCATTTTTTTCATGGATGATTGGGGGATGAACAACCAGCTGTTGATCAACCCCCAGACCTGGCGAGAAATATTTAAACCTCTCTATCAAGAATATGTCAATCTAATCCATGGTGCCGGAAAATTTGCTTTCTTCCATACAGATGGCAACACAGAGCAGATCTTTGGAGACCTGGTTGAAATAGGGATTGATGCCATCAACGCGCAGCTATTCACCATGAATATTGAAAGCCTGTCCCATCAATACAAGGGAAAGATTACCTTTTGGGGAGAAATTGATCGCCAAAAAGTATTGCCCTTTGGGGCCCCTGCAGATGTGAAACAAGCTGTGCAACGGGTGCGTTCCGCTTTTGACGATGGGACAGGCGGCGTGATCGCCCAATGTGAATGGGGCAAGGATAATCCAAAGGAAAATATTGAAGCTGTCTTTGCTGCCTGGGAAGCATAATGCGAAAACAAATTAGAAACCGCAACAGAAATACATGATGACTATGGCATACCTTCTGGGCCAGGTTGTTAAGGAGATAATCCTATGAAAATCGGCCTCTTATCAGATACCCATGACAATCTCTCCAACATGATATTTGTGATGAACACCTTTCGTGACCGGGGCATCCACACACTCATCCATTGCGGCGATTTGACCAGCCTCGAAATGGTCTCACAGTTTGAGGGTTTTCGTGCAATTTACACCATGGGTAATATGGACCTGACCTCCGGCACCATTAAGAAACGTCTTGAGAAAATGGGGGAAGATAATTTCGCAGGCATGGTCTTCAGGGGAGAATTAGATGGGGTTTCAGTAGCCGCCACCCACAGCCACATGGATGGCAAGGTGATGGATTTGGTGCAAGAAAGGCAATTTAAATGGGTGTTCCACGGCCATACCCATGAAAAAAGAGATGAGCTTGTGAAAGGAGTCCGGATCATCAACCCGGGTGCCCTGGGCGGCCTGGGACGAGGTCCCCGTTCTTTTTGCATCGTTGACTTGAGTCAGGGGCAAGTCGAATTTATCACACTACCCTAATCAGGCAGGAAATCACCGTGGATTATGAAACATTATGTGCTTATCTGGAAAGCAAGCCTGGCGCCCGGCGTGATATGCCTTTCGGACCGGAGGCACTGGTCTTCAAAGTGCTGGACAAAATGTTCGCGCTGGTGGCATGGCAAGCCGATCCATTGACAATTTCTCTCAAAGCAGACCCGGTGGATGCCCTTATCCTGCGCAAGCAGTATGCAGCAGTCAAACCAGGCTACCATATGCACAAGAAACACTGGAATACCGTCACCCTAGACAATAGCATCCCCGATGATGAGCTACGCGAGATGATTGATGACTCCTATGCCCTGGTCGTACAGGGCATGACCCGCGCCAATCAAGCCCGACTGCGGGATATGGGGTGGCCAGCAAATGGCAGAGAAGGGTAATTCGAGTTTCTATCCCGGCAACAGCATCAGCCGAACTTAATTCTAAGGCCCGCTCAGCGCATGGCTCGCCTGAGAATCAGTCAAACGCCTGACCTGGTGACCGTGTTTCTCTGGATGCGGTTTAGGCAGAGTTGGCAATTTCAACTGACTGGCATCAGAAAGCATTTTTTCCGTCAACCTTTTTTCATCCCACCCCCAGGACTCTAAAACAATGCCTGCTGCCCGCAACAGCAGTCTCTGATAGCGCGCTACATCCACAGCTTGCGGGTTGGGGCGTTGCGGCATATCCCAGGCAAACACGCCTGGTCTGCCAAGCGTATAGAGGAAGGGTACCCTCTGTCCCGGGCGCATTTCTTTTCCCACCGACTGAAGCTGCAAGACCGCTCGCGCGGCAGGAGAAGGCGTACGATAAGCCGCCAGCTTTCTTCCAAGCCGTTGACGGACGAGGAGGTCAGACAAATCAACCTGGCGATGGCGCAATGCCCTCAGCCGTTCTTGCAGGAAGGCAATCGCTTCAGGCAGTGCCTCCTCTGGCTGGTCTTTACTGGCCAGCAATTCCAGCAGGTGCATCTGCGCCTGGCTGACAAAAGGGGTGCTGTCACGCCGGCGGGCGTCAATCCCGCGCACCTTAATCGAGCCGTCCTGAAAGACTCCAAAATACCGGTTGGCGACCGGACGATTCTTATCCTGGCGAGAACCGACAAAGACCACCCAGCGGTAGATCCCATCCAGTGAGATCGGTAATGCTGTTCTTGCCTGGATTTCGAGCAGCAGTGGCTCAATGTCAGCGGGCTGCGTTTTATCAGGGTGCTGCACCCACAACCCATCCACATACAATTGAATGACTTCAAAACCCAGGTCTTCAGCAGCTTCTTTGGCACGCAAGAGCGCCTCGCGGCCATAGGCGGTGACAGCCTGGTGCGCCTCGATCCGCCCAAAACGGGCGTTTTTGTAACCAAGGTATCCAAAACAGGTCACCAGCAACCATTTCAGTGCTGAGGCACGGCGCGAAAAGTTTTTACGAAAGGGATCCCAAGACGGTTTACTGGCCAGGTATTTCTTCATCGCAATCCGCTTCTCCAGCAGGGGCCGCAGGGCTTTGGGCACCAGCCCATCCTGGCTGGTATCGATTGCCAGCCCGAGGGCCGGCACCATGTTGTCGCCCTGCGGGTCTGGGAGGATGGTCTCGGGAGAGATATTAAAGTGAACCATGATGGCGGGATAAAGAGAGACGAAGTCAATCTGTGCCACGTGCTTATGGACCCCGATATGGGGCTGGTAGACCAGGCCGCCCTGGTCTGCCGTGAACAGATCAGCAGCCGGCTTGAGCATCTCGGCCTGCTGCTTCTGCCAGGGCACCAGGATGCCCTCGCGCAGTGCAGTCAGCATCTCAATGGACGAAATACCCGTGCCCGGTGAAACCCGTGAGGCTGTCTGTAATGGCAGGGCGGTGATCCGGCTGACCTCGATGGTGCCATCAAGGCGGTAGTCGTCCCACAGCATGGCATTCTGACGGTCAATATGACAGCGGCCAAACAGGTGGATTTGCTGGCCGCGGTACACAATCTGCCCATAGGAGAAGTAAGTGCGTTCCTCATGCCAGCTAACCCCACGCCCGACTTCACGGTTCAGACCGAGGGGGATATGGTATTTTTCGGATTGTTGGAGCAAACGCGGCAAAAGCCAGGTGTCGCCCCAGTCTGTGAGCAGCAGGTCCGGGTCGTAACGCTGGATCAGGGCGCGCAGATTGACCAGCAAGGGGCGCCAGGTTTGCAGGTCAAAATGATATTCCTCATCCCCAATGGCCGCTTTCAGGTAATGGGGGCGGGCATGATGCGGCGCGACATCCGGTGACAGCGTCATGATGCGCAAAGGAATGGGCATCGTCTTCAACACCCAGGCATCCTCAAGGATATCAATTGTCTCAAGCTTATGGTCTTCGTCAGCCACAACACGGCAGCGGGAAAGGGGAAAGGCTTTCGTTTTGGCTGCAAAGCGAAGCGAAACCTGCAAATCAGCATCGGCATATTCCAGGTGCGGGAAGTGGGCCGCGGTTTGGCGGAAGACTTTGCTGACCTCATAGGGGTTTTGCACAGTGACGGCCAGCGCCATGACCATCCGCCGTTTGAAGACATCCATGCGCTGCGTGCGCCGGAGGGTGATCTCTCGGGGGCGATTGCTGAGGTGGCGCCAGAGGGCGCGCAGCTCAACATCGCTGCCCAGGGCGTAAAAGGTGACCGGGAAGGGATAGATGAGGCGCCGCCGCGCGCCGTCTTCATCGATAAAGTAGAGCACCAATCCCTCACGCGGATCTTCAAACAGATCCAGCAGCCAACCGGTGAATTCAAGCATGCATTTCCTGGAGCACCTCGATGATTTTTCGCAAGCGCATGACCTCTTTGTGTTCCTCAATCAGCATTGCCATCAGGAAGGTCTCAAAGGGCAGGGCATGGGCCGCGTAGGCGGCGGCTGAGATATGCTTCTGTGCTGCAGTGAACAAATCATCAAAGACAAGCTGGTCACCTCTCCGCAGGGCACGGCGGAAGCGAGACAGCGCAGCTTCTTCATTCAACATCAATTGGGTGGCGGAAGGTAGCGTGCGTCCCATAAGGTTCTCCTTAAGCGTTTTTTGGGGGGAAGGTTGTGTCAGAACAGTGGCAACTGGTGCTCAAGCGTGTGCGGTGCTTGCAGCTCCCAGATGTCGTGAGCCGTTTCCAAGAGGGGGATCAGCAATTGCCGGTCTTCGTCACCAACAGGCGAAGACCGCGTTCGGGCCCAGATGGCGACGGGGGCACCCGCACTGATCTGCCGCAGTAAGTTCAGGCCATTGGCCAGCAGACGCTGGCGTTTGGTAAAATGGACGTTTTCATCCAGAAAGGTGGACAGCATATCCAGGACAATGACCGGCGTACCATCAACCGGCAGCTCTGCCAGCATCGCGACCAGTTGATAGCAGGTAAAGGCTCGGGAAAGCAAGACTTGTTTCAACGCAGCCTGCACCTGGTGCGTGCTCCGCCGCAGGGCACGGGCTAAAGCGTAGCCATCAAAACAGTTCCCACCATCAAGGACGATCACCCGGCCGCGCTGTGCCAGGGTGGCCAGCATTGACATCAGCGTTTGGACAACCCCTCTGGGTGCGACCACCAGGGATATTTTTCCCGTCTTGGGCATTGGAAACACCGTGATTTGTCGATCCATGTACCCATCTTACGATAAGCTGTGAAGACTTGCCATTGCCAGCGCGGGTTAAACAAGGCTGAAGGACGGGTTAACCGGAAGGGTTAATGTCAAACCCACGCACTGAAATCCCAGTCTGCCAGGGCCTGACGCAATTCGGCCTTGCTGTGCAAGTTGAAGCGGCTGAGGAGGTTACGCATATGGGCCTTGATGGTTTGCGGTGAAAGCCCCAGGCGGGCCGCTATCTGACGGTTGGTGAAGTTCAAACAGGCCAAAGCAGCCACCTGCTGCTGGCGCGGGGTCAGCTCACGCCAGTTTTCTAAATGGGCCTCCGATACCTGCCGGTCCACCAGGGCCGTCTTCAACAGCTCCTGAGCAACCTGCTGACGTGGACGCCTGGTGCTGATGGCAATGCGTGCCAGGTAATCCGCGTCAATGGGGTCCAGCGCCAGCACCAGCAATTGGGTGCGCTCTGAGGGGTTGATCCAACGCCAGAGTTTAACAATTAAATTCATACCCTCAGTATAATAGAATATTTGTTCTAATGCAAGCGGGAAAACAGCCTTTTAAAAACCCGACTTATAACCAAAATACCTGGCAATGAGATCAGCCAGGTATTTTGTGAAGGAGAAACTGGGTTTAGGGGGTTGTGACCAGTGGGATGAAATACTGTAAATTTGCCCTTAGTTCAATGACAGAGCTATCTGTAGCTGGGGGATTTCCAGGATCTTTTTGTGAAATAACCGACAGGATGACCTGTTCGACCTGGCCAAATTGTGCATCCAGCGGAATAGTGACCGTGATCTCAACCAGGGTACTCTCACCCGGCGCCAGTTCAATCGTGTCTCGGTTTTTCATGTCGGCCAGCCAGCCGTTGGAAGTCAAATCCAGAGAATATACGTCGGGGTTTATGCCGGCATTGGTGAGCTGCAGTTGAACAACTACTTCACGACCGGGCGCCTGGCTGACGGAAACGGTGGGCGTGTTGAGTTGAGGTTTATAGTCCGGGAGTTTTACACAGGCCGTGATAGCTACATCATCCACATACCAGCCTTCCAGGCCCACATTATCATCAGAAGCCTGTGTGAACCTGAGCTGCACATCCTGCCCGGCGTATTCTGACAGATCTACAAGGGTCTCTGCCCAATCCTGAACACCGCACCAGGCCTGTTTTCCTGCCATGGGATTACCATAACTCATGGTGATTTGACCGGTATAGGGGGTGCTGAGGAGTTTACTGTTATCAATCTGGCTCCAGGATTGGCCATAATCGGTCGATATTTCCAGCAAGGCGCCGTCAAAGCAGGAAGAAGCGCCCGCTTCGATTTCAAACCACTGCCAGAATTTTAGTGTCAATGGTGCACCTGTAGTATTTGGCAGGCTGATGACCGGGGTCGAAAGATGCTGTAGGCTAATGGTTTTTTTATTCTCTGAGAAAAAAGCATAGTTGCCGACATAAGCACGGGCTGTACTGCGCACCCACGATTCATTTACGCCATA
>PWSY01000125.1 GCA_003563055.1 Anaerolineaceae bacterium | reverse complement strand
CGGCTGCCCGCATCTTTTTTGACGTAGAGCCCGTCCCAACCTATCCACCGGTCCTGGAAGACCTGGCAGTGGTGGTGGATGAGCAGGTGACCGCAGCAGAAGTTGAAGCGGTGATTCGTGAAGGCGGTGGGGATTACCTGTCAACCGTACAGTTATTTGACATTTATCGTGGTGCCCAGGTGGGCGGGGACAAAAAGAGCCTGGCTTTTAACCTGACCTACATCGCCCCTGACCGCACCCTGACGGATAAGGAAGTGTTGAAACGGCGCAGCAGGATTATACAGATGCTGGAAAAAGAATTAGGCGCTGCTTTAAGAAGTTAATGAATTGGTTTTGATGATCACCCCGGTGCTGACAGCCCGGGGTGGTTCTTCATATGCATACCCATTGCCACTGGTTCATAGTAAAATTAACGTCAAATCCCACAGGTAAAAACGCCCGGAGGGTATTTCATCATGCTGTTACCAAAATTTTTTAGAAAATGGCCTCAGGTCATAAGCCATAAAGTGGGGCTTATTATGCTGCCCACCACCCTGTGCCTGCTGGGTCTGGCTTGCAGCCTGGGAGCGGTGATCAATTCTCCCGCCCTAGAAGAAACAATCACACCTGTCCCAACCGAGCCCCAGGCGACAATTGCCCCGCAACCAACCTCAACCACACAACCTGAAAAGACCCCAACACCCTCTATTGAAGGTTCAATAGGACAGATCGCCTTTACCCTTAATGGTAATGTGTGGCATCAGAACCTGGACACGGGTGAAATGACTCAATTGACGATTGACGGCGTCAGTTCTCCAGGCTTTATCAATGATTATTGGAAAATCCACTTCTCAGACAGCGGGCGGTTTCTGGCTTTCCAGTACGGCTATCACTCCGCAGGGAATACCTGGGTGTCTGTGATAGACCTGGTGTCCATGCGTGAAATTGCCAGGCTGGAAGATGAATTGCTGGTAGGCTGGCGTTACAACGAAGATGTCCTGCTGGTCGGGCATGCGACCCATATCTGTGATTATAACGACCCTGCCACCTATGTTGACGATGAGACCATATCCTTTATCCTGTCCACCTATGATGTCGGCGAGGGTGAGCTATCACCCCTTCTAACCATTCCAGATGGATACCGTTTTCCCATCAGCCTCTCCAGTCACGAAAATCTGATGGTGTTCCAGGAATGTCCCTGCGAAGTGCCCATGTGTCACTGGATCCAAGAGATCTACACTGAAACCGGTGATACCTACCCGGTTGAGATGGGGCATTATTTTGCCATCGCTAACAGCGGGGAGGAGGTTATCCCCATTTCTTACAGCATTTATGAACCCCACACAGATGGGCTGTGGGTGTTCAGCCTGGACGAAACGACAGGTGAAGAGATCTATCTCGAGGAGGACAAATTTCCCACGGATGCTTTGTGGTCTCCGGATGATGCCTGGATCGTTTACTGGTTAGGCGATGTGGAGACTTTCAATTTCTATCACAAGCTGATGGTTGCCCAGCCGGATGGGGCCAAAAGCCGTGAGATTACCCCCGCCCCGGATCGGTATCTGGGCTGGTTCAGTGATGGGCGGCTGATGATCATCCCCTCAGACAGAGACCAAATCCGCCTGTTTGACCCTGAAACCGGGGAAACAGCGCCGCTGGTGCAACTCGAGCCTAGAGTGGATTTTGAAGAAATGGTATGGAGTCACCTGCCCTGAGACCATCATCAGCCCTTCCTGAAAATCCGAACCCATTCAATACCCCGGTTCACACGACTCCTCAACTATTTTTTGATTCAATCCGTTATTAAATAAAAACTGGCATGAAAAAATCATTCTAAAAGGCAACTATTACAAACTAGATGGGGGATAATCAAGCCATTTGGATGAAAAGCAGAGAATAATTCATTTCGTCCAGGAAATTAGCCACCAATTTTGAATGAAAAGTATGATATAATGTACTTTGTCAAGAATTCTATTTAATCATTTCAGATCCCCTGTTGGTTTTTAAAGATACGCCTTTTAATGATTTCTACAAGAGATGAATAATACAAATACAGTCATTCTTCCATATAATAAAGACAAACAGCCAAGTATATTGATCATTTCTTTTTTAACAAAGGAGAAATTATGCACCACCCAAAACTAAAATCGATCCTTTTTTTTATTAGCCTTTTTTTGCTGGTAAGCATTGCCTGTCGCACTTCGGGGCAGGTTGACCCGACAGCAACAATGGAGCTGGTGGTTGAGCCAGAACCAACAGTTGAAATAATTGTTGAGCCTGAGCCAACAGTAGAAGTAGTTGAGCCAGATCCTGAGCAAGTTCCTACCGACACGCTAGAACCCACTTTACCCCCCACAGAAGTACCAGTAGTTGAAGAACCAACCGCAACCGTAGCCTCGAATTATTATATTGAAGAATTTGGTTTTGATCCTAATTGGTACTTTTTAGTTGTGTCTCCAAGGGGTTCTGATCCAAACGCGGCCTCGTATAAATTTGAGAGAAATCGAATGATTTTTAGTATTACTGAGCGTCAACTTTATGCCTATTATATCAACACACAACACACATACGAGGATATCAGGCTTGATATTAATCTTGAAAATCGTGGCGTCAATTCACAACAGGTCAGCCTAATCTGTCAGATGAGCGATGAAGGCTGGTATGAGTGGGCAGTACAGAGTGATGGGTTATGGAGGCTCTATTTCGTTAAAGATGATGGCACTTTTATTGAGTATGATCAAATTGCCAGTGGAGGATCAAAATACGTACGAACCGGAAGAGAAGTTAACGAATATACCCTGTTCTGTGAAGGGAATAAGCTGTCCTTTTTCATTAACGATGTTGAGCCGACAGGTAGCCCTCATGTTGATAGGAAGTATGCCTTACGATGGGGTGAGGTGGGCTTCTCAGTATCCTCTTTGGAGGCCACACCGGTCACTGTAGAAATTGATTGGTTTGCTGTAACACCTCCCTAGAATCCAATTCTTTTTATTAAGTCAATTTTCGGGGCTGCTCGATTGGGCAGCCCCGTTGGTTTTATAATGTTTAGTCATCAAATTAGTATTAGTACCTGATCCAGGTTTCAAATCCGTGATTCCATTAGGTGACAGCAACTATTATTAAGGTGCGAGAATAGATGGAATACGTTATCTATCTGCAAGTTTACAGCAGCCGACTTTATTCAACTGAATAAATCTCCATCATCGCCAGGAGTGACAATACTTTCATTTCACTCAGGTAAACACCTGCCTTCTCATCCCCAATATCAGCCACCAATCTTGCTGTTAACAGCACCTATTCTAAGGTAAAATGACCTCATCAAGTAAATCATCGAGGATGCATAATTTTCCCGATTAAGTCAAGGAGCATAACATGAGCTTGTCTGACTTTGGATTAAATCTGGGTAACCTGTCCCGCTTATCCCAAGCTGAAACCCGCTCAATTAGCCCGGAAAACAGAACAGGGGCGAAAGGTGAAGGCGGGAAGTCAATCAGCGGTCT
>PWSY01000120.1 GCA_003563055.1 Anaerolineaceae bacterium | reverse complement strand
TGTGAGCGCGGGCCGGGAAGCCCATCTGGCGGATTGCGGCCGCGAGGGTCACAGCGATCCGGGCGGCTTCAGCATACTGGCGGGCCGATTCCATCAGCGCAGGCATCCTGGGGGCAGCGGTGATCATCTCGTGGGCCATTTCCACCGTGAAGGCGATCGCAAAACGGTGCTGAAGGGCGATCGGTGCGCCATATTCGCCCGTCCCGCGACCAATGTGGGAATACACATGATAGGGTTGCAGCGCACATACCCCGGTGGCAGCAGCGCCATGATACGCGGCCAGGCCTTTGATGAAACGCGTGATCTGTTCAGCAGGTTGGGTGATCTTTTTCCGAGCGACTGGTCCATTCACTGCTTCGCGCAGCGCTTCGGTCAGGAAGAAACCGCCCTCAGGAGAGGTCGCCAGGAGCGGATCATAGAACAAAGAAGCGGGTGCCAGCAACCCCGGGTTGGCGCGGAAGGCATCATCAGGGGATTGGTGCTCGGGGTGGTTTTGGTAGTATGCGGTATAGTTGGCTGTGCCTGGTACCAGGCGCGCTCGGGCGAAGATGATCGTGCGCTCGTCCACCTGACCTTCAGGGGGTGGGGAAGGGGTGATCTCGCTGTGTGACGGCCAGGCCAGGAAAATGACCAATGCCAGTATCCCGACACTTAAGGCGCCAGAAAATATGACCAGCCAGTCATATGGTAAAAGCAAGGTCGCGCCCAGGGCGAGGAGGGTCCCCAAGGAAGCGATTCCAGCCAGGCGGGCTGCCCGTGGGTATCCCTCTGCCAGTGAGAGGGCGCAGAGCAGGATGAAACCAGTAATCACCAGGATTAAAATGAGGGTTAGAAAAAGGGTTAAATGGGGCATCGGATTTTTATGGTTTATGATAGATTATCATTATACTGTAAGGTTCGGTGGGAGTTCGGTACTGGGTGTTGGGGATTGGGTGTTGGGTATTGGATATGATGTAGGGTACGCTCCGGTGGCCAGCCCTGAAAGCAGAGTAGAAGCGAGGCTTGTGAGGGTGAGCGCACCAACTATGATTCTGAGAAAGACATGAAGAACCCAATGGGGGTATTGAGATCACCTCCTTTCAGGACGCTTCGCAGATGCTGCGTTCACGATGATATGTAGGGTGCGCTCTTTTTTTGAGCGCACCAACAAAGCTATGAATCTGAGCAGGACATGGACCACCTAATGTGGGGTATTGAGATCGCCTCTTTTCAAGACGCTTCGCTTTCGATGACAAGTTGGTAGGGATCACTTATCGTTTGATTCTGCGTCAAGCCGAGCGCATTGTACAGGCGCTAGTCTTTTTCTTGTGGATACAAGCCGTCCATTCATACGTGGCTGGCCACTTTCTAAATACGTTTGCAATGGTATAAAGGAACCACAATGAAAACTTGGTAGGACGCGGCCGCCAGCCTTGCGAAGGAACTACAGTGATCATCATCTGATCAGCCCCTTTCTCGACGGTGTAACGCCCACCGATGCGGCCGGTGGACGGATGTCCTTCTATTTCAAAATGCCCTTCAAGGCGGGAAGCGTTCGCCAATGTTTGGATGTCGGGGAATGCCTCCTCAAAGCGCAGCACCAGTGGGTGAACTTTATTCTTGCACGTCAGCCGCTTGAGCGCGGGTTTATCACCCGTCCATGTTAGCTCGATGATAACGTCTCCTTCTCTTATCTCTGTTGCACCGACCTCAACAACGAGTGGTTCTATCTCGCCATCGAAAGCCGGATTGAACATGGCGATCAGCGGCTTGGGACTGTAGCGTGTGAAGGGCATCCTTGTGCAGTCCATTGGCACAGGAAGTTGATCCGGGTCTTGCTCGAAGTTGACCAGGAGCAACCGCTCCATCGGGTCAACGGTGATGTGAAAAGGATTAATGAATTTCCTCAGATTCATTGCTCTGTCCCCCATTGGGCTATGGTTTGAAAAACCGCAATCGTCTCGTGAACTCGAAGGTCAAAATCTTGATCTGCGCTGGTTTTGGCAATCACGATGCCGTATCCCGGATGGATGTACACGTGTTGTCCCCAAATGCCAATGGCTGCGAAGTCACCCTGGGGATTTTCAGGGAGCCACCACTGATACCCATAGCCAAAGGTCGAATGGCTGTGGGGATGATGTCCGGGTTGTAAATGCACCTCTTCCGGGTTTACGGAGCGAGCCACCCATGCGGCGGGGATGATTTGTACCCCATCCCGTTGCCCATGGTTCAAATAGAGCCGGCCAAAGCGCAGACAATCCCGGAGTGAGGCAGAGAGAAAGCCGTAAGTGAATACATTATACTCATTTTTCACGATTTCCGCTGAACATTGCGTAAAGGTCGGCTGACGCGGTGAATGCAAACCGGCTATCTCAGTTGAGCAGGGCAATACCAGGATTAGCCTTTGTTTATCAGTGCCTGTTATGAGAAATCTGCTAATTACAGTGTAAAATCGCCAGGTCGATACCATTTCGTATAGATGTGATGCGCGTTAAGAAGCTCGACTCCACCAACCCGCTGGACTGTGTTTCGGGGAATACCGCCTTCGCTCAGCACCCCCAAAGCGAAGGGGAGGGGGTACGAATATTTGTATAAGTCTGAGTGGGATGCAAAACCCATTATTTATGATATAACATCATTATGATGGGTGCTTGTGTTTCAGGGCGAGATGATCTATGGTGGTTTAACATCCAGTTCGGAAGCCTATACCGTCGAGCAATTGGTACTGGACGCCCTATTCCACGAGATTGCCCCAGCGGATGCAGTTTTGGCTATTTGGGGCTGATGAGGTTTATCTCACATAAGAATAGGACGCTAACAATTTATAGGAGACACACATGGATGGACAGGAACTAATCAGCCGATATCAATCCGGCGAACGAGACTTCCCAGACGTTAACTTGAGTACTGCTGACCTGAATGGCGCAGTCCTCCAGGGAATCAACCTGGTCAGGGCTAACTTAGCTTATGCCAACCTGGCCTGGGCCGACCTGCGGGATTCCATCCTGACCAACACCTGTCTGGCGCGCGCCGATCTGAGCTACGCCAACCTTAGCCGGGCAGATTTGCAAGGAGCGAATCTCTCACGATCGAACCTTTTCAAAGTGAATTTCTTTTCAGCTAACCTGACCGGTGCCAACCTCGAAGGCACGGAAATGGGTTGGGCCAACCGGCATCAAACGATTATGCCAGACGGCAAGGTCTTCGGGGCGACAGAGACTACGGATTAAAATCTTCATGACCCGAAAACAGGGTCTGGTGTATTTGTTAACTAAAAACAGAATGTTTACCTACCCATCATACGGTTTATGGGTGAACCAGAGTTGGGGGCAATCAGAGATCGCCTCCTTACAGGACGTTTCGCAGACGCTTCGCTTGCGATGATACTATCAGTTGAATTGGGGGTTTCTCAGCCCATCAAGACAGGCAAGTGTCTCAGTGTCATGGCAAGTGTCTCAGACCCGAGACGATTTTTATGCTATACTAGGGTTAACGAAGGTGGGCATCT
>PWSY01000187.1 GCA_003563055.1 Anaerolineaceae bacterium | reverse complement strand
GACCCCCTGGCGAATCTGCCCATCTTCAAAGGGTTCAATCATCTTTTTTTCAAGCGACATCTGACGAATCCAACGGTCAGCCTTAATGGTCATGGAATATTTCTCCTTATTAATTTTTTTTATAATGGCAACTACTCAAGTAGCCCTGCTGCCAGATAGAGAGGGATGTGGTGTGTCGGCGGAGCCGACACACCACATCCCCCCCCGAATCTTTTGCAGACTGAGCAGTACCTCATGGTGTAATGATAACCGGTTTACTCAATTTGAAACTTAATAAATCCCAACGAACCGGGTTCCAGGGTGAAGAAAACCTCATACAGCCGACCAGCGACAAAAGCCAGACGGTAGTCACCGGCAGGCACATCGGGGAAGGCAAAGTTTTCCTGTAAGGCTGGGTGTGGGTTTGTTGTTGAAACCGTGTAGGTAGAAAAATAATAATAGCTTTCATAAGACCCATCTTCCGCTAAGCGCTTCAAAGAAATCGGCAAATCAGGTATTGGATACCCATGATAATTCATGATCGTCCCAGCAACCATCCCGGATTCGCCACTATCAAAGGATGACTCAGGCTCAAACCACAAAATCGGATTGAAGGTGTGAAAATAATCATTTTCACCCAAACGGATTTCAAAATGTAAGTGAGGGCCGGTAGCCCAGCCACTAAAACCTATTCTGCCCAGGATATCCCCAGCACGTACCATGGTTCCCGGCTCAACATCAATTTCAGAGAGATGACCATACAACGTGAAAATATCTGTGCTTATACCAGGTATTTCGTCATGCTCAAGAATAACCACATTGCCATAAAACCAGGGGTACGGACCAAAAACCTCCGCGATGTCTTCACCGGCATAAATCACTTTGCCATCACCTGCAGCGAGCACCGGGGTACCGAAAGGATTTAGAAACTCAATCCCATGATGCGGGTCGAGCACGCCATCCATCGTACTGGCATACAGGTAAGACAGGTCGATGGTGCTGTGATTTCCAAGGGCAACAGGTCTCTGTAACAAACCAGGCCACGGGACCTGACAAAAAATCTCGCCGCAGTCAACCTGCTCAAATTTTGCCTGAACTTGCTCAGTTGTAAGCACACCTGACTCAGAAGGTGTTTCTGTAGGGAGTTCTATATCTACCGTTTCCATAATAGGTGTTTCGGTTGGCAAAATCGTGTCTTCGATTTGAGAAATTGTAGCAGTCGCTTGCTGACCTTCAGGCACATAATTCGTCTCATGGTTCTGAGGCTGGCAGCCAAGTAATACGATACAGGCCAGTAGAGCAATCAGAAGTTGAAATCTGGAACGCATAGGTGATTAAGGGAGGTTCATCCCGCCACGTTCATTGAGGACCTGCAGCAGCGCATCCATTTTTTGTTCAGTTTGTGCTTCGATCTTGGATAAGTCAGTGAGCATTCTCATCGCGCCTGGTTCTTCCTCAAGACCGAGCAGGTTGATGCGTACATTGAGCCCAGCACCAAATACGGCTGCCTTTGACAGTGAACCAGCCACACCTGCATCCGAAATGGCATTGACATTCCCCAATGCTGCTGCTCGTAAAGCCAATGCCAAAACTTGTGCCGCCTGATGGGCCACGAGGAGGGGTACTTCAGCCGCATTAATTGATGCTGCCTGTATTGCTTGATTGCGATCTTGTTTTTGTTCTTCGGTGTCCCTGGGCAGCCGTCTGGCTTTCATATAGGCTGTAAAAGCGTCTGCATCCTTCTTAACCGCTTCTTGCAAGGTCTTTTGCAGCGCTGATGCGTCATCAATTATCCCCCACATTTCCGCTTCGACCTCAGCGTATTTCTTTTTACCAACCGTAACCCTGCCGACCATGGCCACCAAAGCGGCAGCCATTGCCGCCCCATAGGCAGAAGCTGATCCGCCACCTGGAGTCGGGTCACCAGAGGCCAATGCCTCAATAAATGAAACCCCTTGACTTTCATCATATTTTTCTTCTGGACTAGAAACAACCTCAAACAACCTGTTTTCCAATACCTGGGAGGAATCAAATTGATCCATTTGCATGTACCATACGGCAGCATCCCTCAGCGCTTCACCCGGCACCAACCCAACCAGCTCTGAATGATGCACACTAACACCATAACGCGCAGCTTCTCTGCGGATCATCTCCACAACCCTAGCCATTGAAGTACGGCGAAAATTGGTCAGGTTCATTGAAACCTGGGCGCGGCCTTCTACCAGAACCCCCATTGCTTTGACAAAACGTAACCCGCCAGAAGAATGGCGAATGACCCTGGCAATCTTATTGGCTATGGCCACATCATCTGTTGTCAGATAAACATTAAAAGCGATCAAAGGCTGCCGGGCACCAATCACCGTAGCCCCTGCCCCGCGTATTTTTGCTGGCCCAAAATCGGGTTCCCTGGCCGGATTGTGCCCAATCTCTTTCTTGAGGGCTTCATATTGACCGCGGCGGATACTTTCCAAATTGACCCGTTCGGGACGGGACGCAGCCTCTTCATACAGGTAAACGGGTATCTTAAGCCCCTCACCTACGCGTTTTCCTAATCGACGCGCCATCTCCACACACTCAACCATGGTCACACCAGAAATTGGCACAAAAGGCACCACGTCCGTAGCGCCAATGCGAGGGTGCTCACCTTGATGATTGTCAAGATCAATCCATTCAGCCGCCTTGGCAATCGCCTGGAAGGCGGCCTCCTCAACGGCCTGTGGTGGACCAACGATCGTAACAACGGTACGATTATGATCTGCATCAGAATGTCGGTCGAGAATAGTCACATCCTGGATGGCTTCAATCTCGTCCACAATCGCTTGGATAACCTCAGGACGGCGTGCTTCTGAAAAGTTTGGGATACATTCAACTATTCGATTGGGCATCACTACTCCTGTCATTACATTTTTTGTAACTACTCAGGCAGCCCTGCTTCTGAAGGGAGGGGGGTGTGGTGTGGCGACGAAGCCGCCACACCACACCCCCCTATTCCCTCGCACGCTGAGTAGTTACCATTTTTTTATCATTATACCCATTTCCCTTGAAACGCAGGGATCAGGGGATAAAGTGAGACGCTTGACAGCCAAAAGCCACCCTGGGGTGGCTTTCGGCGGTTGAAGATATATCGAAAGAATTACTGAACGCCTACAACCAGCTTGGTTTCGTTGAGGATATTATCAGAAATTGGACAGCGTGCATCCACACGGTCAATAAAAGCTTGCTTTTCAGCCTGGGTCATTTCTGCATCAATACGCATTGAGACACGAATTTCTGTAAACCCGGCTCTACCCGCTTCGGTTTGCCCCATGAGGTAGGCAGCATCAAAATCACCTTCAACGTCGACAGTCAGCTTTCGAAGCTCAATTTTCTCCTGGCTGGCCATAATCGCGGCAACGGTGCCAAGACAGCCACCCAAAGCGAACAGGAAATACTCCATCGGGTTCGCGCCTGCGTTTGCCCCACCCATTTGCTCGGGTTGATCGATGATGAAATGATGGTCTCTGGCCTGACCATCCACTCGCAT
>PWSY01000216.1 GCA_003563055.1 Anaerolineaceae bacterium | reverse complement strand
TGACTGGCTACTCCCTGCGAGCGGTTGACCAATGGGCCACAGGCAAACCGCCTGCCGCCCCTGCCCGCAAGCAACTCACTGAGCTAATACGCCTATTCGACGCCTTGGCCGATCTCATGGACTCCAAGCAGGTCGGGCCATGGTTAAAGTCGCCCAATCCCGCTTTTGCCAATTCAACTCCCCTGCAAGTGATTGGTCAGAGGGGCAGTTTACCTGCCTACTTCCAGATCTCTGGTCTGCTGGGATACTGAATCTCTGGTAACTCCATTGCTAATGTAGTACAACCTACATTCCGCACGAATAACTGATACTTTATGCTTTTTAGGAAATAAAAAATAAACATATTAATCAATTGTTTATTGATAAAAGCTCAGGTGCTATGTGTTTTAAAACACCTTAATAATATGGAATATATGCACGATTACACGCTGGGATAACATACTGTCGGCTATCAGTGTTCAATCAAGTCGAGATCCCGAGGTTTTGCGCATGGAAATGGTTGTCAAGAAAGTTGAGATTCTACCGCTCATAAAACACTACATGCAAGAACTAGGATTAGTGCAACTATTTGATAAATATATGCCAAAAGCCAAAGGCGCAGAATTGGCTCCAGCGCAAGTACTGAGTCTGATGGTAATGAATATCATGGTATCGGCTAAGCCATTGTATCGAATAGAGGAATGGTTGCATGATTATACCGATGGGTTGAGTGAGGAACGCATCGAAGCCAACAAATACAATGATGATCGTTGTGCTCGAAGTCTTGATCGTCTATTCGATGCAGATCGCGGTAGTATGATGAGTGAGTTGAGTGCAAATGCGATTCGAGTTCATGCACTTGAATGCGAAAGGATGCATAACGATACAACGAGCGTAACACTGAAGGGTGCTTACGATACTGAGTATCCTGATACAGTCAAGATTACGCACGGTTACAATAAAGATCATCGTCCGGACTGCAAACAAGTTGTATTTGGATTAAACGTCACAGAAGATGGTCATGTTCCGTTAAGTTATCAGCTTTTGGATGGCAATACAGCTGATGTGTCGACCCATATTCCCAACTGGACAGAGTTAAGGGGAATATTGGATAAGACTAACTTTATTTACGTTGCCGATAGCAAGCTGTGCGCATATGATAATTTGAATACAATTGCGAATCAAGGTGGTCATTTCATCACAGTTGTCCCGCGCAATTTCAAAGAAGTCAAAGAATTTATTGCTCGTGTCAGTACAGGCGAAACCCCTGATTGGCAATATAGCTACGAGACACCAGACACTCGCCGGAAAGGTGCAATGCAGAGGTATTTGATACATGTTGGTGAGAAACTCAGCAGTGGCTACCGCATTCTTTGGGTTTATAGCGAATCGAAGGCGCGTTTGGAATCTAATCAGCGTGAGCAGCGTTTGCAGAAATCCGAACGGGAATTACGGCAGCTCAAGGATAGATTGAATCAACGTAATTTGAAGAGCCGTGATGCAATCGAACGTGCTATCGCAAGTGCAACCAATGGAGTTAAATCGTACTTTACGATTGATTTGAAAGAAGAAATTCGCTATGAGCGTGTGCAAAAAGGACGTGGTCGACCTAGTTCAAAAACCCAATATGAAGAAAAGTCTTTCGTGTATTATCACTTGGATTATGCCCGATTGGAAACAGAGATTGAAAAAGCACAACGCACTGATGGTTTGTTCCCATTGGTAGATAATACAAACCTTGGTCCTGTAGAAGTGCTGCGTACTTACAAAGAACAACCTAAGCTTGAGAAACGTTTCAATACACAAAAATCTGTATTAGAAGTTGCTCCTGTTTTTCTCAAAGATCCTCGGCGTATTGAAGCTATGATGTTTTTGTATTTTGTTGCATTAATGTTGGTTAGTCTGATAGAGAGACGCATTCGTCGTGAGATGCAAGAACAATCCATCGATAGTCTTCCTCTACGTCCGGATGGTGCTCATACCAAAAAACCAACATGGCGTACTCTTGTGGATGCATTCCATGGTGTTCATATTGCTACTGTGAGGCAGCAGGGGCAATTAATTTATTCAAAACTCAAGGGACTCGATCCATTGAGACGACAGCTTCTATGTTTACTTAATGTGCCCATCAAAATTTACACAGAACTTACGGATCGATGGTGGGAATTTCTGGTGCCTCAATATGGATAAGCATAATGATGATCAAGTGAAGTTGGCAGCGGGATGGGAATGATCTTGATTCTTTTACCGACCAAGACCGCTGAATTCTATGGACGGACAATTCTACTGAAGTTTCCCGGTTCTGGCGGAATCAGGTGCCAGCAGTGCTTGGAGACGAGGTGATTGCGGCGGGATTTGCGTGAATCTGAGCAACCCTTCTCAAAATCCCTCTATCTCTCCGCTCCCCCATCGGGAACCCAGGAACGTCAGAAACTCTATAAAAAACTGATTTTATAAATTTTTTTAGTCATAAAATATGGAATTATATGCCTCAGCAAAAAAATAAGGGATTAGTTCTGTATTTGGGCGAAATGTAGGGTGTAGGAGGCGGCCCCCTGTGTTCACCCAGAATTTAGGGCAATATGGGGCATACAGCGGGTGCCTTCGCCCCCAGATTTGGAATTGCTGAGCAATAGTTGAACCAGGTTGAACGAATGTATCCTCTGTCATATACTGGCCGCTCCATTAATGAACGGAAATGCACGATGACGACGATGACGCTTTCGGCAAAACGGCAGGTTGTTTTACCGGCCGAGTTATGCAGGCAGGTTGCACTTGCGCCGGGTGCGCAAGTGCGGGTTGAACTGTCGTCTGATGGTTGCAGCATCATGATCCAGCCGGCAACCAACACCTTGAAGAAACCCATGTCAGTATTGCTAGGGCGGGTGAAACACCACGGCAAGCCGATTACCATTGAGGAAATGCGGGGTTTGGCAATTGCTCAAACCATGGCGAAGGCGGATAATTTGTGATTGCTCTGGATACCAACATCCTCGCTCGCGCCATTGTGGATGAGGTAAATGCGGACGCCGCTACCCAGGCGCAACAACAACGTGCTCAGGCCTTGCTTGATTCAGGGCAAGCGTTGTTTATTCCGGTGACGGTGCTTGAAGAACTAGAATGGGTACTACGAGGTGTTTATGAGATGCCGCACGAAGAGGTAGCCGCTGTGTTCGATGACATGCTGGCTGTCGAAAACCTAGTGCTGGACCGTGCTGCTGCCGTTAAACAGGCGGTGGAATGGTATCGGCGCGGCCTTGATTTTTCCGATGCCTTACATTTAGCGCAGTCCGGTTTGTGTGCTGGACTGGCCACTTTCGATGCACGCTTTGCCAAGTGGGCCCAACAATTAGACTTGCAACCCCCTGTGAAAGTGGCTTGATAGGAACCTAGCTGGACTATGATACCTCCCACCACAAACGCACCCAACATAAGGCAGGGGCCTGAACGCTTACGGTCTGTCTCATATCGCCAATTTGGGCGGCAGAATGGCAGACAATCCGCTGCCGTATTGCAGTATATAAATAAGAATGATTATTATTATCAAAAATTGGGGTGCCTGTCCAGTTTGATT
>PWSY01000088.1 GCA_003563055.1 Anaerolineaceae bacterium | reverse complement strand
TTTCTCCCTTCCGTATAATAAGTTCGGAACCTCGTCGAGCCGTATTTCGAGGAAAAACCAAATCTGAGCTGGGATGGCCTGGCACTTGGGAGCGACTTGACCTCAGGAGAATATGACTTTCTGCTATAGAGTCAAGATCTTTTAGTATTTATTTTAATAAGCTTGCAAGGATATAATTAATAATAGCCTTGGTTAAACTTGTAAAAGGATGGCGTGTGTCAACAATAACTTGGTCTATATTTCTATTAACAATTGGTTTTGTGATCACATCACTGGTTGTTTTGACTGCGAAGCGGTTGATTATGATTATCTCGGCCATAGGGATGGGGAGTGTGCTTTTATCGATCATTTTCTTCATCCTGGAGGCACCTTTTGCCGGCGCCTTTGAACTCAGCGTGGGTGCTGGTTTGATCAGTGTTTTGTTCATCATCGCTACCAGCGTGACAGACCGCAGGGTGGACGAGGTGAAGAAACAATGAAACGCACCACCTATTGGGGTATTTTCGCGGTTTTATTCCTTTTGTTGACCGGTTGGGTTTTGTTCCGTCTCTTAAACAGTGGTGTAATCACCTCAGAGCCAGGTACAGGATTCCGCGACTGGTTCTGGCAGTACCGCAGTCTGGATTTGATCGTGCAGGTTTTGTTGGTTTTTGCCGGTGCGTTGGGGATTTCGGCTATCTTGCCAATGGAGGATGAGGATGAGTGACCTTGTGCTGCCGGCCTGGCTGATTTCCTTCATTCATGCTTGCGTCCTGCTGGTGTTTATGATTGGGATGTTGTGCTTTTTCCTGCGCAAGCGCTATATTCGCCAGCTGATTGGCTTAAAATTGATGCTGCAAAGCGTCAGCCTGGGGTTGTTGTTGACTGGATGGCAGCGGCAGGACCTGTTTTTAGCCCAGGCGATGGTTGTTTCAGCTTTGGTAATCGAAGCGGTGGTGATTGGTCTGGCATTGACGATGATCATCCATATCGTCAAACACTCCAGGGATGCCGACGAAAAAGAATTTATTGATGATGTTTTGGTGAACCCGGTGGAAGATTGATGTTGGATTTATCTTACTTAATAATTTTGGTATTGTTTTGTGTCCCATTGCTGGCAGCGCTTCTGCTCGGCTTGATTAGGCGTTGTTCGGCGAAATGGATCCTGGGATTTGAAACCGGGCTGATGTTTTTGGGCCTTGTCGGTCTGGGTGTTTTGGGTGAACGTGAGATTGCGACATCCCTATTCTTCCTGGGCGAAGAAATCACTTTCAGCGTAACCAACATGCCCATATTATTATTTTTAAGCGCCCTCACCACGTTGGTGGTGATGTTCTGGCATTATGGAAAGAAAGACCCGTTATTAACCCGGTTTCATTCCATTTTACTGAGTTTGTCCTTCTCCTTTGGTCTGATTGCTTTATTGAGCGGCCAATTCATGATTCGTTATATTGCCATTGATGTTGTGGGACTGCTGGCAGCTATGATGGTGTTAACTTCTTTCGCTGATATCTTCGCTTTGAAGGGATTTATCATCATTTTTCAGGTTTTACGCTTGGGTGATCTGGGCCTTCTGGCAGCTATTTTGTTGATGAATCATTATACCGGCACACTTGAAATCTCAGAGATGATAAGTGCAACGACCATCCTTCCGCTCAATATTCGCACATGGATTTATTTTGGCTTCATGTTGGCCTTGCTGATCAAGTTGGCTATCTGGCCCTTTGGGATCTGGCTTCAAAAAGCTGGTGAATGCGCACCTGGAATCCCTTTTTGGATCTCGGGTATTTTAACCCCTGCCCTGGGGTACTATCTGCTCTACAGAATTTTGCCGATCATTCATTCAGAGCTCATTTTTGTTAATTTGACCCTGTACATTGGGCTGGGGTTGTACCTGTTGGTGCTCCTGGTGAAATCTCTGCGGTTGGTTCGTGTGGACCAGTTTACCAATATGAGCGGTCTGTTAAATTGTTTTTTGCTTGCGGCACTGGCGATTAATCAAAACCCAGACTTCCTGGTATTTTATTTTATTGGTCTGATCTTCTACCGGATGACGCTTGTGCTGCAAACACTGTCGCGTCGTTTGAACACAAAAGTTCTATTTGCACTTGTTCCTCTGGCAGTCAATGGCATCTTTATTGGGGTGAATTTTGCCGATTACCCGTTTCAATTCAGTGCCGGGTGGGTGATGTTGACCTTGCTCACCGTAATGTGGGATATTTGGGCTATCCGGCAGGGTATGCCAGATGATTGGCAGCCATTCGATTTGTTGCGAGAGGAACCTTCTGTGGGTGTTCCGCCTGATGAGGAACTTGTACCTGTTCAGCAGTCTTCACAGCTTAAAGAAAGTGGATGGATTCAAGATGGGGTATATCGGCTGACCGGGTTTATGGGCCACATTGCAGAATGGGTTTACGACCATGTTGAAATGCGGTTGGATGCATCCTGGGATTTGTTGGGTCAAAAATTAGTGCATTTTTCTGAGTTAACCTGGCACTCGGTTGAAATTCGCACGATAGAAAAAACTGGGCAATTAATGGATGATGCCCTCAAGTCTCTTCAAGCGCATGAACGTAATGTATTAAAACGATCACTTCGCTGGGACCTGGCCTGGATCCCAATGATGATGGTGATCATATTGATAATGCTGTTTGTTTTTTAGAGAGGATATTTGGATGACTCCCTATGAAATCCTGCTGCCAGGCATTACCCTTCTCCCACTTGTGGGTGTGACCATTCTATTAATCTGGCGAGATGCCTCCAAGCGAAAGGCTGCGATTGTAGGGATCATCAGTGAGGGTTGTGCGTTGATCATCCCCATCGCATTATTGACAGCACTGCGAAAGGATGGTGCTGTTTACTTTTCGATGCCGTGGATCCCTAATATGGGTATTTCTTTAAGCCTGGAATTAAGCTGGCTATCACTCATTTTTCTTCTGACAGAAGTTTTGGTGACTCTGGTGGCAATGATTTACTCTTTGGGTGAAAAGAAAGGCGAAAAGCATAGCAATTATTACTACGCCCTGTTATTGCTGTTCAGTTTGGGTATGTCAGGGACCACATTGTCAGATGATATTTTCTTGTTTTTTATTTTCTGGGAATTGATGCTGGTTGCCTCGGTTTTGCTGATCATTGTGTGGGGTGATGGCGAGAAACGGTTCGGTGTGGGTTTGAAATACTTTATCATCACCCATGTTGGTTCGTTGATGGTGCTGGTCTGTTTGGTCACCCTGTTTGTCAATTTCGGTACAGCCAGTTTATCTGTGTTAATTATGAACGCCAGCACCCTACCGATCAATTTGCAATTATTCATGATCTCTTTTTTCTTGATTGGGTTTTGCGTCAAGATGGCCATATTTCCTGTGCACATCTGGTTGCCAGACGCGCACACGGTGGCCCCGATGCCGGTTACAATCATTCTGGCCGCAGCCATGCTCTCGATGGGCGCTTTTGGTGTGCTGCGTTACCCCTTTGCACTCTTTCCGCTTGAAAACATACAGCCTTTTGCTATCTGGATGATGATAGCCGGGTTGGTATCAGAGGTCTATGGGGCATTAATGGCCCTGGCTGAAAAGGACATCAAACGGATTATTGCTTATAGTTCCGTTAGCCAGATGGGGTATATTCTGTTTGGTTTGGGGACACTTACCCAGCGAGGGATGGAGGGTGCTATCTTGCATGTTGTTTACCACGCCATTGTAAAAGCAATGTTGTTTATGGTGGTTGGCATCATTATCGCTGTGACCCGGGAGAGACATATTTATAAAATAGGTGGACTTGGCAAAAAGTTTCCCATCCTGTGTGGTTGTGCAGCGATCGGTATTTTAGGCATATCTGGTATGCCACCACTGGGCATTTTCAATAGCGAATGGCTGATCTTTGCTGGGGGTTTTGATTCAGGTGTTTCAATTACCCTGACAGTCATCACTTTGCTTGGTTCTGTGCTGACACTGGTCTATGGTTTGCGATTCTTTGGCAAGATTTTTTTTGGGCCAATGAAACCGGACAGGTTGGCAGAAAAATCTCCTCGTGCGCTTTTGTTCCCGACCATAGCGGTGACAATATTCCTGATCTTTGAAGGTCTGGCACCAGCCACTTTATTGAATTGGGCGATGCGGAGTTTAAGTGGAATTATTGGGGGGATTCGATGAACACAGGCACTTTTTCCATCATACTGCCAGCAGTCATCCTGATCGTGGGTGCCTTCCTAGTTTATCTTTTCTCTCGATTTTTCAGGTTGCGAAATCGTTTGATTGCGATCTTGACGGTGCTCATCCTGACAGCCACACTGGTTTCTCTGGTGATGTTGTATTTACAGGTGCCGGAGTTTTATCATTCACCGAATAATTTTTTTGGCCTTTCTGAACCAGGTGGGATTATTTACAGACCAAATGCCCTAGGGGTTTTTATTCTGATCGTTGCCATAATAATTGGCATAATGATTACACTTTATTCGGCAGAATACTTATCGCGCGACCCGCGTTTTGTGACCTACTATCCATTGATCTTGTTGACATTAGCGGGATTGATGGGCATGTTCATGTCTACTAATCTCTTTAACCTGTTCTTATTAACCGAGCTGACGACGATCACGGCCAGTGCATTGGTAGCTTTCCGCTTTCAACAAGAAATTGCGATTAAAGCAGGTTTCAAGTATCTGATCATGAGCAGCCTGGGAACCATGACGATGCTGCTGGGCATTTATTTTGTTTATCGCAGCACGGGCTCAATGCATCTTGATCAGGCGCTGGCACAATCGGATTCTTTCACTCGCATTGGTGCTGCTTGTTTTCTGCTTGGTTTCAGTTTGAAAGCCGGGATTGTGCCGCTGCATACCTGGGTGCCGGATGTCTACGGCCATGCGCCCAGCGCAGTCAGCGGGTTGTTGGCAGGCGTGCTTTCAAAAAGCATGTTGTTTATCTTGCCAGTGATCAGCCTGCGATTGGGGATGACACGTGGTGAATTGGGGGGCTACCTGATGCTTTTTGCCTGTTTCAACATGTTGGTGGGTTCCGTCCGGATGTTAAAACAAAGTTTGTACAGGCGTTTTCTATCATTTTCCTCCATAGCGCAAACAGGCTATCTGATGTTTGGGCTGGGGATGGGTTATTATTTTGACCTTGATCAGGCCTTTACAGCCAGTGTATTTTTGTTCCTGGTAATAGCCGTTATGAAATGCCTGGCTTTTCTGTCTGCTGGGATGTATCAATTCTACTCAGGTTCTCAGGACATCGATGGTCTTCGGGGCATTGGCAGGCTGATGCCGGGCACAGCCTTTAGTTTCAGTGTGGCATTGGGGGGACTGGCCGGCATTCCCTTGTTGGCAGGTTTCACCGGGAAATGGTTGATCTTTTCAGTAGCGCTGGTTACCGGTGATCGTTTCGCCATCCTTTGCCTGGTTGTATTTATGATCAGCACTTTGATCAGCCTGGGTGGGTATTTACCCACATTGGTCAAGCAATACCAGGACCCATCACCAGAAGTAAAAGAGTTACTAACCCGTTCACCCCGTGCATTCAGGGTATCCCATTGGATGCTTGTCCCTGTTGACGTTTTATCATTGCTGGTGATTGTGATGGGTGTTTATCCAACACCGTGGATCAATTTGGCCGAAAATATCATTCGATGGATGTTAATATGATTTTAGGTACGATACTCAGTCCGCCTGTTGCTTTTATCGTTTTTTTGATTTTGGTGTCTTTGGGGTATATTCTTATCCAGGGATATGCTGCTAAAGGATTGGACCATGCTGAAAAGCATATGCCTTATTCCGGTGGTCAAAAAATACCACCTATGGAAGTTCGCTTATCCTATGAAGCTTTTTTCAGGATTGCACTGCTGTTTAGCATTGCCCATGTGGCTGTGTTGGTGTTGGCGACGTTGCCTTTAATGTGGATTTCTCATCAGATTGGCTTGCTGTACCTGGGTGGAATCTCAATCAGTGCAATTGTGCTGGCGCATAAGAAAAGCCGGTAAGCAGGAGGTCTTATTAGTATGTTGAAGAATGTGATTGAAAAAACCTATCGGTGGGCACAAAAAAACTCATTATGGGTGATTCATTTCAATACAGGTGGCTGTAATGGTTGTGATATTGAAATCTTAGATTTGTTGACCCCGCGATATGATGTCGAGCGGCTTGGAATCATTGCCCAGGGGTCTCCCAGGCATGCGGATGTACTGCTTTGCACAGGCCCGGTTACAAAGCAAACACGGGATGGGTTATGGCAAATCTATACCCAGATGCCGTCACCAAAATACGTGGTGGCGGTAGGCAGCTGCAGCAACACCGGTGGAGTCTTCAATGGCAGCGACACCGTTCTGGGCGGGGTGGATAAGTTGCTTCCAGTGGATGTCTATATTCCCGGATGCCCCTGTCGTCCTGAAGCGATTATCAATGCTCTGTTGACATTGCGAGAGAGGATTACCAGCGGTGACAAAATTTAACCTTCAATCCATGATTGACAAAATTGAGGATGCGACTGGGACACCTGGCGAGGTTTACGATGGGATTAATAACGATGAAACGATTTACATCGAGCCAGATCAATTGGTGGATGTGATAAACATCCTCAGGGACCACTTCGATTGTATTCACTTGACGGCCATCACCGCACAGCAGCGAGAGGATCAGCATGATACTATCGAAGTGATGTACCACTTCTGGAAGGGCAGGGGGATTACGCTGCTGATGAAACTGCCCACCAGCACACCACAATTAACCTCAATTATTGACTTCTTGCCAGGCGCTGATTTCTATGAGCGAGAGGTTGCTGAAATGTTTGGAATCCACTATACCGGGCGGGAAGAAACCCCACCATTGCTGCTTCCGGATGACTGGCAGAATGGTCCCCCATTTATTGGTCGTGAGGAAAATGATGCAGAATAGAATATCCATCCCAATTGGTCCGCAACATCCCCTGTTGAAAGAACCCTTATCGATGATGATAGATATTTCCGGTGAAAAGGTGCTGGGAGGCAGCATGCGATTGGGGTATGTTCACCGGGGAATTGAACGGTTGGCAGAGCAGCGTAATTATATCCAGAATGTCCTTCTCATTGAACGTGTATGTGGCATTTGTTCACATGTTCACACAACCACTTATTGTTATGCCGTCGAAGCATTGTTGGGAATCGAGATTCCTCCCAGGGCGCAGTATATCCGGGCACTGATGTGCGAATTGGAACGGATTCACAGCCACCTTTTATGGTTGGGCATTCTGGCCAAACATGTTGGACTCGAGACGATTTTCATGCACGCCTGGCATGACCGGGAATCCTCCCTGGATATTATGGAAGCGATATCTGGCGGGCGTGTTTCTCACGCTGCCAACCAGATTGGCGGGGTGAGTTTCAATTTAGACAAAGCACAGGCTGAAATGATCCGGTCAACGATTAGCAATTTGCGGACACAGGTGGAAGGCCTCCTAAATGTGATTGAAACAGAACCGGCCCTGCATGCGCGAACCCAGGGTGTTGCGCCGGTTTCTGCAGAAATGATCAGGCAATACTGCGTGGTTGGCCCAATCGCCCGCGCTTCCGGTGTGGATATAGACCTGCGCCGGGATGATCCGCTGCCGCCTTATGATCAGCTTGAATTTAAGGTCATCACCCATGCGGATGGGGATGCCTGGGCTCGGACGCTGGTGCGTGCCCAGGAAACCCGGGAAAGCTTGAATTTATGCGACACCATCATGCGTGATATGCCAGATGGTGAGGTATTGGTGCGGGCACCTCGCAAGGTGCCGCCCGGAGAAGCCATCATCCGCTCGGAGGCACCCCGTGGAGAGGTGTTTTACTACTTGCGTAGCGATGGCAGTGAAAACCCCGCCCGTGTAAAAATTCGGACGCCCACGCTGTCTGCATTGAGCATGATTCCCGCCCAGCTGGCAGCGATTCAAGTTGCTGATATCCCTGTTGTTCTGGCGGGTATTGACCTGTGTGTGGCCTGTGCAGATCGATAAGGAAGGCATCTGGTGATTGAAGAATTATTCTTTTTACTCGTTTTCCCCGGGATGACCTTCCAGGTCGTGTGCGGGTTGGGGTTTGAATGGCTGGATCGTAAGCTGCTGGCCATGTTTCAACGCCGGGTTGGCCCGCCCTGGTACCAGCCTTTGGCAGACATGATCAAGCTCTTCAGCAAAGAAGATCTCTTGCCAAAAGGGGCCAATGAGATGGTGGCCGCCTTTCTGCCCCTGCTTTCGTTGAGCGCCGTGCTGACCGCAGGATTGTATATCCCCATTGCCGGGTTCAGTCCAGTTTCTTTTGAAGGGGACCTGATTGTCATTCTGTTCCTGATGAGTGTCCCTACCCTGGCTTATTATGTTGCTGGAATTGTTTCAGTGGGTATTTACAGCATCCTGGGCGGAGGACGTTCGCTTTTACAGTTCTTTTCCTATGAGGTACCGCTGTTGATTGCGCTGAGCGGTCCTGCTATATTAGCCCGGTCCTGGTCTGTTTCAGGGGTCATGTCCGCCCAGGCTGGTTTGGGACCATTTATTCTCTTTCAGCCCCTGGGTTTTGTCCTGGCAATGGTCGGCTTAATTGGGAAATTAAAACGAGACCCGCTTGATATTCCCAAGGCAAAATCGGAGGTGGTTGGGGGTTCTCTGACCGAGTTCACCGGGGCAAAGCTGGCTTTTTGGCATTTGGTGATGAATGTGCAGGCCATTGTGGGAATATTCTTGCTGGTAAACTTGTTTCTGGCCTGGCCCCAGATGCTGCATCCATTGCTGACAGCCGGAATCTTTCTCGCCCAATGTTTGATAATGATATTAATCTTGAGCACAACCAGCTCTGTGTTTGCAAGGTTGCGCATAGACCAATTGGCTGGCCTGGGCTGGCGAATTCTGGTGCCGTTGGCTTTATTACAAGTAGCGGTTGTGATTTTAATGGGAGTCTAAAATGGAACGGTTGAAGAAAAGATTCAGTTTATTAAGTGCCATTATAGATGCACTGATTGAGCCGCCTGAAACGGTAGGTTACCCTTTTACCAAGCTTGAATTGCCTGAAACATACAGGGGGGCCATTGTCATTGACCCGGAAAAATGCACCGGTTGCGGGTTATGCGTTCGTGATTGTCCGGCGCAGGGGTTGGAACTGGTAAAAAAATCGCGTCATGAATTTAAATTGATCCATTACCCCGCTCGTTGCGCGTATTGCGGGCAATGTTCGATCAGTTGTCGCCGTAAAGCTATCTCTCATTCAAATCAACTGGTTGGTTCGACCTCTAATCCTGAAGCCTTGGTGGTGGTTTTAAAAGAGAAAGAAGATGAAGAGCAGGGGTGAGTAAACAAAAGCCAAGCCAATCTGCATTTAGCTGAGATTAGACAACAGGTTGGGGGTTTGGTGTGGCGGCGAAACCGCCACACCAAACCCCCAAGTTCCCTTGCAGACTGGGTAGTTACGAAACTTCTACAATACTTATGGGAGTTAGGTTACCTGAATGAATCGCTTGCGTCAACACCGGCTATGGTTGGTGGTTATTTTGGGCCTATCAACAATTTTTTCACTGGCGGGTGATCTGACTCTCTATGCCACCTTACCCGTTAATGCTGGGAACTTGCTGCTGACACTCGGTCAAATAGGCGTTATTCTCAGTGCAAACCGGTTTATTCGATTGATCAGCAACCCGATTACGGGATTCCTCCTTGATCGGGGTCACCGACGGCCGGTATACCTGGTGGGTTTATTATTAGGGACGGGATCAACGCTTATTTATGCGTTAACACACCAATTTTCCGTGCTCTTGCTAGGCCGACTGGTGTGGGGCTTTGCCTGGTCGTTTATCAATATTACCGGCAAGACGATGGTCATAGACATCACCGATCGTTCAAATCGTGGCCGTTACCTGGGTATCTTGAACCTAATGGTCAGCCTGGGGTTATCCCTTAACCCATTACTGGGCGGATTCCTGGCAGATGCGGTGGGTTTTCGTCCTACCATGCTGCTGAGCGCCCTGTTGACCGGGATAGGGTTGCTGCTAGCGTTGTTTTTATTACCCGAGTCCCGAAACGCTGCTGTCAGAAAATCTGTGGAATCGGAAGTCCCGACCCACCCACTGCCAGAACCCGTGTCGACTTCATATTTTTATCGCTTGACCAACAGCGTTGATCTTTCAGGTCTAGGTTGGCAGACCTGGTTGGTGGTTGGGCTGACATTTATTACCGCCTTTGCAGGTTTCGGGTTGGTGATGGGTACAGCCGGTATTTTCCTTACCCAGGAGGTACAGGCTGATCTGCACTTGTTTAATTGGGTGCTGGGTGTTACCGGGATGACCGGGTTCTTGTTGGGTTTCCGGGCCATTTTAATTGCCCTCACTTCACCGATTGCGGGAAGCTCCTCTGACCGCAGTCAGACTCGCTGGCCGTCAACCCAGGCGGGACTTATGTTGGGGCTGGTTGGCATGCTGGCGATGGGTATCTTGCCGGTGATGGCGGCTGTGTTTGTGGGGATCAGCCTGATTGCCATTGGGGAGGGTGTTTTGATGACCGTACTGCCTGCCCTCATTGGCGATCACGCTACCCAGGATAAGCGGGGAAAGGCGGTGGGGGTCGCCTTTTTAGCTGGTGACCTGGGAAGCGCGGTGGCACCCATGCTGGCTTATTCACTGGTTGAAATGATACCTTTACGGGTTATGTACCTGGCCTCAGCGGGCGCCTTTGCGGTAGGGTTGTTGTTCGTATGGGGGCGGAGGTTCTTTCGATGATGCGGGAGTAAGTTGTCACCTATGCCACACAGATCAGGCGCACCTGAGGTGGCAATCCCAAAATATTTGTCAAAATCCCCGCAAACTGTTTTGCGGGGATTTTTTTGGAGGAGAAGCCTGTGTTTTGTCTCATTCCTGTTAGAAATTCACCTCGGGCAGGTTGGATTGGATTTCTTCACGGGTGATCTCCAGGGTGTCATCGACCAACAGATTGTTGTTGTAAGCATCATAAGCTGAAAGATCCAGCAAACCATGCCCGGAAAGATTAAAGAGGATCACGCGTTCTTCACCTTTTTCTCTGGCATCCAGAGCTTCATCCATGGCTGCACGGATGGCGTGCGCTGTTTCAGGCGCTGGAATGATGCCTTCCGTCCGGGCAAATTGCATGGCTGCCTCAAAGGTTGCCAGTTGCGGTACAGCGACGGCTTCAATATATCCGGCGTCATACAGCGAGCAGATTTGTGGGGACATGCCATGATAGCGTAAACCGCCGGCATGGATGGGTGCTGGCACGAAATCGTGCCCCAGGGTATACATTTTGACAATTGGCGCCATCTTTGCGGTGTCGCCATAATCGAACCCATATACGCCTCTGGTCAGGGTGGGTGTCGCCTGGGGTTCCACCGCAACCAGGCGGGTGTCTTTACCAGCGGTTAAATTTTGGTGGAGGAAGGGGAAGGCGATCCCGCCGAAGTTAGACCCTCCACCCACACAACCGATAACCACATGCGGGTATTCCCCTGCCATATCCATCTGTTTGAGGCATTCTTGTCCGATCACGGATTGGTGCAGCAGGACATGGTTTAATACCGAGCCAAGGCTGTACTTTTTCACCCCGCCAGATGTTACAGCAACCTCCACTGCTTCAGAGATGGCTATGCCCAAAGAGCCCGGGCTTTCAGGGTTCTGAGCCAGCAACTGTTGGCCATATTCTGTACGATCGGTCGGGCTAGCATACACATCTGCGCCATAGGTCTGCATAATGATTCGCCGATAGGGTTTTTGCTTATAGGACACTTTTACCATGTAAACTTCCAGGTCCATCTCGAAGAAATTACAGGCCATAGCCAACGCAGAGCCCCATTGACCAGCGCCTGTCTCTGTCGTCAAGGCTTCTATGCCATCAAGTTTGTTGTAGTAGGCCTGGGCCACAGCCGTATTGGTCTTGTGGCTGCCTGAAATTGAAGCGCCCTCGTTTTTATAATAGATATGGGCGGGTGTATCCAGGGCTTTCTCCAAACGGCGGGCTCGAATCAGGGGTGTGGGACGCCAAAGTTTGTAAATCTCGCGAACTTCTTCTGGGATGTCAATATAGCGATCAATGCTGACCTCCTGCTCGATCAGGGACATCGGGAAGAGGACATTCAAAAAATCGGGTGTGATCGGTTCTTTGGTCTGCGGGTGCAAGACTGGGGCTGGTTCAACGGGCATATCAGCGTTGATGTTGTACCACTGTGTAGGTAGATCGTGCTCACTCAATAGATATTTAAATTGTTCTTTAGACATTGTTGTACCTCCAGGTTTTCTAATGATTGGATGTTTGCCAGAGTAATGGGTGAGAACAAAAAACGCTCGACCCAAATGGATATTATCCAATTTGGGACGAACGTTATTGTCCGTGGTGCCACCCAGTTTAGGCAACCTTATGATTAAAAAACCCGTTGATGATGCAACGGGAAAAGGCCAGCCTCACTCATTACTCAGGTACGGCAGTGTATCTGCGTATACCGTGCACCCTGATAACGGTGGTGTGTCCGTTTGAAGCTAATCGTTACCTTTCGCTTCAACAACTCCAAGGCCCATTCAGCACCGCCGTGTGTGCAGACTCTCACCAAGTGCTGCTCTCTGTAACACCGTGTCAGTGCTTACTCTTCCCCATCGTCGTCTTTTGAATTTTCGATTGTTGATCCTTATTATAAGCAATATACCTGGTTTGTCAAGTGACAGGCTCACAAGGTTCGGACTCTCAGGTTTATGGTGTCTCTTTCTTCCTGGGTTCATAGGTAGCCAGGCGCGAATGTAACCCCAGATGATGTTTTTGCCTGATCCATAAGATTGTCAATAAGCTGCCCAGGAGAATCGCCACCAGTCCCAACAGACCGGCTTCGGGGCCAAATGGGCCGCCCATCAGCCATTGATCACCAGCAGATTCCGTGGCAATGATAGTTGCGCCCGTGTTAACGCCACTGACTGCAAAACCAAACACGTTCCCCTGGAAGAAATTCCAGGTGATGTGCAGACCAATTGGGATGGCTAAACTGCCAGTGAGCACCATCCCAAGCCCAAGAAAGATACCTGCTAATGAGATGTTCAGGGTGCTGATCCACGTGGCGTTGGGGTTGCCCATGTGCAGCAAACCAAATATTAACGATGAGACAATAAATGCCAAAACCAAAGCCCACCGCTCGTTAATCCTGTTCCCATTGAATCCTTCGGCCAAATTAACCAGGTGATAGCCGCGAGATAAAACCTCTTCATAAACACCAACGAAAATGAAGAATATCAGTGCTTGAATGAAACCAGATAAAAAGCTGCTGTCAGGGATGAAAGATTTAAAAAAGCCAGTGATCTGAATAAGCCCGGTACGCCA
>PWSY01000207.1 GCA_003563055.1 Anaerolineaceae bacterium | reverse complement strand
TAGGCGCGCCCATAAGCCCCTTCTGCCACGTGAATGGTATGATGATTAACATCAACAATGACGATATGTTGCATGTGACGATCAATAATTAAGGATCAACATCACTACTGGCCGGGTTGCTGTGCCCGTACCTTGCTGGTCTAATAAGGGATGTTGATAAATCCCACCTTTGTCTGGATGGCAGGATTACCTCTGAACCTCTTGGCAAAACAAAACCTCAAAAATGAAGAAACCCATGCCTCAAAAAAGAACTATCCACTGGCCTCCCTGGTTGGCCAGGCTGCTGATCCTACTTGTGTTCACCCTCAACCTGCAAGCTGCGGCGTTATTTGTGCTTTTTCCCGAGCGGTTTCTGGCCCCTTTTGAGCTTTCTGGGGTGCCAGGCAGGGCGGCCATCCAGGGTGTGGGGATTTTGTTCTTGATGTGGCAGGTGCCGTATGGGTTTGCCCTATACAACCCGGTTAAACACCGCTCTGCGCTGCTCATGGCCAACCTGATGCAATTGATCGGCCTGGTGGGGGAAAGCCTGCTGCTGATTTCAATCCCACAAGCCCACGCCCGGTTAGCGACCAGTATCCGCCGCTTCGTGATCTTCGATGGCGGTGGGTTGCTGCTGCTTTTGGCAGCACTGGTCATCGTCAGGGTCAAGCCCACCAGGGCGGCGTCATCCCCAAAGGATGATCGTGAACCTTAACCGCCTGTGAGAATTGATCTGGTTCAACGCCCCTCACCCACACACTGCAACTGCCTGTTCAGCGGCCACAAACAGAAATCGCGCCAGTTTTTTCGAAGAAACCACGAAGACAATCATGGATTACAACGGAATATCACATAGGGGAATTCTTCAAAAACAGGTTCGGTGCACATCGCCTCAATTGCCTTGATCTCCCCAGTGTCACCCCAGTTCCAAAATGGTCTGTCAATCACAAGGACTGCGTCCTCCATCGAGCTCATAAAGCATTCATTAAAGTTTTGATTGCCAGGCATGAAGTATTCCAAGCGACGGTTCGCCCACCAGCGGCAACCCAGCAGCTCAACCCCCTCCTCCTGTAACCCTTCCAGATACCCGACGGCATTATCGGTCGCATTGATCAATCCCACGGGAGCCTCTGGCAGTGTAAAATGTCGAATCATTTGCGCAGGGCCAAACAGCATCCCCAATAGCAAGAGGACCATCAGCGCTGCGGAAATCGGCTTCCTAATCAAGGTGTTCATGCTGATGATAAGCCCCAAAGAAGCAGCCATGACGGCCGGGCTGATGGTGCGATACCAGCCAATGTGATTAAACCCCAGCCACCACAAGAAAATGGACACCACAGAAAAGAGAAACCCCATTGAGAGCCACTCAAGTTCGCTAATGCTATCCTTTCGATTAATCTTTCTCGCCACAAATACCAAAGCCAACAAATAAACGACCGCGAAAAGGATCAATATGATTAAAGCATGGGGCGTGTTGATGATCTCCTTGGCGTTGATTACGGCGTTGGTTCGTATATATCCAAGCAAATCCACGGCGTTGGCGGTTTGGGTGATGCCGCTGCCATACCGGCTGAAGAAATCAAATTCATTTTGTTTCAATCGCACATAATAGTCCCAGCTGGTCTGGGTCAATTTATACAATTCGAACAGCACACCAGGTAAGATCGTGCCGGTGATCACAACCACCGCTTTTGTAAAAACAGGCTTTAACCGATTCGGATTCGCACGACGGATCAATCGTGAGATCACCCACAACAGCAATACCGGCAGGACCATCCCCAGGGTGATCATTTTCGCGGTTACTGACAATCCTAATAACAGGCCACCTAAAAACAGATCCGAATTCCGTAGTCCCGGTTTGAACAGCACCAGAACACCTGCACAGAAAAATAAAGCCGCCGGCACCTCGGCAATAAATTCAATCGACCGAATTTCAGGCTGCCAGAAAATACTCAATAAGAGGATATTGAGCGCAAAAAAGGCCATCGACCCAATCGCACCAGGTGATACAATCGATTCCCGAGACAGATAATCGTAGAGCAGGTAAACAATAAAAATAAAAAGACCAAAGCTGATCACAAAAGTGGTCAGGGCAGGCACCCAGTATTGATTCCCAAACAAAAAAATAAACAGCGCACCAGGGAAAATCAGGCTTGGCCCGCTCGATACCTCAGGCGGAAACAGGATCTTCGTGTGGAAAGAAGAAGCATAGCCATAACCCATGCCAAGGTTCTTTGCCACCGATGCATTATAGGCATCATCGTATTCAGGGAAGCGTGAGATCACTGCCGATACGCCCATATATAAGAAAATGGACAACGCCAGGCCAATCATCACATAATGCTTCATTCGCATGCTGGTCTTTTCCATAAAGTTGAAATCACCTGTTCAAAAGAGATGGTTAAAGCATACCATAGGCATAAGGAAACCAAACATATTTAAGACCAGCTGAGAACCAAAATATTACCAACCGTGATTATTTCGATCAATTATCGTAATAACAACAAACTGAAAAAAACCAAGACATGGCTTAATAAATCTCGTATATCCTCACAGGACCCGGCCAACTCAGAACACTTAATGAAATGTAAAAACCCGGATTTTCGAATGGAGGTTATTGAGTCACCACTGAGATAAATTAAAATAAGTAATGTCCATCTGTCTGATTGACGATTAGTCCTTTAATAATTAGATTCATACTTCTATTTAGCTGAAATTCGATCAATCAATTCGCCTAAATTCGACCAGATAGAAGAATAATTTATTATTAAGTCAGTTTAACGTCTCAAGCTCGCTTTCCACCTTCTCTTCATATAAACGGGATAATTCTTGGGTGTAGCTACCAGGTTTGCCTGAACCAATGATCGTCTCACCGATTTGGGTAATAGGTAAAACAGCACGTGAGGTACTGGTTAAAAAGGCTTCCGATAAATGCACACATTCAGATCTGTGTATTGGCGTTAAATTAACCGGCAATAATGTCCCGGCTACATCCAGCAGAATACTGCGTGAGATACCGGAAAGAACCCCTTCTGCTGCTGTATAAAGGGTGCCATCTCTTACTGCAAAAAAATTACTGCTAAGGCCTTCCAGGAAAAAACCGCTTTCATCACATATGAGAATTTCATGAGCATTGGGGTATTTTTTATGCAAGTTTTTACGATGTGAGACAAATCCGGAATCTTTCACAGAAGGTTGATCTCGCTTGATATTCGTAAAGGCAACTTGAACACCCTGTTGATAAACGTCCTCTGGCAGTGGAATAAATGGTTCCACAATGATACTTACCACCCCAGGTTGATTCTGCGGGAATAACAAACAAATTCTGGGGTCTTGGATCGTCGATATATCAAGAACCCGAACGACCAGGCGACGCAAACTATCTGATCGAAAATCAAAGGGAATCCCTAAACTTTCGCAGGATCGGTAAAGACGGTCATATTGGTGGTCGAACCTGAACACACGACGCTTTGGAAAAACCCGAAAAACTGTGTATGCCCCCCTACCAATGGCAAAAATCGCTTCTTCAATAGATCCAGCTTGAAGCGCTTCAGATTTGATAGATTTTGATTGAAACGAAAAAACCTCCATTATTAC
>PWSY01000026.1 GCA_003563055.1 Anaerolineaceae bacterium | reverse complement strand
GTCTTTCAGTGATAGAGACTGTCGCGACGAATGGCTGGGCAAAATCAGATATTGCTGCCAAACTTAAACGGGCAATGCAAGTCTTAGAAAAACGCAATCGAAAGATTGCTCAGAAATGGCTTGAGGCTTTGGGCTGAGCCTGTTATTGATCACCTGTAATGATGATCAGCGTCTGGCTGCTGTAAGCGTACAATCCGAATGGCATTGGCTGGTTATCGAGCAGATAATCCCGAAGTGCGTAGGCAAAGTCACTCTGGTTAGCCAGGCGGCTGTAAGCGTCGATATCAAAGAAGGGTTGGTAGCGGGCAGCCAGGTAGGTCACCCGGCGCATATCCAGCTTAATCTGCGGCCAGTGATCAGGTGGGAACAGGATGGGGTGGTTTGCCAGCACTATCAGCTCATCCGGCAGCGTCGGCAGCAAAGCTTGTAATTCTTTGATAAACATGAGGGGATAGGTCGTCTCTCTCTGCTCATAAGCCAGATTGGCTTCATGATGTGTGCGGCGTGGTGAAAAAGGTTGAGAGGAATCCCGAATTTGTACCTGCAGATATGCGGTCCCCCCTGCAGGGATATCACTGATGGGGACATTGGCACCAGGAGTACCTCCCAACACAAGCTGCATCGGGATCAGGGTGCCATTAAATTCATGGGCCACATGGAGGTAGTAGACCGTGATTTTCTCACCCAGAAAGGTGAAGTTACGCTGATGGATCGCCCGATCCATCAGTTGAAAGGCCATGAAAGCCCATAAATGATTGGCTTCGTCCAAGCGGTTAAAGCCAACCTCAGTCACATGATGGTAGGACCAATCCACGGGTCTGCCAAAATTATCCGTGTATGAGAACAACACAGCCGGCCTTAAAGGAACCTGGCTGGGGGTCGGTGTGGGGCTCAGCGTGCGCAAGGGGGTCCGTGTGACCGTTGGTGTATTGGTTGGGGGCCGTGTGATGGTGAAAGCTGGGGTGGTTGTCTGGGTAGGTGTGGGTGTTGGTGTGATCGTTGGGGTTGGTGTGATGGTTGGCGTGCGGGTGATGGTGGCGGTAGCCGTGGGTGTGGGGTCTGGGGCTTCCTGGCAGCCGACATTTCCCAGCAATGTCGCGAGACAGATCAGGAACAGCAGTAATCTTGCAGCAGGTTTGGCCATGGCATGAGGTTGGGGGGTGTCAGTCAACCCGCGTGATCGCCGCAGCGCCATAGCCTACAACAGAGGAAGTGTCGCCTGAAGCCGTGGCGGATGTGTCATATTTTAATAGGGTCACATTGGTTGCACCTTGCGCCCTGGCAGCCCACAACACGGCTGCGATGGGCGCCAGACCACAAGCCTGTCCTTGACCCTGTTTCTTGAGGTCGAATAGCCTGTTTGGCGAGAAATCCACCAGAGCCTGCAGTACCAGGTCATCCAGCTGTTCGGCTTTTGATTGTGGAAAAAAGTGAGATAGATCACTGCTGGCGACCATCAGGCAGTTTTCATCCTTGAGGGTCTCAGCCAGCACCCGACCAAGGATTCTGGCGGTTTCCCGCGTTTGATCGCGAACCATGATGGGGATCAATTCAAAGTTCCCCGATAAAGCTCGCTGCAAAAAGGGCAGTTCAATCTCCAATGAATGTTCCTGGTCATTGGCCACTGTGGTCAGGCCTAAACCCGCCCGGGCCGTTAACCCAGCGTCTATTTCGGCCAGTTTGCTTTTGGCCAGGGGTAGTTCACCCAAGGGAGTTTGATAGGCGCGGTGTGCACTGGTTAAGATGGGCTGGGGATGGTATTGGTGCAGGGGAGAGATGACAGCCACGTAGTCGTAAACATTGCCTTTGACCGTTTTAAAGGCGTGGCCTGCCACCGAGCCGGAATAACGATAACCGGCATGGGGGGCTACCAGGGCAATCACTTGACCTGGGAAGTCAGGTGGGTCAGCCTGATCGATGTAGGCATCCACGGTCTCCCTGAGTTGGCTGGGGTTTGCACTGTACCAGGTGCCGGCAATCGGCGAGGGCCTGGCGGAAGCTAATTCATTCATCATAAGCTTATTTTAGCATATCCCACGGTTGAATTCTATAAATAGAGGAATGATTCATTGAGCCTGTAGGGCGGGGTGTGTTTTTCACCCCGCCGAATTTCATCAGTTGCGGCCTGGGCGCCTGCCCCAAGAGCCTGTAGGGCGGGGTGTGTTTTTCACCCTGCCGACACATATTCAAAATTCATAAACAAGATTCAATAAACGAGGTGCGAAGGTCATCCAAAAAATGAAATAATCTTTCATCAGTTCCGGTCTAGGTGCCTACCCCAAAGAAAAAATCAAAGCTGTGATTATATCCTTTACAGGAATCAAACAGTCACTTCGTTCACAATGACCAACTAATGCTTATCGTCGTCTATTTCGGGTGGCTGTTTTCCTTAAAAATAATAAAAATTCAAAATTAGGTCTTGACATGGGGGAGAATATTGTGTATTATTGTTTTAAATGAGAGCGCTCCCAAATTATTTACAAAGTGGGAGCAAATTTTTTCACCTAATACTGAGAGCGCTCCCAATAAGGAGAGATGGGTCTAACACTTGAAGCGATTGCTAAAATTGCAGGGGTTTCACGCTCAACTGTTTCGCGCGTGCTCAATGGCGGTAAAGGGGTCAAAGAGTCAACCCGCCTGAAAGTTCAAGGAGTCATCGATTCAGTCAATTTTCAACCCAACGTGGCTGCACGCGGTTTGGCAGCTGGGAATACCGGTATTATTGGTTTGGTGATCCCGGCGGGCGTTTCAGCCCTTTTCTCCGATCCTTATTTTCCGCAGCTAATTCAGGGTATTTCTTCCGTGGCTAACGCCCATGATCAATCGGTGATGTTATGGCTGGCAGAGCCCGATTACGAAGAGCGTACTATTCGTAAAATCCTGTACAGCGGTCTTTTGGATGGGGTGATTGTCTCTTCCATGGTGATTGATGACCCAACGGTGCAATCCCTGCATGAGAGCGACATTCCATTTATCCTCATCGGCCGTCACCCTGAACTTGAAGTCAATTTTGTTGATGTCAACAATCTTTCAGGAGGACGTGCCATCACATCATTTCTTTATCGGTGTGGCTGCAGGCGGATCGCGACCATCACAGGACCCCAGAACATGGTCGCTGGTCTCGATCGTTTCAATGGGTATTGTGATGCGCTGACTGTTCACGGGTTACCATTTTCCGAAGACTTGGTAGCTGATGGTGGTTTCACTGAGGCGGGAGGCTATGCGGCCATGAAAGAATTGCTGCCCATGGAACCGGACGGCGTGTTTGCTGCCAGTGATATTATGGCGGTCGGTGCTTTACGGGCGTTAGGAGAAGCCCAGCTTGATGTTCCTGCGGATATCGCCCTGGTTGGTTTTGATGATGCCCCGGTTGCTGCACGGATAAAACCATCGCTGACGACAATGCGTCAATCTACATCGCGGTTAGGTTCAAAAACACTGGAGATTCTTCTGGATATTATCGCAAATCCTGGCCATCTACCCCGCCAGGTTATTATCGAACCTGAATTGGTGATCCGAAAAAGCTGTTATGCTGAAGAATTCCGGGTAGAAGGAGGTTAGGTCTATAAGAAAATATATTTTTAGTAAATCAATAGCACATTTTGTTTAAACTAACTCAAGATTTTGAAGATTATTTTTAAGGAGACGAAAAAATGCGTAAACTATTGTATTTGATCTCGATATTGATTATCGCAAGCATGATCCTCACAGCTTGCGGCCCGGTCAATAATGTGCCACCGCTCGTAGATGACCCTGTTGTCGATGACCCTGTTGTCGAGGAGCCCGTTGTCGATGAGCCCGTTGTCGATGAGCCAGAGGTCGAGGAGCCAGAGGTTGAAGAACCAGAGGTTGAAGAACCCGAAGCGCCAGCAGAAAAGGTGCTGGTACGCTGGTTTGTGGGCTTGGGCGCTGGTTCTGATGAGGGCACCTTTGAACCCCAGAATGCCGTCGTAGAAGAGATCAACGCGTCCCAGGATGAGTTTGAAATCATCCTGGAAATTGTTGATAATGAAGTTGCCTATGATACCCTGGCGACACAGATCGCCGCCGGGAATGCACCTGATATTGTTGGCCCGGTTGGCATTCGCGGCCGCGACAGCTTTTTCGGCGCCTGGCTGGATCTTGAACCCATGATTGAAGAATTTGATTATGACCTGAGCGATTTTGACCCGGCCCTGGTTGATTTCTACATGGTTCCGGAAGAGGGCCAGTTGGGGATTCCCTTCGGCATCTTCCCCTCATTCATGATCTACAACTTTGACCTGTTCGACGAAGCTGGCCTTAACTATCCGCCGGCGCAATATGGGGAGCCTTACGTCATGCCGGATGGCACCGAATTAGAATGGAACATGGACACCCTGCGTGAAGTGGCCATGATGATGACCGTTGATGTCAACGGTAATGACGCCACTATGGATGGCTTTGATCCAGAGAATATCGTCCAATTTGGGTTTATGAACCAGTGGACGGACCCACGCGGCATCGGCACTTTCTTTGGCGCCGGTTCGCTTCTGGCTGATGATGGTGAAACCGCACAGATTCCAGAACCCTGGCAAGAGGCCTGGAAATGGACCTATGATGGCTGGTGGACCGATTGGTTCATCCCCAACGGCCCCTATGGTGGCGCAGACTTCCTGCAAGGCCCTGGTGGTCCCTTCTCATCCGGCAACCTGGCCATGGTTCACCTGCACATGTGGTATGTAGCGCCATGGGCTTTGGGCGATGTTGGCTTTGACTGGGATTTGGGCGCGACGCCTTCCTACGAGGGCACGATTACCTCGAAGATGCATGCGGATACCTTCAGCATTCCCAGGGGCAGCAGCAACCCAGAAGCAGCTTTTAAAGCACTGACCTTCATGCTCAGCGAAGAGTTTGCACCGAAACTGCTCCAAATTTATGGTGGTATGCCGGCTCGCCTCTCACTGCAAGACGCATTCTTTGATGATTACACAGACGCCAACTTCCCTGGCAAAACCATCAACTGGGATGTTGTGGTGGACAGCATGGAATACGCCGACAACCCCAACCATGAAAGCTGGATGCCCTCCTTCCTGGAGACCACGGATCGTTACAACGAATTCTGGGGTATGGCAGCCAACACCCCTGGTCTGGATATGGATGCTGAAATCGAAGCGCTTCGTCAAGATTTGCAAGACATCTTTGACGCATACTTTACATTACAAAATTAATTTCACAGTAACATAGACTATTTTTCAGCCTGGGTGTAATCTCCCAGGCTGAAAGATATATTTAAAGGTGACGTGATGACTGCATCTACCATAAAAAAAACCGTAAAAAAACCAAAACAACCGATGACCAATATCCGTAAAAAAGAAGCCCGTTGGGGGTTAGCCTTTCTGAGCCCGTGGATGATTGGTTTTCTGCTGTTTTATTTACTGCCCATGCTGGCTTCATTTGGTTTTTCGTTATTAAGATTTAATCCCGCTGTCCCTGATGAATCGACTTTTATTGCCTTTTCGAACTGGCAGAGGGCCATTATGGTTGACCGGGAGGTGCGGCTGTCCTTCATTCGCACCATGCATTTCGCGGCCATTTCCCTGCCAATCGGTTTGGGCTTTGCCCTGTTCCTGGCCATTATTCTTAATTCAAAAAATGTGATTGGAAAAACCCTTTATCGCACATTATTCTATATGCCTTCCATGATCCCCCTAGTTGCCACCGTCCTGATTTGGAACGGTGTTTTAAATGAGCAGACCGGTTGGATCAATATGCTCATAGAGTCGCTGACGGGGATCCAGGCAGTAGGCACCCAGGGCTTACGCTGGCTGGCGGATCCTCAGCTGGTCTATTTTGCTTATACCATGTTTGGCCTGTGGGGGATTGGCAACGCCATGATTATCTTCCTGGCCGGCTTACAGGGCGTGCCGACCGAGCTCTATGAGGCCGCTGAAATCGACGGCGCCAGCTGGTTAACGCGCTTGTTCAGGATCACCATCCCGATGATCACTGCGGTCATTTTTTACCAGCTTGTGCTGGGGGTGATCGGTTCTTTGCAATATTTTTTGGCGCCGTTTGTGCTCACCGGTGGGTCCGGCTTTCCCCAGGGGATGACACGCTTTTATATGGTTTATTTTTATAAACAATCGTTTTCGTTTTTCAATATGGGGTATGGGGCTACATTGGCCTGGTTGATGTTTATCTTTGCCCTGGTATTGACGATTGTTTTGTTTGGCACCGCAAAATACTGGGTGTATTATGCAGCGGAGGAACGCAAATGAGCGACAATATTTTAAAAAGACGAAAACCCATGTCACGTAAGGCGCGTAATCGCATTACGGCTGTGCTTGTGACGAGTTTAACCCTGGCGATTTTGTTTGTGTTCCTGATTCCGTTGATGTATGGGATTGTGACCGCATTAAAGACGGATGCACAATTCAGCCAAATTGGTGCGCCTTTGTGGCCTGCCACTGAGGCACAATTTGAATATGAGGGAGAAACCTATCCTGTATATCGGGTCCCGCTGGAGGATAGGATCAGGGATATGGCGCTGGTTGTGAAGGGACGCCAGGAGAGCCAGTTTGTTGATATCAACAATCCGCAGGCCGGGTTGATCACCTGGGAGGGTTCCTGGCGGGCGTTGGATCGCGACTGGCAATTAGATCCGCAGTGGCAAAATTTCAGAGTTGCCTGGAACACGATTAATTTCCCCAGGCTGCTGTGGAACACGGTTAAATACGCTGCCATCACCACCTTTGGTGCGGTGTTTTCTTCCGCCCTGGTCGCGTATGGCTTTGCCCGCTTCCGCATCCCCAAGAAGAATGTGCTCTTTATGCTCATGTTGTCCACGGTGATTTTGCCGGGCGCGGTGACCTTAATCCCCACCTATTTTGTCTACCTGCAGATAGGCTGGGTGGGCACCTGGCTGCCGCTGATGGTGCCGGCCTTTTTCTCCTGGGGGACGAATGTGTTCCTGATCCGCCAATTCATTATGTCAATCCCCTTAGATCTGGACGAGGCTGCTATGATGGATGGCGCCAGCCCCTTGCGGATATTCTTTTCGATTATACTGCCGCAATCGGTTCCAGCGCTCACAGCTGTTTCTTTGTTCCACTTCTTCTGGGCCTGGAACGATTACTTCAACCCCCTGATCTACCTGGTGGGCCACCCAGAGAAGTTTCCGATCACGATTGGGTTAACGGCCTTTAATAATTTGTATTCCGGTCGAACCAACCTGATCCAGGCGGCATCCTTGATTTCTGCGGTGATCCCGTTAATTATTTTCTTCTTTGCCCAGCGCATCTTCATGCAGGGTGTCGTTATCACGGGTGTGGAAAAATAAAATGGGTAAAGGGATGGCATATGGCAAACATTCGGAGATTAATAATAACCAGGTTCCTGGTGCTGACCCCTTTGTTCTTACTGTTAGCTGCCTGTTCTGTGACACAGAAAGAACAGGCAGCCTCTGACCGATTGCCAGCAGACCCTGACCCCTTGCTGACCACAGTGCCTACCCGGGCTGCAACAGAACTTTTACAATCAACATTAACCCCAAAGCCGTTACCTGAAATCCCCGAGGGTGTTTTCTATGTTGACCCGGATTTTGGGTTGGGCAAGATCAGCCCGTTTGTCTACGGGGTCAATCATGGGCCCTGGGCGGTGATCACTAACCAAACATTGCCCCTGGCGCAGGAGGCCGGTATCAGTATGATTCGCTTCCCGGGAGGAGAATGGGGCGATAATTACGATCTGCAGCCACATCACATTGATCAATTTGTTTCCCTGGCAGAACAGATGGGAAGCGCGGTCAGTATCAATGTGCGTTTGCTCAACGGCACCCCGGAAAAGGCGGCTGAACTGGTGCGCTATGCCAATCTTGAGATGGGTTATGGCATCATGTACTGGGGAATTGGCAATGAGCCCAGCCTGTACGCCACCGGTCGGGGAGACCCTGATTATGGGGTTGCGCAATTTAATCAAGAGTGGCGCTTATTTGCCCTGGCGATGAAAGAAGTTGATGACACCATCCTGGTGAGCGGCCCAGCCATACACCAGTTTGGTTCGGACTTTGACAGCACCCCCAAAGACCCCTTTGGCGTGGATTGGATGCAAGAATTTCTGCTTGCCAATGGCGACCTGGTTGACCTGGTAACGATTCATCGCTATCCTTTTCCAAGCACCAGTGGTGACAGGACAGCGACCATAGAAGAGCTCTCTGGGGCATCGCAAGAGTGGGATGCCATCATCCCGTATCTACGCAGCATGATTCGTGAGGTAACCGGCCGGGATATTCCGATTGGCGTAACCGAGGTTAATTCGCACTGGTCAAACGCAGTAGGTGGTGAAGCAACACCCGATTCCTTCTATAACGCGATTTGGTGGGCGGACGTCTTGGGTCGGATGATCTTCAATCGGGTGGAAGTGGTCAATTACTTCAGCTTGCAAAGCCAGGTCAGTATTGGTGGGTTTGGGTTATTTGCACGGACCGAGCCGCGCCCAACTTACTATGTCTACCAACTTTATCGCCAATTTGGTGATGATCTGGTGTTTGCAGGCAGTGATGATCCCCGGGTTGGGGTGTATGCAGCCATGAACGATGATGACCTTTTATCGGTCATTCTGGTGAACCTGAGCCCCGAAGAAATAACAATGCCATTGCTGATAGAGGGCGATGCGCGCAGTCTGGTTGAAGTATGGCAGCTTGATGAAGCGAATTATCTTTACCAACCTGACATTGATCCCTTTATCCCCCAGGAGGGATTAACCCTCCCGGGACAAGCTGTCTTATTATTGAAATTTGAGTGAGGTTATGAAAAAAATATTAATCCCGTTGATCTTACTGATAACTTTATTAACTGCCTGTCGACCGGTGAACACCAATGTAGAATCAGTGGTGGATGTGCCCGTTGATATCCCCCTGGATGTGCCTGATGAGACGCCGGTTGAAGTCGTTGACGAAATCGATCTGGACTATCTCAATCCTGAACTCTCACCGGCAGAGCGGGCGGATATTTTACTGGCGCAAATGACACTGGCCGAGAAAATTGGGCAGATGACATTGATTGAAAAGGGCAGCATCTCCAGCGATTCGGTTTATAGGTTCTTCATTGGCGGTGTTTTAAGTGGCGGCGGAGGTACGCCTACACCCAATACGACTGAGGCCTGGGCAGAAATGGTGGATGACTACCAGGAAGCCGCCCTGGATACCCGCCTCGGCATCCCGGTCATTTACGGTGTGGATGCCATTCATGGTCATGGAAACCTGCGAGGGGCAGTTATCTTCCCCCATAATATTGGTCTGGGGGCTGCCAGAGACCCAGACCTGGTGTATCGAATTGCACAGGTCACCGCCAAGGAAATGGCTGCCACCAATATATACTGGAACTATGCACCGATCGCGGCTGTCGGGCAGGATATCCGATGGGGGCGTACATACGAGGTATACAGTGAGAATACCGACCTGGTAACCGAGTTGAGCCTAGCGTTTCTTCAGGGATTGCAGGGCGAGTCGCTCTTAGATCAATTTTCTGTTTTAGCTACGCCCAAGCATTATGTGGGTGATGGGGGTACGGTGTGGGGGACCTCTTTACACCCCTATTGGCAGATTGACCGGGGTGATTTACAGGTTGATGAGGCCACCTTACGTGAGGTCCATTTGCCCCCCTATCAAGCCGCGATCGAAGCCGGTGCACAATCCATTATGGTTTCCTTTAGCAGTTGGAATGGCACCAAGATGCATGCAGAGAAATATCTGCTGACCGATGTTCTTAAGGGTGAATTGGGTTTTGAAGGCTTCCTGGTTTCAGACTGGGCAGGGATTGATGAAATTCATCCAGATTATTACACATCTGTGGTGACAGCCATCAATGCCGGCATTGATATGAACATGGTGCCCTATAATTATCAACGGTTCATCACTGTGATGACCCAGGGAGTTGAAAATGGCGATATCCCGCAAGAACGGATTGATGATGCGGTGCGTCGCATCCTGACGGTGAAATTTATGATGGGGTTGTTTGAAGGACCTTTTTCAGACCCGGCTTTGTTTGACCTGGTGGGGAGATATGAGCATCGGGCGCTGGCGCGGGAAGCGGTGGCAAAGACGCTTGTGTTACTGGAGAACGAGGGACAGGTCTTGCCGCTCTCCAAAGAATCGGGCTTGATCTTCCTGGCTGGCGAGGGGGCCAACGATATCGGTATGCAATGTGGCGGCTGGACCATTGAATGGCAGGGGGCCAAGGGGTCGATTACGCCCGGCACGACACTGAAGGAAGCCTTCGAAGAAGCCTTCCAGGGAACAGTTCAATATAATCGCTTTGGACGGTATGACAATATCCTGGACGAAAGCGGGAACCCTGCTGTTGCGGATGTGGGTATTGTTGTCATCGCTGAGGACCCCTATGCTGAGGGGGAAGGCGATAGCAATGACCTAACCCTGTCTGAAATTGAACTGGAATTAATCGAACGAGTGGGTGAGCGGAGTGAGAAGGTGGTGGTACTGATAATGTCAGGCCGGCCGCTCGTCATTACGGAGGCCCTTGATATGGCAGATGCCTGGGTGGCTATCTGGCTGCCCGGTACAGAAGGGCAGGGTGTGGCCGATGTGATTTTTGGTGACGCGCCTTTTGTTGGAAAGACGCCCTTTACCTGGCCGGCGTCAATGGACCAGCTGCCCTTGGGAAGTTATGAAAGTGAGCCTTTATATCCTTATGGTTATGGACTTGAGCAATAGAAACAAAATTATTTTTATATTGATCTTATGCTTTTTGGCGGTCGGGCTGGCAGGATGCAGTCCGGCCCCTGAAACGGCACCGGATTGGGAGCGTGAAGGTTGGACCCTCGTCTGGCAGGATGAATTTGAGGGTGAAGAATTGGATCCAACACGCTGGGTGAAGGAAATTGGCGGGCATGGTTGGGGGAATATTGAGAAGCAGTTCTATACCGATCGCCCGGAAAATGTACGCCTGGAAGATGGCCATCTGATCATTGAAGCTCATAATGAGTTCTTCGTTAGGCGCCATTACACTTCTGGCCGGATTAAGACCCAGGGCTTGTTTTCTTTCACCTATGGCCGGGTCGAAGGTCGCATGAAATTACCCTTCGGACAGGGCATCTGGCCGGCTTTTTGGATGCTGGGGGAGGACTTTGACCAGGTCAGCTGGCCCATGAGTGGTGAGATTGACATTATGGAACATATCGGCAGCCAGCCAAGAAGAATCCATGGCACAGTTCACGGCCCAGGTTATTCTGGGGGCGGCGGTGTTGGCCATTTCACCACATTTCCAGAAAACAGCCTCTATGAGGAATTCCATGTATTTGCCATTGAATGGGAACCCGAGGTGATCCGCTGGTATGTGGACGATAAATTGTTCTTTACCCTCACACCCGCACAGGTGCCCGGGGATTGGGTTTTCGATAAGCCTTTCTTTATTCTTATCAACCTGGCTGTAGGCGGCTTATGGCCTGGCAACCCTGACGAGACGACCCAATTTCCCCAACAGTTAATTGTGGATTACGTGCGGGTGTACCAGCGGCCTGAGCTGGTCGTGGATTGAGGATGACTATTCGTTAAGATGGACAGAAAACGGCAGGTAACCTTTATGACGGCAACGGTGACATGAACTCAGAAGCCACAAAATCAACTCAGTTAAACTCCTTTGATGCTTTGGGACGCTATGTGCTTAATCATTACGATCAGAAACGTCCCTTTTCGTCTTTTTTACCGGGTATTGCTGGATTGCACGGCATCCCCATGTGGGTATTTTATGTCAACCGCGGTCAGGCTGTATGTAGTTTTGGTGTGGAAAACAAAGATCATCCCATATTGGAATTCCAATCTGCCAATAAGGCTTATGCCAACACAGCCTTAACAGGATTTCGCACTTTTATCAATGGGGTCCGCAAAGGCAAACCCTGGGCCAGGGAGCTGTTTTCTCCCTGGCATGCTGATGATGTGCAGCGTACGATGTTTATCGGTATGAACGAGGTTGAAATCCAAGAGGTGAATATCCCCTTGGGCTATCAGTTAAATTGTCTGTATTTTATGCTGCCTGAAGAACCATTTTCCGGTCTTGTCCGAAGGGTGGTGTTTCGGAATTTAGAGGACTCTCTCCTCAAATTGGAAATATTGGATGGGCTGCCTGGCATTGTCCCCTATGGTGTAGATGACGGCGCACTCAAACACATCGGCAGAACGATCGAAGCCTGGATGAACGTGGATAATCTTGAGGAGCACCTGCCATTTTTCCGATTGAAAGCCACGCCCGGAGACACAGCCGAAGTGCATGCCATCGAAGCGGGAAACTATGCCCTGGCTTTTGGTGATGAAGGCCTCCTCCCTGCCATTGCAGATCCGTCGGTGGTGTTTGGTCTGGACACCAGCCACCAAAGAGCACACCGGTTTCATGATAATGGGCTGGCGGAGGTAATGGCCAGGCCACAAATCCTGGAAGGCAGGTCCTTATGCGCCTTGTTTGGGGCTCAGTTTTCCCTGGAGCCAGGCGCGGCGTTTTCCATGATCAGCCTGTATGGTTATTCGCCATCTTTGGAAACGCTTCAATCCAACGCAGATCTTATCCAATCACCGGGGTATATCGATCAAAAAATTACCGACGCCAGGAATCTGACGCATGCATTGACGGATGTGGTCCGGACAGAGTCGGCCTCTCAGACCTTTGATACTTATTGCCGGCAAACTTTTTTAGATAACTTATTGCGCGGTGGGTATCCCCTGGAACTGGGGGAGGAAAACATTACCCATGTGTATTCTCGCAAACATGGCGATATTGAGCGTGACTATAATTATTTTGTGGTTGCCCCCGAATTTTATTCCCAGGGCAATGGCAATTATCGGGATATCAATCAGAACCGGCGAAGTGATGTATTTTTTGTCCCGGGGGCTGGGGCGTTTAATATCCGTTTGTTCATGAGCTTGATCCAGGCCGATGGATACAACCCGTTGGTGATCAACGGCTTAACCTTCTCTCTTGGGGCGGAACTGCAGTCGAACCTCATCGCTTTTGCCAGGGAAAACGATCACTTAGCACGTGTGCTGTCTGAGCCGTTCACCCCAGGGGATTTATATGAAGCGGCTGTGCAGGCGCAGTTATCCATCCCGGTCGAAGATTTTTTTAACCAGGTTTTCTCGCGGGCACAGGTCCATATCAATGCTGAATATGGTGAGGGGTATTGGATTGATCATTGGACTTATAATCTGGATTTGATTGACGCTTACCTGGCGATCTTCCCGGACAGAAAAGAAAACCTGCTGTTCTACGATGAACCACTGCCATTTTATGACAGCCCCTATGTTGTGCTGCCTCGGGCAGAACGCACTGTGTGCGATTCTGATGGGCCTCGCCAGCTCAACGCTGT
>PWSY01000165.1 GCA_003563055.1 Anaerolineaceae bacterium | reverse complement strand
GATACCCAGGCCCGCGCATATCGGTATATCGCAACTTGGTCCAAACTCTGAATCGGCCAATCACGGTTGGTGTGTGTGGTTTTCCGGTCGAAACAAGAAACGAACGCACCACCTCCTGACCCTGATATGCATACAGACGCTGTTCAGAGAGGACAATGTCAATCCATTGGATATCGGAAGTGATATCCTCAGGCATAAGGGGTTCCCCCAGTTTTATCGCAATCTCGGTTGGGGTGAGGGTGATGGTGGGCGTGAGCGTTGGTGTCGGTGTGAGAGTCGGTGTATTGGTAGGCGTTTGCGTAGGGGTGCTGGTTGGGGTGGGCGTGTTGGTGGGTGTATTGGTTGGTGTATGCGTCAGGGTGGGCTTATTAAAGCTTTCCTGATTAATCGGCCCAGCTTCATTTATCGCCTGCCCATAGCTTGGAGGCATAAATCTGGCGCCCAGCAGCACCAGGGCTAACAGAAATATGACCACTGTGACCATCACCCATATCGGCCGGCGAGTTTCAAGCTTGATGGGTGACGGCACCGGAAAAGGATTCTTTTCTAACGACTGCTGGGAGCGGATCTCCTGAGTCTGTTCCGGGTCACGATGAATTGAACCTCGACCTGATTTCTGTCGCGCCCATTCTAAAGCCTCAGTGACGCGGTGATCCTCTGGTGCAATGGCCTGTGCTTGCCGTAAGAAACCAAGCCTTTCTTCTGAAGGCGAAATACCAACAAGAAAAAGCAAGGCCTCAACATCGTCAGGGTACATCCTGACAAAATCCTCAACAATTCTTTTTGCCTCAGCCTGATCCCCCTGTTGGAGCGCATCTTTTGCTTGTGCCTTCCAATGTCTTTGTGAGTTAGCCATCATCATGGGCTCTGAGTCGGTTCGATCGGTTCGTTATTTAAATAACACAGGATGCCTGCCACAATACCATCAGCTACAACTTCAGTCTCCTCAGTTATAAACCTGTAATCCATATGCATGAAACCAGCCTCAATAATGGCAGCCATCGTTCCCGGATCAATTTCATTAAAAGCATGATAATAAGTCATATCATCGGTGACTGACCCAGCATGGTAAGGTAAGCCAGTGATTTCACCGTAACGGGCTGACAAGCAGGAGGTCAAACGCTGGCTGGCTGCAACATTTTGGGTAGACAGCGCTGCTGCTACTTTAAAGCCTGTTGCCTGGTCATTGATGTATTCGCAAGAATCAAGATGGATCGAAACAACAACTGCCCCTTTATATCCCCATAATCTTTGGTCAAATTCTTCCAATAAGTCCACTTGAAAACCTCGATCTGTCAGATCTTTCTGAACCAGTGTAGCAATTTTCAAATTCAGTTCAACCTCAGTAACCCCATTTGGACATACAGCACCGGGGTCAGAACCATAGTGCCCGGCAACAATCCCAATCCGTTCATATTCCGAAGAAGGGTCCAGTTCATGTTCTGGTTCGACCAGGTCGTCCCCATCGGTCATGGCTGCATCTAATGCTACTGCCATCCTGGCTTCAAGACTGCTGTCAATCAGGCTCCCCGGTGTCCATAACGAGAAAAGCGTTGCCACAACAAAAGCTGCCCCCAATACTGTCTGCAAGCCTTTCCAAAATGTGAAAATGTTTTTCTTCTGGATGGTTGGCGAATCCTCGACCTCTTCCTGATCAGGAATCGATTGTCGTTCGTCTTCATTTTGAATCGGTTCATTAGAAGTTGACTGTTTCATTTGCTTAAAATATTACCTTAATTTGCGATTTTGCGACAGGTTGAGGCTTTCCTTCTTGGTAACTGCTCAGGCAGCCCTTCTGCTGAAGGGAGGGGGGGGGTGACGGGTTCGCCATCACACCACACCCCCCCCTATTCTCTCACACGCGGAGTAGTTACCCTTCTTGACCTTAAAGGAATTGTAGCCTGTCTCCTTGACGATGTGCATTTCACAAAGTATAACAAAAATCTAGCAGAAGGAGAACATGAAAAAACCAATCCAACCAGAACAACTCAAAGAAGCCATGCGAACCTGGACAACTGGTGTGGCTATTGTGACCGGTTATCATGGCGTTGTAACCCATGGCATGACAGCCAATAGTTTCAATTCCCTCGCCCTGACACCCCCCACAGTATTGGTGGCCCTGCGCCATCATACTCGCACCCAGCGCCTCGTTGAAAAAGGTCGCGTTTTTGGTGTCAACATCCTGGCAGAAAACCAATTATCACTGGCTAAACGTTTTGCGGGTCAATCCGACAATAGCCAGGACCGTTTTTCAGGTGTTGAAACCTTTTCGATGGTAACCAAAGCGCCAATGATCAAAGGTAGTATGGCTAACCTGGATTGTAAAGTGGTCAAGGCTTTTAATGTTGGGGACACAATGGTGTTTATTGGCGAGGTACTGGCCACTCAGAAGGACATCCAATATCATCAGCCCCTGTTATATTTAAACCGAGAATGGAGAAAGCTGGCTAAATAATGACACGCTACTTAGGACCTGAAGAACAGAAAACATTACTAGAAATTGCCAGGGACGCTTTGGAAAAAGCTGTTCGTGATGAGCCATTACCGAAACTAGACCTGGAAGCCCTCCCGGCAGCACTGAAAGATCACGGCGCTTCATTCGTAACGCTGACTCGTGAAGGTCGGCTAAGAGGGTGTATTGGCACATTGGACGCCCGACAGCCCCTGGCAGTCGATGTGCAGGAGCATGCGGTTGCGGCAGCCCTCCAGGATTATCGATTCCCAAATGTAAGCCTACAGGAACTGCCTGAGTTAAAGATAGCGGTTTCTGCACTCACACCGAAAACACCTCTCAACTATCAAAGCCCGGATGAGCTGATAAAAAAACTCAGACCGGATATCGACGGTGTGGTCCTACAGGACGGCTACCGAAAAGCAACTTTTCTTCCCCAAGTATGGGAAAAAGTACCCCAACCAGAGCAATTTCTCTCTCAACTCTGCTTGAAGATGGGTGCGCCAGCTGATTTATGGAAGCAAAAACCCCTCAAGATCCACATCTACCAGGTCCAGGAATTTCATGAGTGAAGCCAATAAATCAAGTGTAACCTGCTGAGAGAAATCAATCAAAGAAACCAGGAAAAGTTCTATCATCAACAAAGAGCGCTTTAAGGCCGTTATCGCAGCCATACCGGCTGATGCCGACAGTATGGGCTTTACCCGGGACCAAATTTTCTTCAACTGTGCAAGGGAGACAGGCGGCACCCATACAGGTGAGCCCTACCAAAAACCAGCCCATATCCAAATAAATACCAAAACCACCCTGTTTTGGGTTGAAGAAATTGGCCAAACGATTCAATTTACCTATGACCCAACCCGAAATTTCACACCCGTACCACTAAAGGACAAAAAAGCCATCTCTGAACTTGAGGGCTATTTTTTAGCCCTGGAAAAACATCTGAACATCATCAACGACAGTAGAAATCAAACCGTTCAGAAGCCGTCCGTTGCCGCCAAGGACTTACGCAACTTCATCCAAACCCTTCTCAAGCAATTCGAAAAAGACCAGCAAGAGGCCGTTTTTTCTGCCACCTTGGCGTCACTCGACTCACCACAGGCCTACATCAAAGACCATCAAGTTCAGCTGGCTGAACGGGGT
>PWSY01000209.1 GCA_003563055.1 Anaerolineaceae bacterium | reverse complement strand
ATTAGATTTGCGGCGAATGACCCGGGATGATAGGCTTGATTCTGGGTATTAACATAAAACGTGCCGGGGACGCCGACCCCGGCACGCTTAAAAAGGAGGAGAAGAAGAGAAGTTTTCTTTGCTGAGTATATGATACAGGAAGCCAATCATCCATGCTTGACGGTTTCCCTACGATTGCCCTACGTTTGGCCGACAATCCCCCTGGCATGGCTGGCTGAGTTAATCCAAAGAAAGGGTATTTTTTCGTTTGGATTAAGGTAAGATAGTTAGTGGTTCGTGATCAGATCGCTATTAAGAGAGGTGACAACTGGGACTGACCTTTGCTGAGTTGACCGAAACACCCATTGGACCGATTAGCTTTTTTGCTGGCGATGCGGGGTTGGAGCGTTTGGCGTTTTCGAGTTTGACCGCGCTTAAGGCTGACGAGGGCATCGAGGAAGCACAACCATCCTTGCCAGGGATGACTGTTGTTTCGACGCTGCTTTCTGAATTAAATGCCTATTTCTTTGGCCTGCAGCGATCTTTTTCTGTCGCCATCAATTGGGACGTCATCAGGGGATTTCAAGCTCGCGTTTTGCGAAAGGTGGCCGATATTCCCTATGGTGTTGTGGTGACTTATGGTGAGATGGCCAAGGAATTGGGCAGTGAGGGCGGCGCCCGAGCAGTCGGTAGGGCGTTAGCGACCAACCCCATCCCGATTGTGACTCCCTGTCACAGGGTGATTGGTGCCGACAGGTCTCTACACGGTTACCTGGGCGGGAGCCAAACCAAAGCTTTCCTGCTGCGCTTGGAAGGTCACCGCATCGATGGCGAGCGAGTGAGACTTCCCTGATTTCCTGCACCCCTGAATTTTCTTTTTTGAACGGAGTAAAAAATTATGAACGAACTTGCTCAGATGGATTTTGAAGGATTTAAATCCGGTTATGTGGCTTTGATCGGCAAACCCAACGTGGGTAAATCAACCCTGTTGAACGCTTATTTGGGCCAGAAAATAGCTGCTGTATCTATTAAACCCCAGACGACACAACGACGGCAGTTAGGTATTCTCACCTTACCGAATGCCCAAGTTGTGTTTGTGGATTCCCCGGGCTTGCATTCGGGTGACTATAAGTTGAGCCAGTTCATCAACCAGGAAGCGTACTATGCCCTGATGGACGCGGATTTGATCCTCTTTATGGTCGATGCCAGCCAACCGCCTGATGCACAGGATCACCTGCTGGTTGCACAAGTGCAAGAAAAGTCAGGCGATACCCCCAAGTTATTGGTGCTGAATAAAATGGATTTGGTTAGCCCGAATATCGCTGGCGAACGACTGCGAACCTTTCAGGCATTGATGGATTTTGATGACCATATCCAGATTTCTGCGGTTACCCAGGCCGGTCAGGGGGCATTGTTAGATCGGATATTGGCATGCTTACCGGAAGGACCCCAATATTTCCCGGAAGAACAGGTCACGGAGACTCATGAACGCGACATCGCTGAAGCGCTAATTAGAGCAGCAGCCATGCACCATTTGCAGGAAGAGCTGCCGTGGGCTGTTTTTGTCCGGGTCAATGATTACACACTGCGGGAACCGGGAAAACGCTATGTGCATGCCACTGTATTTGTTGAGCGTGACTCTCATAAAGGGATTGTGATCGGCAAAGGTGGCCGCATGATCAAGAAAATCAGCACTACCGCCAGGGAGGAGATCGAAAAGATGAGTGGTGAATCCGTATTCCTGGACCTGCAGGTTAAGGTTGAAAAAAATTGGCGCAATAACATGGATTTCTTACGACGCCATGGGCTGAGCTATGATTAATGGGGGTGAAGCATCCCTGATAATGACTGCCCTGGTCGGGGCAGCTTTCTTGCTCGATTGGCTGGCGATCACTTTTAATTGGATACGAGTCAAGCCGTTATCAAAACCACTGGCGATGAGCCTGGTTATCATATGGACATTGAATGCAGTGGGGCCAGAGATTGGCCTGTTGGTTTTTGTGTTGATTTCAGCACAGGTTTTTGGCCTGGCTGGCGATATTTTCATGTTGTTTCCCCAGGGGTGGTTTCTGTGGGGTTTGGCAGCGTTTTTATTAGGTCATCTTTTTTACTTAGCCCTGATTGGAATGATTGTTTTTGATCATATTTCAAAAAGGATGGTCGGGCCCATATCTGCCTGGGTTGTCTTCAGCAGCATTGGCCTTTGGGTTTTAATTATGAGTGCTTTCTATTGGGTTTTCCGGGTGGAGGTTAATCCCCTGCGTTCTGCCAGGCGGTTGTGGGCGGCCAGCCAGGTGTACGCGTTCGTATTAAGTGGGTTGATGGTGGCTGCCTTCTTGCTGGTTATCCACCTGCCAGACGAGCGCGGTCTGCAATGGCTGCTGCCCATCGGGGGCGGATTATTCCTCCTATCAGATTTCCTGCTGGCTTATGATCGTTTTATCAACCGAATTCACCAGGGGCAGTTATGGGTCAGGATCACCTATCACCTGGCGCAATTCAGCCTGGCCTGGGGTTTTCTTTCAATGATGGTCTGATCCGCAAAACGGACCACCTAAACTGACGGTCAATTAAATTATCATTCCCTTACAACCTGGATTTGACAGATAGATTGTTTTTGCATGATAATAAGCATACATAATTTCATTCCTGAATGGATGAATCATTGGAGGTCTCCATGATTAAAAAATCGATCGCTGTATGGATCTTGATGATACTACTAACCGGCGCGATTCTGTCGGGTTGTGACTCTGCTGTTGAAGAAACCCCTGAGGAAGATACAGAAGCTGTCATTCAGACATCCGTTGCCGGAACGCTGGCTGCACTGGCAGAAATTGAATCGGCGACCGCAGCGGCGATTGTGCCGACGGATACCCCCACGCCGACAGAGACAAGCACGCCCACCGTCACGCTCACACCCACCGTGACGATGACTCCCACACCTGAGTTCCCCCGGGTGTCTGTCGAAATCGACACCAACTGCCGCTCTGGCCCGGGTGAAGTGTACGGAATTTTAGGAGCGCTACGGGTGGGCGAGGAAGCTGAAATTGTGGCGCGCTTTGATGAAGGTGATTATTGGGTCATAAAGAACCCGGATCAACCTGGCCAATGCTGGTTATGGGGATATTATGCTACGGTTACGGGCGATGTCGATTCGCTGCCTGTCTACACCCGGCCGCCCACACCCACAGTCACACCCACACCTGCTGTCCTATGGACCGGTTCCTGGACGACCTTTATCCAGGATCCAGTCGAGCGGGAAGAGGGCTTTTGGGTGTTCACTGTGACCGTCAATCAGACGAACAATACGGCCAGTGCTACAGCCGTTGGCAGCGAAGAAAGTTGGGGCACCATTCAAATGAGCGGTGTGCTGTCTGCCGATCAGACAACCTGGTCTGGCACCTGGCAATCTGCGGACGAATCCGGTGCATTCTTATGGCATTGGATCAATCCCAATCAGTTCAACGGCAATATGGGTGGCGACCTGTACTGGTGCGGGTTTCGTGAGGGTGCCGGTCGCCCAACGCCCTGCATGTATCCCTGATGATTGAAATGGTGACCAGCCTGTCATCCGGGGCAGGGCGGATGTTTTAAAAACAGATTGGATGATGGTCTTGACAAAATAGAACAAATGATCT
>PWSY01000171.1 GCA_003563055.1 Anaerolineaceae bacterium | reverse complement strand
TAATTTCTTAAAGCCTTCATCCACCTGTGGGCGTTGGGCATATCCTGTCCGATAAGGAATTCATCAATTAACAGGAGTTGTGGGTTGTGAAGAATCACACAGGCCAGATTAAGCCGGCGCTTTTCACCATAACTCAATCTCTGTGGGTGTTCATCCATCCGATCGCCTAACCCGATATCCTTCAGCAATGCCTGAGCCTTATCAATCGAATCCTGCTGAAGCAAATCCAAGTTCTTCAGTGTCAGGGTGGCTTCTTCCCAAACCGACTGTGCAAATAACTGGTGGTCCGGGTTTTGGAAGATGAACCCGATGTGCTTAACAAGCGAACTGATTTTTTCCTGGGCCAAATTCATCCCAAATCCAACCACCTCACCACGAGTGGGTTTGTGAAAACCCATAATAGTCCGTAGTAAGGTTGATTTACCGCTTCCATTAGGCCCCATAACGGCCACAAATTCGCCTGGGTACAGGCAGAAATTGATATCGCTTAGAATTTCTTTCCCATTTAAGCCCACATGCAGATGCGCGATATCCAAAACAGGATCTTCCTGTGGAATGGATTGGACACTAGATGAAGGCTGGCGAGATTGTCCATAGCGCTGTCCTTGCATATAGTCTTTAAGGCTGGTCGTGGTCACAATCTTGCCCTCCTCCATGACCAATAGATTTGGGTCGAAAGCGCTCAATTGGGACAATTTGTGCTCGATGATGATAACAGTCAGCTTTTCAAGCTCCCGAAATGTATGGAGTGTTTCGAAGATTTGCTGGGTAGCATTGGGGTCCAGGTTCGAGGTTGGTTCATCCAGGATCAACACATCCGGTGAAAGCGCCAGCATTGACGCAATGGCAACTTTTTGTTTTTCACCTCCCGAAAGTGTGGCCAACAGCCGCTCTCGTAAGTCAAGTCCTCCCACAATTTTCAGCGCTTGGTCGATGCGTCCATCAATTACTTCTGAGTCCATACAGGCATTTTCGAGGGCAAAAGCAATTTCGTCCAGAACAGACAGGGTGCAGAATTGGTCCTCAGGGTTTTGCTGGACATAAGCGACCCGTTCACTGGTCTCATAGAGCGGTATATGGGCCATATCTACGTCATTGACGATGATCTTCCCGGTAAATTGAGGCGGGTCATCTTGAAACAGAAACCCTGCTAGAGCCTTGCCTAGGGTGGACTTTCCACTACCTGAAGCCCCCGCAACCACCACAAACGCACCCTGCTCTATCACAAAGTTTATGGTTTCAAGCGCAGGGACAGAATCCCCAGGATAAGTATAAGAAAAACCCTCCACACGCACACAGGCCATCTAATTAGCAACCTCGATTGCTGTCAGGGGATAAAGATGGACTTCGCCTGACATGGTACCCAGCGCGAAGGTAATTCCCTCATCACCAACGACAGTGAAAATGCGCAAATGATCATCAGCCTGGATGTCCACCCAGGGATATGACTCTGTCATTGCGTGAGATTCAACATAAACAAGGACGATTTGGTCATCGTCCATGAGGGATGCAACCACCTTCCATAGCGGAACCCCCTGCAGCTTCTGTGAACCGGTTGGCAGTGCCACCTGGGTGCTGTCCATCTCATCCAGCCAGTTTCCTGGCTCAAAGGTGCTGATTTCACCGGATGGCATGCGGATGACGAGTCCTTCAGAGATCGAGAGCGTGATGTCTGTCACATTGCGCACCCAGGCTTTACTGCTTTGTGGACCAACCAGGTCAAAGGAGGCATTTTGTCCCTGACCTTGCTGAACGACAAGGATATTAGGATTGGATAACAGCTCTTCAAAGCTGATCAAAAATGCATAACCGTCAGCGGCTTCAATTAACACGGTATCTGCTCCGGCCGATGGTTGCGCATATGCAATTACTTCCAGCAATGGGAAACCTTCGTACGCTGTTGGTAAACCCCGGAACGGCATTTGGCGCGTAACCTTTTCCAGAGCAAAGGTCTGATCTGGGAAGGCGTAAGGATTTCCCACAACGCCAGCGACGCTTATGGTCGGCGTCCCCTGTAATGTTGTTCTTAAAAAGACGGTTAAAAGCACCGCCAAAATAAAAACACCGGAAAGAATGTACCTCCCAACACGACGATTTTGATTGGGCTGAACGACACGTTTTACAACATTCGCCTTGATTAAGGTGTTTACCAGATAATGGGGTACAAAACCAGAAAAAATGACTCCTGAAATCGTTGCAATGATCGTCAGGATAAGGATGGCACTCATGGCGAGAATATTTGATGGCAAGGTGGCGAAGAGCTGAAAAACAATCACATTGGAACCAGCAGATAGACCGCCTGCAACCAGAAAAGGTATCAGGGAGCGTTTATCTTTGATCAGGAAGAAACCAAAATCAACCAGCAAACCCGCCACAAGGTTAACCAACAAAATAATCACACCATGGGTGTTGCCGCTCATCAACTCGACAGCCCCCTTAACGAGACCCATCAACGTCCCTGTGCCTGTTTTACGTAAAATGCCCATGGCCAATACAATCCAAATGGTATGCAGTCCCGCCGCCCACTGGGTCGCACCGGGAAACCCCAACACCGCCTGGACAGCATTTCCAATTGTATTGATATAAGTGCTGGAAACACCGCCCAGTGCGGCGAGAACAGCCATTACCAATAGATCGCGGGTGGAGAAGTAAAATGATTTGGCTTGGGGAATTTCTTTACGCAAAACTAAAATGCTCCTTCGGTTTGGAAAGGAGCGCTTTAAATCGAGATGATTGATGGATAAGCTCACCTCGCATAAGCTCATCTTCTTTCCAAACACGGGAGGTAAACCCGTTTCCCGGCCTACCCTATTGGTCTCCTCACCATAGCGTCGCTTTAGGTGTAGGGACTCGAAGATGTTACTTTTGTATTTTGTCTGTCTATGATTATATCATATCGCCCCACCTGGTTTAGTGTCGAACATCATCATGGCCGTACATAACCGTAACGTCCTGCTTGAACAGCTTTGCAGTTTCTTATTGGAACGGGATCAGACAGGGCACATCGAAGCCTATTTTGACTTTTAATGAATAGCGGCGAGCTTTTAGCAATTGGGATCAAAAGCTGGAGAGTCCGTCAATATTTTTTACTCATCTCGGTTTCCTGGTGCGTTTTGCCCCTTATCGATTTTGGATATGTGAGCAACCAACGCTTGAGTGGAAAAATTCCTATTCTGGGTGTCAACCAAATCTCCTGGTGACCAGAAATCGTTAACATGAGGGTCTGACTGTAAGTGAGGGAAAGACTGAAAAATCCGTGTGGATGTTGCCTGTCGTATGGTTTTTATCATATCCCGGGTGAGACATTCAGGAAAATCAACCAGAGTCCAGCGAATATAGGTGGGTCGTAGGACGACACAATCAAGCTCCCAACCGTAGATCTCACAAATCGCAGCGATCCAATTGCGAAGTTTTTGTGAAAGCTCCTCTGAAATATGATGACCCTCTTGCCGAGGCAGCAGGTAAAAAGTGATCTCTGAAACGACCTTCAGATCCGGCGGTTCTCGATTTGCGCTGGGTGTTGGCACGGTATCATCAGATGTGGGTATCTCAGCGTGGCTTACCGACGGGGTTAGCGGTTGTGACCCAGGCTTAACCTCGATTATTTCATCCGCCACATGTCCGAGCTCATAATCCTCCTGGAGGAGACTCACAAGGTCACCATCTTCACCTTGCAATTCAGACAGGGGCTGCCATGGCATCTCGTTCATCACGATATCCTTGGCATTTGAGACGCAATCCTGGGGTGCATTTTCAACAACGTTATCCTTATGCATAATCACATCATCTAATTGCTTTGTATTTGTTTCCTTGTTGCCTTTTTCATCCGGTTGAATGATTGGTTCTTCGCGCCAGACCTGGTCCTCCGTTTGGTCAGTCCTTTGATTTATTTCTAATTCCCATCCAGCCTGTTCTCGCCGGGAAGGGGAGGTCCCATCATTTTCTGGGCAGCCACTCATTCTCAATTGCAAGGATTGTTCCATACCTCGAAAATTATCAGGGTTGTGCAGCTTTAACAAACTCATCTCACGTAAGATATCGGTCATATCCTGGCGGATGCGAATTAACGGTGCCTGAAGGGGGAACACCAAACCAAGAAGCCGCTCTGGTTGTGGAAGAGCCTTAACATACAATAAACGATACCGCCCATCCAGAGCTATACCCATGTACCGGTTAATGCCCTCATTAGCAAAGCCTGACCAATTCGCATTAATGATCTTGTGAAGCTTTCGGAAGGCCCCTTCACTCAAGTCACCCAACTCAACCAGCAGACATTCGCCGCTCACCAATTGAATCACCGTCGCGCTGGCAGTTGAGAGAAGGTCTTGTAGCCATTTGTGTTCGGATTGATTTATACGCAGCACCCTACACCTTGAATTAGTGATCCTCGTTTAAAGTATCACCAGGGCTGATGGTGTGAGCAGAGAAAGCCATTAGCCATCAGCAACCCGTTAATTTTTTCATGTTAATTATACAGGGTCCTGCTTTTTTGATCAGGTACCAAAATATATCCGACAATCAGATAAAGCCTGATTTGAGACCGGCGTATTCTATAATACTTATGCTCAAACAATAGACAATTAGGCGTTTTTGCTTCACATTTATGCAACCGAAAAAACATCCGGGTGATTGAAGCCAAAATGATCTTCTAACCTTACTGGTTGGTTTCACCCGAATGTGCATCTATATACTAAATCTTTAACAAATCACATCACAATCCGTCATAATAGGTGAGGCATGAACATTATTGTAACCAATATGCAGATATATGAACTATAAAAGCAAGGTCCCTCAAGCCAGGCAAAACGATAGCGTCAAAACACAGGTTTTAGGGGAACGGGACGCGTATTTTAACACCCTATTCCAACTGAACCCTCTCCCAGCGCTGATTTTTTCACTGTCAGACAGCACGCTTATTGATGTCAACCCTGCTTTTCTGACGACCCTGGGCTATTCACCTGGTGAGATCATCGGAAAGACCAGCGAAGACCTGTCGCTATTCACACAGCCAGAAAAACATAAAGCCATTATTGATGCGCTTGTGTGTGATGAAAAAATTGAAAATCTCTCTTTGGATGTACGTGATAAGAATGGACACCGCCTATCCAGCCTGTTTTCAGCTGGTATCATCCACCACAATGGAAGCACTGCTGCCCTGGGGATTCTATCCGGTGTCAATGGCCACAATAAGTTAAAATCACGGATTTTCGAACAAAATCAAGCTAAACCTGCCATTATCTTTGATGAAAATCATTATCGCGACTTTCTTGAATCTTCCCCAGCTGGTATCTTTGTCTATCAAGATCAGAAAATCATCCTGGCAAACCAGGCAGCCTTAGGCATTTTCAATACGGAAACACCCAGTCAACTTGTTGGAAAGACCGTTGATAATCTTGTCCGTCAAGACGACCTGGTAATGATTGAAAAGCGGATTGAAAAGATTCTAGCTGGTCATCTTGTAGAGAGCCCTATCGAGGTAAAGTTCAAGCAGCAAAACGACACCCTGGTCGACGCCCAAGTGGTTGATACGCTCATTTCGTACCAGGGTAGACCTGCCATCCAGGTGATGTTACTGGATGCCTCTAAGCAAAAAAAAGCACAAGCTTTACAGCACAGACACCAAACGGAATTGAACGCTTTTAACAGGATTGTAAAAATATTACAATATGCCAGCTTGAAAGATGAAGCCCTGCCCACATTATTATCAGAAACGTTGCTGGCCCTGGATATGTCTGATGGCTGTATCTTGCTGCATCAACCACAAACCAACACCATTCAAATGTCGGTAGCGACTGGCTGGTTTGAAAAATTCCATGATCTGGTTATTAAGCCTGGTATGGGCATCTCAAGTGCTGTTTTTACGAGTGGTAAAACGTTCATCACCGATGATTTTTCAAAAGAACCCAGGGTATATGCAACAGCCATACCTCCTGGCTGGGGTGGTGCCTGTGTGCCAATTCAATCAAAAGAGAAAACAATAGGTGTCATCTTTGTCTCATGTAAACTTCCCCGTCAAATTACGGCTTCTGAAGTGCAATTGCTGGAAGCAATTGCCCATATTGCCGGGATCTCTTTACACAGGATGAAGCTGCTTGACTATTCCATGAGTCAATTGGAAATACAGGATGCCTATCACACAATCGATCAAGCAATTGCAGGCCTATATGATCTGCCAATGACGTTGGAAATTATCTGCAAGCAAGCAGTGAAAATATTAGCTGCGGATGCCGTTAATATTTTGCTATATTCCCCCCATGACCATTCATTAAAATATGTCGCTGGCGATGGGTTTAAAAACACGAAATACCAACAGGCCCAGGGTAAATTAGGCCAGGGTTACTCTGGCCAGGCAGCCCTAGAAAAACAGACCGTTCAAATTGATAATCTGGCCACGGTAAAACCACCCTTTGAACGCATGTCTTTACTGGAAAACGAGGCCTTTCTTAGCTACACAGCGGCACCGCTGATTGCCAAAGGAACGCTTAAAGGTGTTATCGAGATCTTCCACTGTTCATCTTTTAACCGGGATTCTGCATGGATGAGCCATGTTTCTTCACTTGCTTTCCAAACCGCTGTCGCAATTGATGACCTACAAATCTATCACCGATTGCAGCGAAACAACCTCGAACTACGTCAAGCATATGACACAACCATTGCCAGTTGGTCACAAGCCCTGGAATCACATCACCGGGAACCAGAAGGACATACCGAACGTGTTACGGCGTTGACACTGAGGCTGGCTAAAGCAATGAGAGTCGATGATGAGGATTTGGTTCACATTCAACGTGGCGCGCTGCTACACAACATGGGAAAACTACTAGTTCCAGATAGCATTCTCCAAAAAACTGGGCCCCTTACAGAAGAAGAACAGGAAATCTATCAAAAGCACCCCACAAATGCTTTTACAATGCTTTCCCCAATCAGCTATTTACGCCCTGCCCTTGAGATTCCCTTTTGTCACCATGAAAAATGGGATGGCAGCGGTTACCCGCGTGGATTAAAGGGAAAACAAATCCCTTTAGCAGCGCGCATCTTTGTAGTTGCAAATCTTTGGGAAAGCCTTCGTTCAAACCGTCCTCAAGGTAAATGTTGGCCCGAAGAAGAAATACTGGCGCATCTTCGCTCGCAATCCGGTGTGCATTTCGATCCAGTTGTCGTGGAAGCCTTTCTACAAATGCAGAATACATCAGGTTAAACCCCTATTTTAATATTTAATTCAACAAAATCCGCCCCATCTTTTAAACCATCCCATCATCCTGCCATCCTTTTATTTGAAACGCTTATTTTGATATGGTAAAATTATGTTAATATAATAAATCATAGCTTTTTAGTCATATTTTTCGGGAGGATATTAATGTCGCTCTCCAACGAGAAAAAGAAAGAAATGTTCTGGATCATGCTTCTATCCCGGCGGCTGGATGAACGCGCCTGGGTCTTGCATCGGCAGGGCAAGATTGCATTCCATATCTCCGGGATTGGTCAGGAGGCGGCCCAGGTCGGCGCAGCCTCTGCCATCACAAAGGGCAAAGATTGGCTGGTTCCCTACTATCGTGATCTGGCCATGATGATCGCCATGGGTATGACCCCTGCAGAATTCTTGATGAGCCTGTTCGGCAAAGCGGCCGAACCCACATCAGGCGCCAGGCAAATGCCCAGCCACTTCAGCCTAAAACGGGCCAATATTGTCAGTCATTCCGCGCCCGTTGCCACCCAATCACCCCATGCTGCCGGGATTGCCCTGGGGATCAAAATGGATAAAAGTGACCAGGTGGTCCTCACCACCATTGGCGAAGGCGCCACATCACAAGGTGAATGGTATGAAGCCGTCAATTTTGCGGCTGTCCACACATTACCCGTGGTCTTCCTGGTTGAAAACAACCAGTATGCCATCTCAGTACCCCAAAAATTACAGATGGCTGTCAGCGGTGCTGCAGAAAAGGCCTGTGGTTTGGGACTAGAAGGAATAAAAGTGGACGGCACCCAGGTGTTCAAGGTGCATCAGACGGTTTTGGACGCGGTGGTAAAAGCTCGCCAAGGGGAAGGGCCCACAGTCATTGAAGCTGAAATGTACCGTCTGACCCCCCACTCTTCGGATGACGATGACCGCAGCTATCGCACTCGTGAAGAAGTAGAACGGCATAAGAAAAAAGACCCCATCATCCTGGCAAAAAACCATTTACTTTCTGAAGGACTGCTGTCTGAAGAAGAATATCAAACTTTAGAAGAGAAAGCAAAAAGCCAGGTTGATGACGCTGTCAAAGCTGCCCAACAGGCGCCCTTTCCCAAAGGGGAAACAGCAGCATCACCAGTATATGCACAGGAGGTAAACCATGGCTGAAATCACCCTGGTTGAAGCCGTCCGACAGGCAATGGATGAAGAATTGGGTCGTGACAAAAAGGTGTTTGTGATCGGTGAGGATGTCGGTGTGCGCGGCGGAGTCTTCCGAGCCACGGTTGGCTTGTTTGAAAAATATGGCGATGAGCGCGTGATCGATTCACCCCTTGCAGAGCTGACTATCGTTGGTGTGGGTATCGGAGCTGCCTTATATGGAAAACGCCCGATTTGTGAAATCCAATTTGCTGACTTCATTTACCCGGCCTTTAACCAGATCATCAGCGAAGCGGCAAAAATGTTCTATCGCTCAAACGGCGATTGGTCCGTTCCCATGGTCATCCGGGCCCCCTATGGGGGTGGGATCGGTGGCGGATTGTACCATTCCCAAAGCGTTGAGGCTTTCTTCACCCATGTACCCGGTTTAAAGGTTGTGATTCCGTCCAATCCCTACGATGCCAAAGGCCTCCTCAAATCCGCTGTCCGAGACCCCAACCCGGTATTATTTTTCGAACCGAAGAAGGGTTACCGGTTGATAAAGGGCGAAGTGCCCGATGATGAAGATTACACTGTCCCTATTGGCCCAGCAAAAATTACCCGTGCAGGTCAAGACATGAGCGTCTTCGCTTATGGCATGATGCACCATTATGCCTTGCAAGCAGCAGAAACCGTCGCCAAGGAGGGTATTGATGTGGAAATTGTCGATCTGAGAACACTTTACCCGGTCGACCGGGAGACGATCCTCAAATCGGTCAGGAAGACCAGCAAAGCCCTGATTGTACATGAGGATAACCTCACCGGCGGCTATGGCGCGGAAGTGGCTGCCACGATCGCTGAATGGGGCTTCATGGACCTGGATGCACCCATCCGCAGACTGGCCGGCCCGGATGTCCCTGCGGTACCCTTCAGCCACCCCATGCAAGGATGGTTCATGGTTGACGCCGACAAAATCGCCAATGCCATCCGTGACCTGGCGTCATTTTAACCCCATACAGTTTCTATCGGTTGGTTTCTGAGATGTGTGAACCCTTAAGCAACAACCTGCACAAAGTGCGAATCATTATAAGGAGGTTTTATGCCTGTTAAAGTCATCATGCCTAAGTTAGGCGAATCCGTGGTGGAAGGTACTGTCACAGCATGGTTAAAAAAAGAAGGACAGGTCATCGAAGAATATGAAGCGCTGCTGGAAGTCAACACAGACAAAGTCGATACAGAAGTGCCCAGCCCTGCCAGCGGCACCCTGCTTAAGATCCTCGTCCCGGAAGGTGAAACTGTGGAAGCCGGGACGATATTGGCCTGGATCGGCAGTCCAGGTGAAGCAATACCTGATGATGATGGGGATTCGCAACACGATCACGAACCACATGAACGACCAGATAGCGAATCGATCACTGATGAACCCCTTATCAAACGTCCGGCAGGCCGTGATGAGGACCTTGGCTATATTTCCCCTGTTGTGGCCAGGTTGGCCCGTGAAAAGAACATCGACCTTGCCAAAATAAAAGGCACGGGTATGGATGGACGCATTACCAAAAAAGACATCCTGAATCACATTAAAGAGCAAAAAGGCCAGGCCGAAGTGGATGTGCCGATCTGGGAAACCCCCGCAGACGGTGATCTCTTCCGTCCAACAGAAATGGTTTTTGCAAAGTCACTGGCAGAAAGCACGCCAGCCACAGCGGCCAAACCGGAAGCCTTACCAGGTGAAACACTGGCTCTTACACCGATCCGCAAACGGATTGCAGCGCATATGGTGGAAAGCAAACAATCTGCACCCCATGTGACCACCGTCATGGAAGCAGATATGGGTGCTGTAAGTTCCCACAGGCAAGTTGCTCAGGCAAAGGCAGGCCAACAGGAAATCCACCTGACTTTTACCCCCTATTTTTTGAGTGCCATCATCTCGGGTTTGAAAGCAGTGCCGCTGGCAAATTCTTCATGGACCAATGAAGGCATCCGCCTCCACAAACAGATCAACCTGGGGATGGCTGTTGCACTGCCATCAGGTGGTTTAATTGTGCCGGTCATTAAAAATGCCGATGAACGATCATTAACCGGTCTTGCCCGCCAGGTCAATGATTTCGCCCTTCGTGCCCGGGCTGGCAAGCTGCAGCCTGATGAGGTTCAGGGGGGCACATTTACCCTAACCAACCATGGCACCAAGGGCTCGCTGTTTGCCACCCCCGTCATTAACCAGCCGCAAAGCGGAATCCTGGGTACTGGCATCATTCAAAAACGGCCGGTGGTTATCAATGACGCCATTGCCATCCGGCCAATGGTCTACCTGAGTTACACCTTTGACCACCGGGTCCTGGATGGGGCATCGGCGGATGCATTTCTGGCGCAGGTTGTCCACACACTGGAAAACTGGCCGGCTGCCATCGAATGACTGCACCTACAGCGGGTCAACCAGGGTATAAAAATCACCTGCCAGGACCATGTTTTCATATGATAGAATCAAAATAAATGACTTCAAAAAAGGAGGAATCATCCCATGAAAGAATATGATGTTGTTGTTATTGGTGCCGGGCCTGGCGGCTATGTGGCAGCCATTCGGTGCGCCCAACTTGGATTGAAAACCGCCATCGTTGAGAAACGATTCCTGGGTGGCGTATGCCTGAACATCGGCTGTATCCCATCCAAAGCCCTGCTAAAAAATGCGGATATTGCCCACACCCTGCGAGAACGCGGCAAAGAATTTGGATTCAGTTTTGACAACCTCAAACTGGACTTCAGCGCAGCCCACAGCCGCAGTCGCAAGGTCTCAGAACGGCTGGTGCGCGGCATCCAATTCCTGATGAAAAAGAACAAAATCGATGTCCATATGGCTGTTGCCAGACTGACAGCCAAGGACACCATCAAGATAACCCCGGATGAGGGCGACCAGGAAACACTTAAAGCTAAAAATATCATCATCGCCACGGGCGCCCAAACATTTGCTCTTCCGGGCGTAGAACTGGACGGGGAAAAAGTAATCGATTATGAGACCGCTATTTTACGGGATGAACTGCCCACATCCGTTGCGATAATCGGCGGCGGTGCTATTGGTGTCGAATTCGCCACAATTTGGAATGCCTATGGTGTGGATGTGACCATTATTGAGATGCTCGATCACCTGCTCCCGCTGGAAGATGAATCGATTGGGTCAGAAATTGAAAAAGCTTATCAGAAGCGCGGTATCAATGTCATGACCCAATCCAGAGTGCTGGATGTAAAAACCACGAAAAAGGGCACCCAGGTCACCGTGGAAACCAAAGACGGCGAACAAACCGTTACAGCAGACCTGACCCTGGTTGCCATCGGTTTTACACCCAATAGCAAAGGCTTGGGTCTGGAAGAGGTCGGCGTGGCAACCAGCGATAGGGGCAATATCGAAATTGACGAGCGCATGGCCACCAGTGTAGCTGGAATTTGGGCTGTTGGTGATGTGACCGGCAAACTGCTGCTGGCCCATGTTGCCTCGGCTATGGGGGTCATCGCGGCAGAGAATATTGCTGGCGTCGAAACAGTAACCCTCGACTACGATATGCTGCCCCGGGCAACCTACTGCCACCCACAGACAGCTTCCTTTGGTTATAGCGAAGCTCAGGCCAAAGAAAAAGGTTACGATGTCACCGTCGGCGAGTTTCCATTCCAGGCCAACGGCAAAGCACTGGGCTTGGGCGATTACCAGGGATTCGTCAAAATTATCAGTGATACGAAATATGGTGAAATCCTCGGTGCGCACCTGATCGGGCCGGACGTGTCGGAACTGCTGCCAGAGCTAACCCTGGCCCAGCGCTTTGAATTGACCACCCGTGAAATCGCCCGCAACGTGCACGCCCACCCCACCTTATCTGAGGCAATCATGGAAGCGGCCGAATCAGCGGAAGGTGAAGCTATTCACAAGTAGCTGGTTTGTGGTTAAAATAACCCTAACAGGCGGACCCCTCCCCAATCCCTCCTTATAGGGAGGGAAAGGGAGGGGCTACGTGCTACCCTGGTTTGCACCCACCATCAACCGCATCTTGTGAATCTGCGTAACCATCCGCTTAGTCCGATCCACCTCACCCGCCAACGCTGACAACCATTGATCGGTCAGATGGAAAATTTCGTCGTCCGCTCTAACTGTATCGAGTACCTGCCTGGGGTCTACCTGCTTCCCGGCATCCAGCTGAAGCATCAAACGCAGGATGGCCATATGGGAATAGCCTGCATTGACCAGCACGCGAATCACGCGCAGCCGCCCAATGGCCTTGGGCCCATATTGCCGGTAGCTGTTCTTCGGGTCACGCTGAACGGTGATCAACCCATCCCGTTCCCAGGAACGCAAGGTGTCCCGGGTCAGGTTTAAAACCTCGGCTGCCCCGCCAATGGTTACAGGCTTCTCCACCCGGGGCCTCTCTTCACCGGCAAGCCAGCTTTCAAGGTATTCGATGGCTGCCTCTGCCTGGTCAATTTCCGCTTCAATCTGAGCCCGATACGCCAAAGCCAACGCCAACGCGCTATCTAGGTTTTGATCACGTGCCGCCTTTACCAGGTCCAACACAACCTGCTTGCCACCTGGATAGGGATATTTCAATGCCAGATAGGCTAATTTAAATTGTTCCAGGTGGTAGGGGCTGTACTGGCGGTAATTATTGCGGGGGTCCCTGGGAACGGGCGGGATGAACCCCCAGGCCTCGTATAAATGTACGGTATTCACATGACAACCTACCGCATCAGCCAGATCTTTTACCGTCAAATAACCTTTTCGCATCAGTTTTTAGGAATATACGCTCAAATCACCTGCACCTGAGAACCCAGCGGGGTCTTCTCCACCTCAATCCGGGTGGGAAAGGCGTCCTGCAAATCTTCTAAATGGGTGATAACAAGGATCTTCTCAAAGTCATCACGCACCAGGTTAATGGCCTCCACCAGCCGCTGCCGGCCCTGAATATCCTGGCTGCCAAAGCCCTCATCAATCACCAGGGTCTGCAGACGAGCGCCAGCCCGGTGTGCCAGTACCTGGGATAATGCCAGCCGAATGGAAAAGTTTACCCGGAAAGCCTCGCCCCCGGAGAACATCTCATAATCTCTTTCGCCTAGGCTGTCACTGATGACAATATCCAAGGTCTCTTTCTTATCTTCCCGACTGGTATCTTTATATTCTCGCTGGGTTAATAAATTTATTGACATGTATCCATTGGTCAGACGGGAGAGCAAGTCATTGGTGGTTTCTATGATCTCGGGCAGGGCCTGTTCGATCAGCAGGGC
>PWSY01000213.1 GCA_003563055.1 Anaerolineaceae bacterium | reverse complement strand
TCCTGCATGGCCAGATATATTTTCTCGGCAGTGAAGGGCGGGCCTTGCATGCGCACGCCACACGCGTCATAAATGGCGTTGGCTAAGGCAGCAATTGTGGGGACCATGGGGTGTTCGCCCACACCTCGTGCGCCATAGGGCCCATCATCCTGAGGTACTTCAACGATGAAAGTGTCCATACTCTCGGGCAAATCCATGGTTGTTGCAATACGATAATCCACGAAGTTGGGGTTTAACAGGACGCCTTCTTTGAAGACCATCTGCTCAAACAATGCTGAGCTGATGCCCTGTACCAGCCCGCCTTCAATTTGCGCTCTCACCAGGTCTGGGTTGATGGCTTTGCCCACATCAAAAGCCGATGCAGCCTTGATGATATCGAGCTTGCCAGTCAGCGTGTCGATTTCAATTTCAAAAGCCTGAGCACCGGTGGTATAGTGCACCACAGCACGCTCACCCTGGCCTGTTTCTTTATCCAGCCCGGTCACATAATTGGGCATAAATTTCCCTCGACCGTAAATTGGTCCCCCCACCCAACCTTTGTCATCCGCCTTTGGGATGCCGTAGACCGCAAAATCCTTGAGAGGGATTTCACGTTCACTGCGCTTGGAAAAGACCACACCATTGATGATGTCCAGGTCATCGACATTTTCTTCCCAAGCCTCTGCAACAATATCAAAAATCTGTGTGCGTGTGTCCCTGACTGCCGCCAAAACGGCATTCCCCATGGACCAGGTCAGTCGGCTGGCAACGGTTTGCCATTCATAGGGTGAATAATCGGTGTCCACCGGTTTTGAGATGTGCACAGACTCAATCGGTATGCCCAAGGCAGCGGCTGCCAGCTGGGCAGCAACTGTGAAGGAGCCCTGGCCAATTTCCTGTCCGCCAATACTCAAGAGAATGCTTCCATCCTCATTTAATTTGATTGTGGCGCTTGAACCGGGGTTTGGAGGCATGGCAGGCGCTTTCCACATGACGGCGATCCCTTTTCCACGTTTTTTATTGGGCGTGCTGGGCTGGCTTTTTTCTCCCCAGCCAATTGCCCGGGCAACCTTATCAATACATTCAGTGATTCCAGAAGGTTGCATGGTCATACCAGTGGCTAAAATGTCGCCTGGTTGAACGACATTACGTTTGCGGAAGGCGACCTTATCCATCTTGAGTGCCTGGGCAAGTTCGTCGACACATTGCTCAATGGCCGTATGCAGTTCCGACATGCCAAACCCGCGATAGGGGCCGCCGGTTGTATTATTGGTGTAGACGCAGTAGCTATCCGTTTTCACGTTTGGGACATCATAGGGCCCCGTGCTGCTGTAGCCACCGGCCCGGGTGATGTTGACGCCGTATTCAGTCGATGCCCCACCATCCCAGTACATGCTGTTTTCCATGGCCAGGATGTTTCCGTCCTGATCACAGCCCATTTTCAACCGAATAAGCAGCGCTTGCCTGACAAAGTTGGTGTAGAATTCCTCCTCACGCGTCAAACGCAGCTTGACTGGCTGCCCCCTGGTTTTCATCGCAAGTACGATAGGCAGCGCTTCCATGGTCACACCGGCTTTACAGCCAAACCCACCACCCACATAAGGCGCGATCACGCGGATTTTACTTGGCGAAACTCCCCAGGTTTTGGCAATCAGGTCTCGCTGGGCAAAGGGCGATTGAGAGCTGGACCACAAGGTGATCTTGCCTGTGACATCCACCTGAGCAACGGCGACGTGTGTCTCTATTGGGACATGTTGGATATGGGGAATGTAATATTCACGCTCAACCACCGCTGCACACTGCTGCCAAGTCTTATCCACATCTCCCTTGCGCACTTTAAAGTGGTTTGAGATATTGGTGCCCGGTTTGGGAAAGATGAAATTGGCTACCTCGTATTCTGCCAGATCGGGATGAATCAGCGGTGCATCGTGTTGAATGGCATCCTGTGGGTGAAAAATGGCTTGCAGAGGTTCGTATGTCACCTGGATCGAGTCCAGGGCTTTTTCTGCAATTTCTTCCGAAACTGCCGCCACCCCAGCCACCGGTTCGCCGACAAAACGCACACGGTCACGGGCAAAAATATGGCGGTCTTTGAGATATAACCCAATCCGATTGGCAAAATCTTCTCCGGTAGCAACTGCTTTGACGCCAGGTAAGCGCTCCGCCTGGCTGGTGTCAATCGACTTGATAATGGCATGGGGGTATGGGCTGCGTTTGATCCGCGCATGCAGCAGGTTGTTCCCAAATTGGATGTCATCGGTGAACACCGCAGTGCCCGTAACTTTCTCTTCTACATCAATCCGCTTGATGTCAGAACCGATCAGTTTTGCAGTAAGGTTTAATTTGTCCATGTCAACGCCCTTTTAGTCCCTGGTAGCCATTTGTACGGCCTGGATAATCCGTTCATAACCTGTGCAACGGCAAAGATTACCGACTAAAGCCTCCCGGATCTCTGCCTGGGATGGATGAGGGTTGCGCTCTAATAATGCATAAGCAGAGATGAGCATGCCAGGCGTGCAAAAACCACACTGGATGGCATTCTGGTCGATAAAAGCTTGTTGTAACTGGCTCAATTCACCGTTTGCTGCCAGGCCTTCTACTGTGAGAACATCCATGCCATCGCATTCCACTGCCAGGATCATACAGCTGTTGACCGGTTTACCGTTTAAAAGAACCGTACATGCCCCGCACTCGCCCGCTTCGCACCCATTTTTTGTGCCGGTTAAGGATAATTTTTCACGCAGCATATTCAGCAAGGTCAGATTCGGTGGGACATCAATCACATCTCCCCGGCCGTTTATAGTGATGTTAATCATGTGGTTCTTCATCACAGCCTCCTTTGTTTGGGCTTTGTTACTCGTTCAATAATTCGTGCCACACATCCTGTAATGCACGCAGGGTCAGGGCATGGACCATATCCCGTCGATAACGCGCGCTGGCACGGATATCATCAATGGGTTTACAGGTCCGCCTGGCGATCTGGGCTGCCTTTTCCAATGCAGACGGGTTGATCGGGCTCTCAGAAAGCAAGGCCTGGGCTTGATCGACAAAAATCACGGTAGGAGCGACAGCTGAAAGGGCAATCCGGAAACGAAAACCAGAGCCCACCGTCAGGTCAGGAAAGGCTAGTACCGTCACGGCTACAATGGCCAGATCCGCCAGTTTGTTGCGCCCGATGCTCAGGTAGCGACCTCTGGATTGCGCTGGGGGAGGCGGCAGGTGGATGGATTGAACGATATTGCCAGCCTCCAGGATGGTTTCGCCCGGTCCGGTAAAGAAATGCGCCAAACCCACGGAATTGGAACCCTCCGGGCCAACGACACTGGCATCGCCCTGATAAACCATGCACGGGCCGATGGTGTCACCACATGGTGACGCATTGCACAGGTTGCCGACCACGGTTGCCCGGTTGCGCAGCTGGTAGCCACCCACAGCCTGGGCTGCCTGTGCTAAGATGGGGTAATGGGTTTGGACAGCGTCTGATTCAATCATCTGGTTGAGCGTCACCGCGGCGCCTATTGATAGCCCGTTTTGGTCGTCAAAGGCAAGCGATGTAAAGCCATTCAGGTGCTTCAAGTCCACCAGGTATTTGGGCAGTAATTTTTTATCACGAAGGGCGATAAAACAATCCGTTCCGCCTAAATAGGGAACGGATTGACCGGCAGAATC
>PWSY01000235.1 GCA_003563055.1 Anaerolineaceae bacterium | reverse complement strand
GACAGTTGAAGGATTATTTATAATATTGTATAATTTACCCAAGATGAGAAGGCAAACACTAATCATGGACATGTCTTGGCCTCCGGAGCTATGCTTACCAGAAGCATAGCGTTCAGTGATGTGTCACTGCCGGAGGAATGGCTGGCTGAGGCCAGCTTTTTTGTTGTTGATTTCAAAGAATTTATCTGGGAATTTAGTTAGATCGAGGTGACTTATGTCAGAACCAGTATTACTCGCCGTTGCCTGGCCCTATGCAAGCGCTCATATTCATGTTGGCAATATCACCGGCGCGTACCTGCCGGCAGATATCCTAGCCCGCTATCATCGCCTGCGCGGACGGGATGTGTTGATGGTATCGGGGTCTGATTCTCATGGTACGCCGGTCACAGTTCGCGCGGATGAAGAAGGCAAGACTCCGGAAGAAATTTATAAGCAGTATCATGCAGAATTTATTACGCTGTTTCAAAAACTCGGGTTGCATTATGACATCTTCACCAGTACCCATACCAGCAACCATTTTGAGATTGCCCATAAGTTGTTTTTATCCCTGAAGGAAAATGGTTACCTGTACACAGAAGCCTCTCGCCAATGGTATTCTCCACAGCAGGAACGCTTCCTGCCGGATCGGTATGTTGAAGGCACCTGTTATATCTGTGGGAAATCGGGTGCTCGCAGTGATCAATGTGATCATTGTGGCCACTTGCTTGAGGCTGAAAAGCTGATTGAGCCCAGGTCCAAGATTGACAACTCAACACCCGAATTACGGGAAACCACCCATTTTTACCTTGATTTGGAGAAATTACAGGACCAGGTCGCCGATTTCTTGCGAGAAAGGCAGGATTACTGGCGTCCGAATGTGATTCGGCAGTCCCTGGGGCAGATCGAGACGGATGGACTACGAGGTCGACCAATCACCCGGGATCTATCCTGGGGCATTCCTGTGCCGATAGATGGCTGGGATCAGAAATGTTTGTATGTGTGGTTCGAAGCGGTGATTGGGTACCTGTCCAGCGTGGTTGAGTGGGGGCAGCTTCATGATCAACCAGAGGCGGGGCGACATTGGTGGACGAATCCAGATTCGCGAACCTTTTATTATATCGGCAAAGACAATATTCCCTTTCATGCCATCATCTGGCCGGCTGAACTGATTGGTGTCGGAGAGTCTTTTGATGGCAAGATGGGGTCAGAAAATCCACGATCCCTGGTGCTACCCTATGATGTTCCAGCCAATGAGTTTATGAATTTAGAAGGGCGGAAGCTGTCCGGCAGTAAAAACTGGGCGGTATGGGGATTAGATTTCCTCGAACGCTATGACCCGGACCCGATGCGCTATTACCTGACGGTCAATATGCCTGAGACCAGGGACTCCGATTGGGACTGGGCGGAATTCCATCAACGCAATAACAACGAGCTGGTCGCCACCTGGGGCAACCTGGCGAATCGGGTGCTTTCTTTTGCGCATAAACATTGGGAGGGCAAGGTGCCAGAGCCAGACGCCTTACGCGAGGCTGATGAGACTCTGCTGGAGACACTGCGTGAGGGATTTAAAACCGTCGAAGCGAAATTAGAAGGGGTCAAGCTGCGCGCGGCGCTTCAGGAAACGATGCGCCTGGCTGCAGAGGTCAATAAATACCTGGATACGGCCGCACCTTGGTTTGAAATAAAAGAAGATAAGAATGAAGCCGCTAAATCAATTTATACGGCCATGCAAGCGATCGATTGGTTGAAGATCCTCTTTTCACCCTTCCTGCCCCATACCAGCCAGAAATTACACGAGTGCTTGGGGTATGGGCGGCCGATCTACGGACAACTGGTCACCCGGGAAGTGGAAGATGACCTCAGCACCCACAGAGTGATGCTCTATGATCCGGCAGACTCATTGACAGCCGGAGAAACAGACCTGTGGCAGCCGGTTGAGTTGACACCTGGAAAAGCATTTATGCCGCCATCCCCTCTTTTCAAGAAATTAGACGCTAGCATCGTCGGTGAGGAACGCTCCCGGCTGGGGTAAAAAAATCCTGATAACTGATTAATATGGGTAAGATATACCAATATTGTCTTGGCAGCGATTTGTAAGCCTGCCAAGATAATTTGATCTGTCCTAATAATCAATTTCATTAGAAACATAGTGAATGTTCGTTGCCATTCGTTATTCACCCCTATTAGGAATTTTCAAACTTACTCATGTAAATGAATGGTTTCTTTACACTTAAACACACAGATTACGGTTTGACTTTCCGATTATTTTCATCTATACTGGAAATAATTCAGTACCTGACACTTAAAAACACCGAGATTTTTTCTTGGCAAGCCTAATACACTTTTCGGTCTTAACAATCAAAGTGCTTGCTGACTGAATAATTACTATCGAACTAAAGCTGATAAAGTAATTTACCAAAAAACCTGAAAATAAAGCATTTACTAAAATAGGCTTTATCAATGCCACCGCCGAATCCCAGCCTGAAGATGATCAAGCAGTTTTTTTATTACTGATAAAGGAGAAAAATAATGAAATACAGGCTGAAGCGGTTTTTTCAGATCTTGATGGCTGCGGTGCTGGGTCTTTCGCTGGTGGGCGGCGCTGTACTGGTTGCATTCGGACAGCCCGGGTTTGCGGGGGGAAGCGGTACGACCGATGACCCGTATCTGGTTGCCACACCAGCCCAACTTAACAATGTTAGAAACGACCTTCAAGCCCATTACAAGCAAATTGCTGATATCGATCTATCAGGTTATGCATCCAATGACGGATGGCGACCGATTGGCGCCGATCCAGGGCCGTCTCATTTCACGGGCACTTATGACGGCGATGGGCATACCATCTCTAACCTGACCATCAATCGACCAAATCGAAGTGAACAGGGCTTATTCGGCGTGATAAGTTTAAAAACTGCCGAGATTAAGAATCTGCACCTGGAAAATGTCAACGTAACCGGGCAAGAAGACACGGGTGGCTTGCTGGGAAGAGGCGTAACCGCTTTTAACATTGAGAATGTAACCGTCACCGGTCAGGTTAATTCTTCAGGGGACAATATTGGGGGCGTGGCTGGTCGGATTCTTGGAGGGACCATTCATAATGCGGCCTTTTTCGGCGTGGTCCAGGGTGCTGAGAATACGGGCGGTCTGGTCGGCTATTCTCGCGGCGAAATCCGGCATTCGTATGCCCTGGGCTCGGTTGTGGGCACCAATCAGGTCGGTGGGCTGGTGGGTTGGAGTTCAAGCGGCATGGTGGTTGATTCCTATAGCCGGGCTTCTGTGACGGGGGAGGATGGTGTGGGCGGGTTGGTTGGACTCATGGGTATTGAACCTGTTCAGGCGATAAGTTCGCTTTTTCGTTCTTTCAGCACCGGGTCGGTGACCGGCACAGGCGCTCATGTGGGAGGGCTGGTGGGGAGGTCACAGGGATTATTAAAAGAAATTCATAGCTATTGGGATACGATTTCCTCCGGACAACCAACCAGTGCATTGGGGCAGGGCCATCCAACCGGGAAAATGCATATGCAAACCACCTATCAATTCTTCAACTTCCTCACTTTGTGGAAGATGGATCCGATCACTGGCTATCCCGTTTTCCAGGATTTGTCTCGCTTCCAGCAATCCAAGCATCTAGATGTGACCAGCCTGGAAGGCAGCGGATCTGAAGAAGATCCTTACCT
>PWSY01000100.1 GCA_003563055.1 Anaerolineaceae bacterium | reverse complement strand
GACCCGGCCGATAATGAGCAGACCCTGCGTTCCTGGGGTGAGAGCCTGGAAATGGCGGAACGTTATCAGGTGGCACATTTGTTTATTTTCTCAAATCAAGTCGATATCGTTGACGGTCAGGAGTGGACTCGCCGGTTATCACGCAACCTGACCCGGGCCCAACAATACGCCAACCTCCTGGATCAAACTGAGAAAATATTAAAATTGGTTGAACAGACCAAGGTTGAGGTCTGGGTTGAGAACTTAAATGAGTTCCATATCCAGGGTGGTGTTTTGGTGAGCGACCAATCGCTGGCAGCAGATTGGGTGCGGCGCATGGACCACCCACAATTTCGGCTTGCCTTTGATTGTTATCACCAACAACGGACGGCCGGCAACTTGATGTATGGGTTGGAGGCCTACCAAAGTCTCTACCCGACGGTGCATGTCGGTGATGTCCCCACCCGTCAGGAACCGGGCACAGGTGAGATTAATTACCATAGCATAGCCAAGAAACTGCATGAATTGGGTTATGATGGATTAATTGGTATGGAGTTCACGCCTTCGGGTGACCCGGCCGAGGTCTACCGCCGCGTAAAGGAAATATTTCTATGAGCAATCAAGACCGTGAACGGACCCAGGCTTACCGGGTTGTGATACCACAACTGGGTTTGACGATGCAAGAAGCCACCATCACGGAGTGGCTGCATGGGGATGGCGACTGGGTTGAAAAAGGTGCTCCCCTGTTTATCCTGGAGAATGAAAAATCAACGGTGGAGGTTGAAGCACCTGCCAGCGGAAAACTGCGCATTCAAATAGGACCAGGTGAAACCGTTCCAGTCTTGCATGCGGTCGGTCTGATTGAAGGCGCAGGGCGGGTGGCAGACCACCACATTGCTGAGGATACTCACGATGCTGCCCAAAATTTAGCCGAGAGACCGATGACCGGGGATCGAAAACCGGTCTCCCGTTTCCCGTCGTCCGTCAAGGTCATTGCCAGCCCGCGTGCCCGCGCGGCTGCCAGGCAACGGGGGATTGACCTGCGTTCTCTCAGCGGCAGCGGCATCCGCGGGATGATCACGGTTTCCGACCTCCCACAATCAACAGATCGTGTGGGTGAGGTCGTTTTAGCATCGCCGGTCGCCCGCAACCTGGCCAGATCCGAGCGGGTTGACCTTGAAGAGGTGCAGGGCAGCGGGCCGAGGGGGCGTATCATGCGCGAAGATGTTGAGAAACATCTCGACACGCGGGCAGCCCAACCAGGCGAGGATTTGCTCTCCGGATTGGGTGGTTTGCGCGGGATCATTGCCAGGCGACTGAGCCAATCCTGGCAGGAACGCCCCCAGGTAACATTAACCACAGATGTGGTTGCCACGGGTTTGGTAGGCTTGCGCAATCAGATCAATGCTCAACTGGCGGAGGATCAGCAGGCTAAGGGGGTGCTGAAAATTTCTTACAACGCCTTGTTGATGAAACTGGCGGCTTTGTGTATGAAAGAATACCCGTATATGAATGCCAGCCTGACGGAAGAAGGGATGGTCTTACATCAGGCGGTCAATATTGGGGTGGCTGTGGATACGGCCCGCGGCTTGCTGGTGCCTGTCATAAAGGACGTAGATCAAAAATCCATTGTGACCCTCCAAAGTGAACTTCATGTTTTGGCTCAACGCGCCCAGGATGGCAAAAGCACCCCGGATGACCTGACAGGCGGGACCTTTACCATCACCAACCTGGGTGCTTATGGTATCGACGCGTTCACGCCGATCATCAACCCGCCGGAAAGCGCTGTTCTTGGTGTCGGTCGGATTTTGCCCAGGCCGGTGGGTGTGGCGGGGGACATCCTTTTGCGAGAGACAGTGGTGTTAAGCCTCTCCTTTGATCACCGGCTGATCGATGGTGCACCTGCGGCCAGTTTTCTGAAGCGCTTAAGTGCCTACATCGAAACGCCTCCAGATATCGGCGAATTACTCAGAGAAGGAGGAAATAATGGTGTGGCAGGATAAAGTTGTCTTGATCACGGGCGGGGCTCATCGGTTGGGAAAAGCGATGGCGCTGCGGGCTGCTGAATTAGGGGCGCATATTGCCATCACCTACAACACATCGGCAGGACCAGCAGAAGACACCTGCGAGGAAATCACCCGTTTGGGGCGAAGAGCCCTGGCATTAAGATGCAATCAGGTGGATCCGGATGTGATTCAGCCCACGGTCGATCGGGTCATGCAGCATTTTGGCCGTTTGGATGGTTTGGTAAACAGCGCATCGGTTTTTTACAGGACAGACTTTTTTGAGATTGATCAACAAGCGTGGGATGAAGTAATGGCAATCAACACCCGGGGTCCATTTTTCTTCACCCAGTCGGTAGCCCGTTATATGCTTGATCATGATGGCGGTGTGATTGTGAATATGATTGATGAGTCTGCTCTCAAGCCCAGCCTGGATTATGCGCATCACACCATTTCTAAGGCCGCTCTCTGGTCTCTGACCCGGCTGTCGGCCTTGCGGCTTGCGCCAAAAATCCGGGTGAATGCCATTTTGCCTGGGGCTGTTCTAAAACCGCCCGATTGGGACGCAGAACGCTGGCAGGCCATCGCAGACCATATCCCACTCAAGAAATTAGGCTCACCTGACGATGTATGCCAGGCGCTTGAGTTTCTGTTGTGTTCGGAATTTATCACCGGGCAGATGATTGTCATTGAAGGTGGCACAACCATATAAAGGACGGTTATTTTGACTATTCAAGATTCGCTGATCATCATCACAGGCGGGGCAACCCGCGTTGGTCGTATTCTGGGTCTTACGCTGGCGGCAAGGGGTGCCCATATTGCCTTCACTTATTATTTGGAGGATGAACCCTGGCAGGAGACCCAGGCAGAAATTGAGGCGTTGGGTGTGAACTGTTTTTGTTCACAGCTTGAAGTGCGAGATTCCGCCCAGGTGAAGGCATTTGTTCAAAGCGTGTTCAAGGAATTTGGGCGGGTGGATGCCTTGATTAACAACGCGTCTGTCTGGTTGAAGTCTGCGTTTCTTGACATTGGTGAAACGGATTGGGACATGGCCATGGATGTCAATCTGAAGGGGCCATTTTTATGCGCCCAGGCGGTTGCTCCAATCATGCTGAGGCAGGGTTCGGGCGTCATTCTGAACATTACGGACCTGTCTGCCTTCCAGGTTTGGCCCGAATATGCCCATCATGCAGCCAGTAAAGCCGGGTTGGTATCCTTGACCAAGTCCCTGGCAGTAGAACTGGCCCCTGCAGTACGGGTTAATGCGATAGCACCCGGGACAGTCTTGCTGCCGCCGAACGCCCCACCGGAGAAAGTGCGCTGGGCAGAAGAAAATTCTTTATTGAAACGGGTTGGAACCCCCCAAGACGTAGCCGATCTGGCGGTGTTCATCCTTGAAAATGATTTTGCCACGGGCGCGGTCTATTTCATTGATGGTGGACGCAGCCTCACATAATAGGAGTAGAATCCTTAATGAATCATCAAATTGAATTTGTCCTAAATGGTAAACCTGTCGAGTGCCTGGTTTCTTCTGAAACCACGTTGTTGTCCTTGTTGCGAGATCAACTGGGGTTGACGGGCACAAAATCGGGTTGTGGGGAGGGTCATTGCGGCGCTTGTTCTGTTCTTGTGAACGACCATTTGGTGAAATCCTGCCAGATACCCGCTTTACGAGT
>PWSY01000211.1 GCA_003563055.1 Anaerolineaceae bacterium | reverse complement strand
GGTTGCCCGGCTTGCGCGCAGGCAGGGCCGGCTTTAAAAGCCATTGCTGAGCAGAATCCGAATGTACAACTGCTTTCTTTTGAAATTTATCACGATCAGGCTAATGTTGAATTGTTTTTTACCTTTGGTGAAGCCTATGGGATGGAGCCGCGTGGTGTGCCAACCATGTTTGTGGCCGATCAACATTGGGTGGGTTATTCACCGAATATCACTGCTCAGATTGAGCAAACGCTGGCGGTATGTTTATCAGAAGGGTGCACTGATTTGGGGCGGGCATTGGTTAACTTGGATGACATCTCCGTCAACGACACAGATCAAGAGACCTTACCAGCACGAAGTCTATTAACCACAGTCTTGATTATCTCGGCTGCAGCTTTTGGGGTTGTGGTATTGCTAATGATCGTTATGCGGGTCATCCTGCCCCGGTTTAACCGTTAGGTCATCACTGGTACATTCTGCCAGAGTCATACGCAATTTTCTAGATGGGGAAATGCCAATAGCCTTCAATAAGAATTTATCGACAATCAGGTTGCTGTGCTGCTTGACAGTCTGCAATATTGAATCGAGAAAACCCAAGAACAACAGCCAAGAAATTTCAATAAAAGACAAAACAGAATTTGGAAAATGAGCAGGATCCATCCGTTTCCCCTATCATTTCTTATTCAAGCACATCCCTGACCCCATATTTATTGATGGATTAGTGTGGCTATTTGTTAGAATATCGTTTTATAATGTAATATAATGTCACAAAATGTTTGTAAAATGCATAAAAGTATGTTATAATGTGTGTTAATATAGCTCAATTAAGTGCGTGGAAGTTGTCCTGTTAATGACGACAGAAGAGGATTTTCTTTTATGATATTAAAAGAGCAACGTAAGCGAAAAATTCTTTGCTTAATTGAAAAAAACCAGCAGGTGCATATTGCCGAATTGTCAGATTTGTTTAACGTGTCTGAGATGACCATCCGTCGAGACCTTGATGACTTAGCGGACAAGAAACTGATCCAGCGTATTCATGGTGGTGCTGTGTTTTCTGGTGATGTGGGTAATAAAAATGAGCCCCCTGTCATGGAGCGGTGCAATGAACAAGAGGCTGAAAAGCAGCTTATAGCCAGGAAAATGGCAGAAATCGTCCAGGATGGCGAAAAAATATTCCTGGGTTCAGGGACAACCACACTGGCCATTGCCGAAGCGCTCAAGGATCATCAAGACCTGACTGTGATCACCAACGCCATTACCATCGTTAACTGCCTGCTGCCGGCCACCCACATCAAACTGGTTGTGATGGGTGGCTTTTTGCGTCGGACTGAGATGTCAATGATCGGGCACTTTACGGATGCTGGTCTGGCCAATTTGCAGGTTGACCGGGTCATCATTGGCATTCGCGGGATTGATCTTGCGTATGGCCTGACCAGCGATCATCTCCAGGAATTGACCACAGACCAGGCGATATTAAAAATCAGCGATGAAATCATTGTCGCGGCAGATCATACCAAATTTGGGCATATCGCCGCCATCCGCACCGCACCTATCACTGTTGCCACAAAGATTGTGACCGATGCCCAGGCACCAGCTAGCCTGGATCTGGCATTGGCAGAACTGGGTATTGAGCTGGTCAGGGCAACCGAATCATAAGGTTTTATTAATACTTTTTTGTCATAATTAAAGGAGAACGATTATCAAGTGATAAAAACAACCCACACCGCAACAGAAATTCTTTCACAACCTGACGTTTGGAAAAAAACGCTGGATGATTGGTCGCAGATGGATATTTCTGCCTTTCCGAATCCTTATGATTATGACCAGCAGCTCTTTATTGGTTGTGGATCAACATTTTTTCTATCTCGGTGGGCTGCTGCTATCCATGAAAAAAATAGCGGCAAAATCTCTCGCGCGGCGCCTTCTTCGGATGTCATGCTTCACCCGGCCTGCTGGTTGAGTGAGAACAGGCATACCTTGCTGGTTGCCTCTTCTCGCTCTGCAGCGACAACAGAATCTATCCTTGCTATCGACTTGTTTACGAGCCAATTCCCTGGTGATGTGGTCGTGGTTACCTGTAACCCGGATGAAAAAATGGGCCAGCAGAGTCATTATGTACTGGGTGCTGTGCGTGCAAATGAGCAAAGCATTGCCCAGACTCGCTCTTTTACTTCCATGATGTTGGCGCAGGCCTGGCTTTTAGAACGACAGGTGCCAGATGGCATGGGACAGCACCTGCAAGAAGCAGGGCAACGACTTTTAGAAAACTATCGCGAGCGTCTCAGTCATATAGCCAGAGATAAGACCATCCAACGTTATTTTTTCCTTGGTTCAGGCCCTTTATATGGTCTTGCAAATGAGGCGATGCTAAAGATGAAAGAAATCTCATTGAGTTATGCCGAGTCTTTCCATTCGCTTGAGTTCCGTCACGGCCCCATGGCGATGGTGGATGATCACACACTGGTGATAGGGCTGCTTGGTGAGGATGGTGTTGATGAAGATGTGGCTGTACTCAGAGATATGAAAGCCAAGGGGGCCCGTGCAATGGCGATTGCTGAGGTTGCGCCAAAAAACAGCAGCGCAATTGATGAGCTGGTACTTCTCAAGAGCGGTCTTCCCCTTTTGTGGCGTTCGGTTCTCTATTTGCCAGCCTTGCAGTGGTTGGCCTGTGAGCATGGGCTTAGCAAGGGTTTGGACCCGGACAAGCCCCATAACCTGGATGCGGTGGTGGTGCTGGATGGGTGAGGAAAAAGTGACCAAGATAACATTTGAGTTAGATGAATTACTGACATTAAAGACTACTCGGGCAAAAGTCCAGGTTAAGTCCTGGCAGGAGGCTGCTGATATTGTGGGTAATTTACTGGTTGATGAAGGCAAGGTTCAACCAGGCTATGTTGCCAGGATGAAAGAGGTTATTGATGAGGTTGGTCCCTATATGGTCATTGCGCCTGGGGTGGCCTTGCTGCATGCAAGACCGGAGCATGGTGTCAATATGCCTTGCATCGCGCTGATAACACTGGATGAGCCAGTCCCATTTGGACATGCAGAAAATGATCCGGTGGATATCGTGTTCGCTTTTGGCGCGACAGATAAAGACTCCCACGTCCCAGCATTGAAAAAATTAGCAAAGCAAATTAGCAGATCGGAGGTTATCGAAAGCGTTCGTTCAGCACACTCAGACAAAGCCTTGTGTGAGGCCTTTGTTGAATTATGTGATCATCCAAATAGGACAAAAGAATAAGGAGTAGATATGATTATTGCGACATTATGCGGCATGGGGTTCGGCACCAGTATGATGCTGAAATTATCAGTAGAAGATATTTTAAAAGAAGAGGGGTTGAGGGCGAAAATAGAATCCTGGGACTTGGGTTCCCATAAAGGTCAAAAAGCCGATATTATCGTTGCGCCTGATGATATGGCGCGACACCTCAAAGACTCAGAAAGTGAAGTTGTTCTGATTCATAACCTGACGGATGAGGCGGAAATTAAAACCAAATTAATGGCAGCGATCAATGAACTTCAGGCTTAATCGGCTTTGACATAAAGATCAAAGGAGGTGGTTGTTTGGCGTAAATAGTTATGAGTGATAAATAACGGCACGAGTTTTATTTGTTCATTTTGAGAGTTAAATTTGGAGGCAAATTATGCAAGTATTAGAATTTATCGTTGAACTTTTCAATTTGCCAGCAGTCATTTTGGGTTTGATTGCCTTGATTGGTTT
>PWSY01000147.1 GCA_003563055.1 Anaerolineaceae bacterium | reverse complement strand
AGCGTTTGAAAGGGCGGGATCGAATGAAAGCCAGGCCCTGCCTAATGGAACCGTAACAGGGGGATTAACCTCTCAGCTATTAATTATAAGTTTGTTTATTTAAAAGGCCGCAAGCAGGGCGCCCCCACTTCAAATACCCAGGTTAGGCTTCATCAACAGGGTATAAACACCAACACGCCAGGGTCAATTGTTGGCTATTCTAATACAATTTCAGGTTCAAGCTACTCTTCTACTCGCTTTACTTGGTTTGCCTATGAGTTTAATCCCCCTGTTACGGTTCCATTAGGCAGGGCCTGGCTTTCATTCGATCCCGCCACTTCAAACGCTTCTAATCATTATGATATTAAGTTAGATGAAGCCGCGGAAGATACAACCCATCATTTTAGGGCCAGGCTCTATGTTGGCGCTGCCTGGACTGATATTCCTAATGTAACTTCTCCAGGTGTTAGGCCCAATCTTTATTTTCGTGCCATCGCAGCACAAGACACAGGCCAGCAGCTTACAGACATCATCGCAGATTACGACCAGTTCTTTAACAAAGTCGAACCCTTTACGTCAGGTGTTGAGGCGTGCCCATTTCGCAATGAGTTCAATACCCATTTGTCTGAAGTTAAACACCTTATGGATATGGGCACCGTAAACAAGCGCCGTATTTTGGCCCGTGTAACACCAGATCTAAATTTATTTTTCTACGAACAGCCAGATCCTAATAACATTGAATCCTATATGGATCGGTTTGGTAACTTCTATGGCCATAACGGGGTCAGGCTGCCATCCTACCGGCCGCCCATCGGCACTTGGGCCGCTTACGCCGGCCAGGGCCAACTTTCAAAGCCATGGGACAAACACTTTTTCCCACCCTCTTTTGTCCTGGCAGCGGAGTATAACCTTATCACCGAAAAGGTGATCGTAAAAACAACCCAAAAACCCTATTCAGAGCCCTTTACCGCTTAAGCCAGCTCTTTTTAAACACCTGCGGGGAAAAATTTGGCAAAGGGTATTTGATTTAATACTTGGTAAAATTAGGAAAATGAACTAAATCACCAACGGTTTGATAATAACCCGGTTAATCCGCTTCAGGAGCGATCAAAGATGCCAAAAGGAATTTATTATTTTACAGAGGGATTTCTATGGGGGACGGCCACAGCAGCTCACCAGGTAGAGGGGCGCAATCAGAATAACACCTGGTATGCCTGGGAGCAGGAAGAGGGTCGGATTTTAAATGGCGATAAGTCTGGGCTTGCCTGTGATTGGTGGGGAGGCCGTTGGCGGGAAGATTTTGACCGGGCTTATGAGGCCAATCAGAATGCCCACAGGCTGTCCATTGCCTGGAGCCGGATTCAACCTACACCTGATCGTTGGGATGAAGGCGCATTGGATCGCTATCGAGAAATGTTGAAACGGTTAAGAGAGCGAAATATGGCCCCCATGGTGACGCTGCATCACTTCAGCGAACCGCTTTGGGTGGCTGAAATGGGGGGATGGGAAAATGAGGCGGTGGTTGATCTCTTTGCTCGCTTTGTAAAAAAATCCGTTGAGGCTTTAGAACCTTTCTGTGATCTGTGGATAACGATAAACGAACCTAATGTCTATATGTACAGTGCGTATCTTGAAGGGGTCTTTCCCCCCGGTAAGAGGAGCCTCAAAGCGGCACTGAGGGTTATGGACCATCTGATCCGGGCCCATGCCAGGGCTTATCATGTGATCCATGAGATCCAACCCGAAGCCCGCGTGGGTGTGGCGCTCCATTACCGGGGATTTAAACCCGCCACCTGGTTGCCTGTTGATCGCTGGACGGCCGGTGTTTACAATACATTGTTCAATGATTTGTTCCCCAGGACGCTAAAAGACGGTGTGTTCAACGCGATTTGTAAAAAACACCGCATCAGTGACGCTGTTGGGACGCAAGATTTTGTGGGCTTAAATTATTATTCCAGCGATCGGGTCCGGTTCGATCTATTCGCGCCGGGAAAGATCTTCGGTCATCGTTCGTACCCGGATGGGGCGTCGCTGAGTGAGTCTGGTTTTATCGCCAATTTGCCTGAAGGTATGATCGAATGTGTGAAGTGGGGGAGTCAATTTGGGCTTCCGATGATCATCACAGAAAATGGGGTCGAGGATTCTGAGGATACCCTGCGGCCACAGTATCTCCTGGAGCATTTGTATGCCTTGTGGCAAATTATCAACGATAATTACCTGGTTAAGGGTTATTTTCACTGGTCCCTGGTTGATAACTTTGAGTGGGAGCGCGGCTGGACTCAGCGTTTTGGGTTATGGGGCTTGGATGTGGAAACGCAGGCGCGCATCCGCCGACCCAGTGCTGATCTGTATGCCGAGATATGTGGCCTAAATGGCATTTCGGCAGAGGTTGTTGAGACATATGCCCCCGATGCTTTGAAGGTGCTCTTTCCTTAAAATAAACCTAGAAAATTTTGGGGGATGTGCTCTTTTCTTAATCATACATGTATAACTAAATTTCCCATATTATAAACTTAGATTAAGGTATCTATCAGTTCGATATTGTAAAATAAAGTCCCAGGAAAAAAACAATTCTGTAATGAATCTTGTTATGAAACTGCTATGAATACTGTTATTTTTACCGATAGGCATAAAACTTGTATCCATAACATAGCTGGATTGAAATAATTTTCGCCATTACGTGATCGGTCCTTGTTATGTCTCAGTCTTGGATTGTGAAGGATTAATGGGTATGAAGCGTTGGTGTGTTAATAAGTAAGCGAGGTTCTTATGGTTTTAGAAGAATCAATATTGATTGTCAGTGATGATAAAAGAAGTAGCGCCGTTTGGTCTGAGGCGATTAAAAAATTGGGATTCATTGTTGATTGTGCTGATAAAAATGAGGCAGCACACCCGTTTTTGGAGAATCATCATTTCGGCCTGGTGATTATTGACCTGAATAATGGGAGCCGAGCTGTTGGAATTGAATTATTGACATGGATAAAGGGACACCAACCGGATACGGACGTGATCGTGGTAACGACCTATGCTATCTTGAAATATTCGCTGGATATCTTACGCAAAGAGACCTATGACTACCTGGTCACTCCGGTAAATATCGTTGAACTGGTCTCGAGGGTTAAAAGGTGCATGATTGAAAGGCGAGAATTTGCTGAGCGCCTTGAGATGATCCAGAGAATTGAGTTGATGCTCAGCCAGTTGAAAAACCAGCTTCTGGAAAATGATGAGGATGAATTTGTTTCGGATCAGGTTCTCGAAAGCAATAATATGGTTGTGGATCGTCGAAAAAGGCTGGTTATAAATCGTGGAAAACCTATTCAACTGAGCCCCACTGAATTTGAAATGCTGGATTATCTTGCTTCCAACGCTGACCGAGTGGTCAGCGCGAGCGAATTAATCCGCGCTGTGCAGGGTTATGATATGGACGAGAAGGATGCCCGACCCATTGTGCGGGTCAATATCAGGCGGCTGCGGCAGAAGATTGAGAAAGATACCTCCAATCCCAACCACATTCTCACAGTTCGCTCCAGGGGATACCGTTTTGCCGGTTGATCTTTAATTTTAATGGATTTGTGTTTGGTTGTGACTTGCCTGGTGAATCACAGCTTTTTAAGCAGGCAGCTTGTTGGGTGGGATCAATACCATCCCTGGCAGGCTGTGTTTTTTTTAACCGGCATGGTTGGTCAGAGCCAACCGCGCAAACCATAGATCAGGTAGCCGATATACTCCTTGAGGACATTGGTTGTCAGGCCCAGCGAACTGGAATTGGGCATTATAAAAATTAAAAACTCATCCAATCCTGGTCGAAAGGTGCTTTCCCAGTTGCGCTCAGTGATGGTGAAATCCACGGGCGCAGGGGTGACGTGTATGCCTTGCTTCTCAAAAAGTGCCTTTGACCTGGGCATGTGCATGGCCGAGGTGACCAGGATGATTTCAGTGATGTCCCCTTCCCTGAGCATTGTCGCAGAATAAAGCGCATCCTCATAGGTGTTTTGGGAGTTGCTCTGCTGCCAGATGGCGGATTCTGGGACGCCTGTCAATAACAGCAGCTCGGTCATCTCTTCGGCCGGGGTTGACCCCCGCTCTTCGCTGAAATCTAAATTACCGCCGCTGGCCAGGATGATGGGCGCCGCGCCTGCTTGGTACAGCTTTGCAGCATAGAAGACTCGGTCGCCTGCACTATTCACTTCTGTCATTGGCCTGGGCGCGTCACCTGGCTCGGTACCACCACCCAACAGTACAATGACCTCGGTGTTTGGCATTGGGTCAGGTGGGAGGTTTTGCCACTCGAGAGAGCGGGCCAATGAGAAGCTTACCCAGCGGTTAGATCCTAACCACAAGATAACCAGCGCTGTGATAAGCATTCCTTTGCGCCATTTGGGGTATTTTGACAACACCAGTGCCAGGATCAGTAATAGGATCGATAAGCCCAATGGGTAAATTAACAATGGTAATAATTTACTGAGGTAAACAAACATGGCCGGGTCCTTTTAATTTGATGAGAGACGAATAAACCACTTTATCTCTTTATGGTGAAAGCTGGATGATGCCATTTTCATGCACATGGAAGGCCAGTTGCCCAACGATATAATAGCCATAGGGGCAGTGACCTGCATTGACGATATTGAGGATAGATTTTAGGATAGGCTCGGCATTCATGTGGGTTTCATCGGGAAATTTTCCTAAATCACAAGTTGTGGGTGACGGGAGACTTTCCGCAAAGTCTGCGATCGCTTGTATGGCATAGGGCGAGGCATTGGCGCGAGGAACGTGCCAGGGGTCGAAGTCTGGTGAGAATGGGGCTGGAAAAAGCTGGGGATGATACCCGCCTTCCATTATCGCCGCAACCGGCGCCCCATCAGGTGATGTGTAATCATACAGAATTTGCCTGCCTGCGGGCGTTTTTGGCCAGATAACATAGGGCAGCGCAAGAATATTCGGCAGGTCTTTGGCTAAACTCTCTTTTCCTATCAGAGCGAGGGTTTCACGCAGGGCGCGGTCATTTTCCTCCATTTGCCAGTGGATTTCCTGAGGGGATAAGCTGTCGAGGAATGGGTGTTCGTAGAAATGGTTGAGCGGGATAGCACCGTTCTCGATCCCCCAGGCAATTGCCCTGGCGCGATCCTCGCGCCATCCTGGCTGGGCAGAGAAAGAACCATTGGTGTAATGATTTAAATATCCCTTGTCTCCCATATTATAGAATAGGGCTACTTTGAAGCTAAATTCAGGGTGATCTTGATAAAAATGCCACAGGTGCCCTAAACCAGAATACGCGGCCGGTTCTCCAGATTCATCGAGGGAGATCTGATCCGCATAAAAAAGATCATCGATTGTGATAATCAGGGGTTTACGCCCTTCTGGAACATGAATCTCACCCCGAAGCCAGTCGTTCAATGAAACGAGTGAGTAACCTGCATGATAGAGTGCATGCAATTGTTTGTCAAAGTCAGCCAGAGTCGTCATATAAGCGGAAGATGACGCATTTTGTGCAGGATTGAAGCGATGATACATCAAGATAGGAGTCTGGGGTAGCGCTTCCCAAACTGTCGCTGAGAGTTCTATGGGCTGTATGGTTGGTGTTGGCTGAGGGCTGGTGGGGGTGTGGGTGGGTATCACCATCGTTGGTGGTGGTGTGGCGGTTGACTCTGCATTCTGACTTTGGAGCGTAGGAAAGCCTCTATACGGTATGGGCGCTGTCACCACGGGGTGACAGGCCGAGAGGAAAACAAGCATAAAAAACAAGAAAGGTATACACGGATTGATTCTTCGCATCTGAAGTATTCTACCGTTATTTTTATTGAGGGGATATATTTTCATAAATGAATCCATGCTTCTCTGATGGATATGCTGATAGCCTAAATGGGGCAAGTTTGATTCCAGAGGATGGGTTTGGATGGATTACGGGTAAAATCATTTTGGCGTCTGTGAATAAAACTCCAACCTTCAGCAGTAGGACTGCCTGAGTAGTTACGCTAATAGTATTAATGGGTAGTCTTTTTAAAATAGGAAAAAGAACCTCTGGATATTTTATAGGTAGGATATTATTCTAATGGATCTGTGAAGGCAGTAGGTGATAACCAGCATGTGTTGTTAAATCCAAGAAAGCTGATCCTTCCATATGGGTTTGGTGATCTCAGGATATAATGTTTGGTTAGAGAAACCTTGTCTATGAGAACGAGTAAATTTTTTACTGGTCGTTTTTTAGTGGTGTTGGTTTTTTAGGAGTATTAATGGCGCGTCCGCTTTGGTTTGTCAATTTACTGAAGAAAAATTTCTCTCTGCGTTATTTCGGTGCAGAGATGACAAAATGGCCGGTTTTGGGTCATTTGATGGAGCGCGCCTTATTTAATGGTCACCAAACGGGTGATGCACTATTCTATCTGCCAAAAGACCGGGTGCTTATCCAACAAAGCATTGCGGAGCAGGCCAATACCGTTGTGCCTTCGTCGGTGGTTGCTCATTTTATCAAACAGGCAAAGTTTGTTTTCTTAATGGATGAATGTATTTGCAGGGATGCTGCTGGGTGTAAAGAATTTGACCACAATATTGGCTGCATATTCCTGGGTGATGCTGTGCAGGATATTAATCCAAAACTTGGTCGGATTGTTGATGCAGAGGCTGCCCTGGCGCATGTCGACCGAGCTCGCAAGGCAGGCCTTGTGCATCTGATTGGCAGGGATAAAATTGACGCCGTTTGGATGGGTGTAAAACCTTCCACCAAATTGATGACCATTTGTAATTGTTGTCCCTGTTGTTGTCTGTTCCGGTTTTTACCTAACCTTGCGCCAAAACTGCAGAAGAAAATCGAGCGCATGCCAGGGGTTCATTTTGAGGTCTCTCAGGATTGCGTGGGCTGTGGGAAGTGCACTGAGGATGTGTGTTTCATCGACGCGATTCAGTTGGTCGATGGCAAAGCTGTGATCCATGCAGACTGTCGAGGTTGTGGAAACTGTGCAGAAGTTTGTCCGCATCATGCTATTCGAGTGGTGGTAGAGCGTGATGACTATGCTGAAGAAGCCATTCAAAGGTTGTCACAAGCCGTGGATGTGCGTTAGGCATTGGTCGTGTTAAGATTACGTATTCGCGATTCTGCTAATTGGCAGTAATCCGGGTTGATCTCGAACCCGATGTAAGCACGTCCACCCTGCCTGGCAGCGAGGCATGTGGTCCCACTGCCTGCAAAGGGGTCCAGTATGATATCTCCTCGATAGGTGTAGAGCTGGATGCAGCGATGGGGTAGATCGATAGGGAATGGGGCCGGGTGGCCAACCTGCCGGGCAGAGACAGCCCGAAATTGCCACACGGACTTGGTCCAGGCTAAAAAGTCCTCTTTTTGAATGGTGTTTTCACGGTTGTTTTTGGGTCTGCTGAATCTTTGTTTGCTGAAGATCAGGATGTATTCATGGACATCTCTCAATACAGGGTTACTGGCGCTCAGCCAGCTTCCCCAGGCGGTGGATGGGCTGGCACTGGCTGCTTTATCCCAGATGATCTCGCCACGCATCAGGAAACCAACCTGAAGCATCTGCTCAATGATCAGGCTGTGCAGGGGAATATAGGGCTTTCGACCCAGATTGGCCACGTTAACACAAGCCCTTCCGCCTGGTACGAGCACACGGTAGGTCTCCTGCCAGACTTGGGCCAGCATAGACAGGTATTCGTTCAGGGATAGGTCTCGGTCGTATTCCTTTTGGACATTATATGGGGGCGAGGTGACCATCAGGTGAACACAATCATTGGGGAGGAGGGCCATATTTTCACTGGATTGGCAATAAATACGATTGAGAACATCCATGGGAACGGCGTTTTCATGGTAGGGTACATTCTCTTCCACTTGAATACCCTCATACATCTTGCTGTTGTAAAATCTTGAGGAATCATGGCTTACGCGGCCAGGAGTGCCAAAGGCGCTGGTTTCGGTCGAACGGGATTTGTCTTTATCCATAATCACCCATTATAGTGTTCTTTTCAAGTTAATGTGATAAATGCAGTGCCTCATCCAGGCATGGATGTTAACAATAAACTGAGCAGGCCAGGGCTCATCTGCTTGCTAATGTGCCGCGCCAGGTTTGTTTTCAAGTAGAGTCCAATTCACTCAATGAACAGGAGGATGATCCCATCGGTTATAATATTGATAACCGGCGAAAGTATTTTTGCCAGTGCAATGACGATCACGATCACGAAAGATCATCCTTAAATAGTGCACTCAGGCAGCCTTGCTGCTGAAGGCTCACTTGCTGACTGCGTATCGCTTATCCTCTAGAAAAGGAGTGTATCAAATGACCAAAGTTGATATCCTGATTGATGGTTGTGAAGTATTGCAGCCAGATTTCTCAATCCTTCATGATGCCGTTATTCTCATTAAGGATGGTGTCATTGTGAAAATCGTTGAAAAGTCTGAATTAGACTCTTCCTATACAGGAGAACTCACAATAGAAGGTGATGGAAAATTGGCCATTCCAGGTCTGATCGATGCGCATACCCATGCCACCCAGACTTTACTGCGAGGAAGTGTTGTTGATGAAATGCCAATGATTTGGGCGAGGATTTTAGTGCCCTTTGAGAGTAGCATAAAACCTGAAGAAGTATATGCAGGTGCGATGCTTTTTTGTCTTGAAAATATTAAGGCAGGGATTACTACTTTTGCAGATGCTGGTGGCACCCATATGGCAGAGGTGTGTAAGGCCGCCATTACAACAGGGATGCGGGCCATTATCACCCGATCAACAATGGATCAGGGTGAGTTTATTCCTGATAGCATGAAAGATAGTGTCGATGTGGCCATTGCAAAAACTGAAGCATTGTATCATGCGTTTCATGGGGCTGCCAATGAAAGAATCCAAGTTTGGTTTGGTCTGAGGCAATTATTAACAACCACACCCGCCCTGGCTGAAGCGATTTCTATCCGCTCGAAGGAATTGAATACCGGTGTGCACGCGCACCTGGCTGAACACTTTGATGAAGTCTCATATAGTCTTACAAATTACAAGATGCGACCTGCAGAATGGTTTGACCATTACGGTTTATTAGGCCCCAACTTCATCGGCGCCCATTCGATTAAACTATCTGATGGTGAGATCGAGTTGTTACGAGACCGAGATGCCAGTGCAGTTCATTGTCCGGTTTCGAATTTAAGAAGTCATGGTTTCAGCAAGACGCCATTCATGGTTACCAGAGGTCTCACAATCGGTCTGGGGACAGATGGCGCGTCAGGCATGCGATTGGATATGTTTGAGCTGATGAGGTTGCTTAAAAATGCCATGCAGGCCCGGTATGGGATTGAGATCAACGACCCCATTGTTTTACCTTTGATGGCGGTATTTAAAATGGCAACGATGGGGGGCGCTCGGGCCGTCATGCAGGAGAAGCACATCGGTAGTTTGGAGATTGGGAAAAAAGCAGATGTGGTCTTACTGGCAATAAAATCTCTCCACCTTTCCCCAACAGCTGATCTTCCCAAAACGATGGTTTTAGCAGCTGGGCCAAGCGATGTGAACGATGTCATTATCGATGGTCAATGTGTGCTGAAGGATCGACATTTTCTTCAATTTGATGAGGACGAAATTCGGGTCAAAGCAGGAGAAGCGCTTCTTGGTGTAGGTAAATCAGCCGGTCTGAGGTTGCCGTCTGTATATACTCAATAGCATTTGTTCAAAAAAACCCGCTTCATTCTGCCAGGTGTCTGAATTTTTTACCAATTTCCAGTCCTTTTTTGACCCGATTGAATCCAATAATCACAGGAGCGGATTACATTGTCCATAGATGGGATCGAGGATCCTGTTTAATGACCTGATCGACAGGTATAATTCACACAAAGGTTTTTTGGAGGTTTTATGTTGAATACTGAAGAGGCCGTATTGGTCGTGGTTGACGTGCAGGGAAGCCTGGTTGATATTGTCAGTCGTACAGAGCTTGTTTTACCAAATACATTAAAAATCATAAGGGGTTGCCAGGCCTTAGGTCTCCCAATCCTGGCAACCGCTCAGGTGCCTGAGAAACTAGGGCCGGTCCTGCCCGAGATTAAAAATGCCCTGGAAGGTTCCGAACCCATTTCCAAATCGGCATTCAGCGCGCTGCGAGAGCCAGCATTCCTGACTGAATTAGCTCAAACTTCTCGAAAGCAGGTGCTGTTGACAGGCATTGAAACCCATGTGTGTGTGTTCCAGACGGGTTTAGATATGCGGGACTCAGGGTACGAGGTTTATGTTTTAGGTGATGCCGTTTTCTCGCGCACAGAAGAGAATTATCAACTGGGGTTGGCGAGACTCCATGATGCGGGTGCGATTGTCTCAAGCACCGAAATGGCTCTTTTTGAGCTGATGCGCACATCCCGACATCCAGCCTTTCGCACGATCTCAAAACTGGTCAAATGATGGAATGTTTCGGTTTACTGAATCCAAGATGGGCTTGATCTGCACACAGGTTAGAATGGGACGTGGTGGAAAGGTTGGTTCAATGGATGATTTTTTTCGGTCAAATGAACCCTCTAAGGAGGCTGAAGATGAATAATCAACGCTTAAAGATTTTGATAGGTTTATCGGTGCTTTTTTTCCTGGTTCTGTCTGCATGCAGTCTGGCGGACATTCTCGCGAATGTGATTGGTGATCAATCGCAGGAGGTAGAAGAAAAAGTGATGGCAACACTGAGCGTTTTACAGACTGAAATGGCAAGTCCTGTTGAAGAAGTGCCCACAGCGACAGCGACGGATTTACCGGATGCTTACGGTACCATTACCGGGTATTTGTCATACCCCAGCGAATTTTTACCCCCTCAAAGGGTTGTGGCTTTTGATGTAAATGATCTGGACAATTACTTTATGACAGAAATTCAATCGGGGAATGTGTATGCATTGGAGGTGCCGGTTGGAACCTACTATGTCCTGGCTTACCTGATGGATCCATCCTTGGTGATGGTTGGTGGTTATTCCGAGGCTGTGCCCTGCGGGCTGCAAGTTGGCTGTGATGATCATAGCTTAATCCCGGTAGAGGTGAGCCCAGGTCAGACAGTGACCAATATTGACCCAGCAGATTGGTACATCCCTGTTGAGCAAATCACCGATTGGCCAGGTGACCCGACTTTAGGGGAGACAGGCGTGATCACTGGTGAGCTGGGGTACCCGAGTTCGTTCATCCCTCCCCAGCGGGTGGTGGCTTTTAACATCCAGACGGGTGATTATTATGATGTCAATACGGACCTCGACCAGGCTACCTATCAAATACTGGGTCTTCCACCAGGTGTCTACCACGTGGTTGCTTATGTCCAGGAGATGGGGGCGGAAATTGCTGGCGGATATTCTTACTTCGTCCTCTGCGGCATGACACAGGATTGTGATGATCATCAGCTTGTGGATGTGATTGTTAATGCGGGCGAGGTGGTTGAGGGCGTGGACCCGATTGATTTCTACATGCAGCCCGGGGAGGCAGATTGGCCTGAAGAACCTGATGGGTAAATGGATCCGCCTACTCTCACAAGCGCGCAGTATTGCTTGACAATACCAAGGGTAAAGGTTAAAATCATGGACACGCTCAGACAAGGGAAGCGTCACAAGCCGAGTTAGCTCAGTTGGTAGAGCACGCGACTGAAAATCGCGGTGTCCACAGTTCGATTCTGTGACTCGGCACCTTGTACTTAGAAGAGGCTGTTCTGATAAAGGACAGCCTTTTTGGTTTTGTTTTATCTATTTTTGGGGGCTCAATGCAGGTGCATTTTAATCTATTATGATGGGTCTACTGTATAATTTAGACCGCTAAGAAAAAATGAATAAACCAAAAAGGTCCGTGCTGACATTACCCTGTAAAAAATCAGCCGGACACCCAAAACCTCAAGCAACCAATCAATTATGGAGGTGGATTAATGGCCTACGAATATAAATTTGTCAAGGTGGAAATGAAATCACATTTATTTAGAGTTAAACCTGTAGAAAATTATCATGAGATTGTCGAAAAGTATTCCAGGGATGGTTGGCGATTGGTGCAGATTTTTGCACCTGCTATCAGAGGGTATGGGTGGGTTGATTTCTATGAGTTAATCTTTGAACGGGAGATCTAACCCGTTTATTTTCAGGCACTAAGTTAGGGCAAAATCCACAGCTGCTTCAGCGTGGCATCTGGTCGTATCAAAAACCGGGATGGACACATCTTTTTGTTTGATCAGCATGGGAATCTCGGTGCAGCCCAGGATCACCCCCTGCGCCCCTTGTTGGTTAAGGTCTGTGATGATGTCTAAATAAGCCTCACGCGAGCTGTCAATAATTTCTCCCTTGACCAATTCTTCATAGATCACCCGGTGGATGGTTTCCCGCCCTGTTTGGTCCGGTACCAGTACGCTCAAACCGTGTACCTGTTCTAACTTACCCCGGTAGAAGTCGGCCTCCATTGTAAATCGTGTCCCCAGCAATCCCACTGTAGTTATCTGCTTGAATTTAACTGCGCTGGCGGTTGCATCGGCGATGTGCAGCAGGGGAATTTTGATCGCCTTCTGGACCTGGTCTGCCATGCGATGCATGGTGTTGGTGCAGATCATGAGCACATCCGCCCCGGCTCCTTCCATGGTTCTGGCCGCTTTGGTCATCTCAAGTGTTAATGCCTCCCAATTCCCTTGATGCTGAAGGGTTTCAATTTTTGCAAAGTCGAAGGAGTACATCAAGCATTGGGCTGAATGCAGGCCGCCCAAGCGGCGGTTTACAGTCTGGTTGATGATGCGATAGTACTCAGATGTCGATTCCCAGCTCATACCGCCCAACAGGCCAATTGTTTTCATAATTAGCACTCCTATTTTTATAAAGCTTGTTTGCCTTGATAGTTTACCTTAAGACCGTCCCTCTAGGGATCAATTTGGATGTTTTCCAGTCAACCAGATGGATGTGGGTCAGTGACCGGCGTTGCTCATTATTAAGGTGGCATATAAAGGTCAACATGGGTGTTGATATGGGCTGTAAAAGGAGATGCCCCCGGATTGCATGAGGTGTTTTTCTTCCTGTGGATTCCTTGTTGATGTTTACAGGCAGCTCAGACTTGAGCGCGTTCTCATCTAACACTCAGCTTTATCTCGAAAGTCCTGCATGATGATGGTTTGGTTCGTCAGCCGGGATTCCTCTGCAGCAAAGGCCATTAAATGGCTTTCGAGGGAATCCCGCCAGCCGGTCAGCGGCGGTTGTTCACCGCGCATGGCTTTGACGAATTGGGCCATTAATCCGCTGTCGCCGCCGCCATGCCCGGAAGTGCCATCTGTCATGGATGGTAAAGTGATCCGTTCTACAGGCTTGACCCCATGGTCATGAACTTCCAACCAAACTTGGCTATAGGTGAATTTACCCAGCAGGGTGGCACGGGAACCGTCTACCCGCAGGGTGCGCCCTTCTTCGTGAGAATGTCCATGCATGGTCAATGTGGTCGTAATGCCGCTCTCAAAGGTCATTGTGACGATTTGGTGATCAACCACGTTGTTGTCACAGCGGTACACACAGCGGCCATAGGGGCCAGTCTTTAAGGCCTCCCACACAGCCTGTTCATTTTTGGGTTGTTCTGTGATGGTGTTGCGGGGCCAACCGCTGTAGGCTGTCAACGTCCTGATTTTTGGGACGACTTTCGCGATCTGATTTGCAAGCCGTGGTTTTTTCAATGCCAGGTTGCCGACAAACCGGAGCAAAGGTTGATCTGATCGGCTGACCGCTATTTTTATCGGAAGGCTTTCAATATAAATGTTCGGAGCAAAATAGGGGCAGGAATTGGCTGCTGGGCAGCCATCCGTACATCGTTCAGGCGCGCCATCAGGTGTGTTTTCCGCCCGAAAATGGCTCAGATTGCCATTTGAATTGAGAAGGGTTGGCTTTTCGTTCAAAAACCAGTACAAAAGGTCGAGGTCATGACAGCATTTGGCCAGGATCATGGGCGCGCTCTGGTCACTGTTGCGCCAGTTGCCGCGCACAAAGCTGTGCGCCATGTGATAATAGGAGACGTTTTCGTTATGGGAGATGTGAATGATTTGTCCCAACTGCCCGGATGTGAGAATTTGATGCACTTTTTGAAAAAACTGGGTGTATCGCAGCACATGACAGATCATCAGCAAGCGTCCGCTGACTCTGGCTGTACGCATGACAGATAGGGTTTCATTTAATGTGGGTGCAATTGGCTTTTCGAGCAGCATGTCATACCCTGCGGTGAGGGCAGCGATGGCCGAAGCGTGGTGCATCTCATCTTGAGTGGCATTGATGACCGCGTCTGCCATTTTCCCTGATTGCAATGCTTCTTGCCAGCTGTTAAACTGGTTTGCCGGCGGGATCTGATGGATCTCTGCGAAACGAGACCGTCGGGTGGCGTTTGGTTCAGCTACGGCCACAAACCGGACCTGGTCGGGGTGCGCCAGGCCGTACGCTCCGTAAGCATCGCTGCCACGATTCCCGGCGCCAAATAATAAGATGCGAACTGGGGCGGACATAGAGGAGCTCCTTTTGGTTTGATGTGCAACCGGATTATATCATTGTAAGATGGTGGTGGTGATAGAATAAACCTATCGAAAGGAGTGTGTTGTGGACGATTCATTCCAGACAAAAATTGAAGATGCTGCATTAAATGCGTGGCCTGCCCCACGCCAGATGATATTCGATGGGTGGATATTAAGGTTTGCAGGGGGCGATTCTAAACGGGTTAATTCAGTCAATATTCGCTTCGATTCGACGATACCTTTCCCTGAGAAGATCCGTTATTGTGAAGCGGTCTTCAATCAACAAGGTTTGCCCCTGATTTTCAGGATGCCAGCTTTCTGTCAATCAGAAGAATTGGAGGCTGCCTTATTGCAAGCGGGCTATCAACGATTTGATATCACCTTTGTCCTGGGCTGTGAGCTTCTGGATGATTTAGCCCTGCCTGAAGGGATTATCCTTCGGGAGATGCAAATGGCAGAATATATCCGCTTGCGGGCTCTGATCACCGGTACCCAGCTGGCAAATTGGCAGATCTACCAGCATATTTTGGAGGTGATTGTGCCAGAAAAGGTCTTGTTGGGTTTATTTGTGGGGGATCAACCCATAGCCTGCGGTATGGGTGTGGTGGATGAGGACCTTTTGGGATTCTTTGGTATTTATACTGCAGAATCAAAGCGATGTTGCGGCTATGGGCGCGCGATGATGGATGGGCTAACCTGGTGGGGCATTGCTCGTGGCGCCAGGTTTGGTTATCTGCAGGTTGAATCGGATAATGAGCCGGCCCTGGCCATGTATGAAAAGTTAGGGTTCAAAGCATGTTACCGGTATTGGTTTTATAAGATGACATCGTCCAGTCGCCACGGTTGAAACGCGAGCAATCTAGGTTGGAAGATGGAAAGGAAGCTGTTCATCCCTGGTATGGTTGATCATTTCATCGTGCCAGAATCATTGGGTGTGACATACCCTGAGCGCCTTCGACAATCAATAATTATTGGTTGAACTGGGTTTGATAAAGATGTGCATAGAGCCCGCCCTGATTCAACAGGTCTTTGTGGGTGCCGCGCTCGATGATCCTGCCTTTATCCATCACCAGGATCAAATTTGCTGAAAGGATTGTGCTCAGCCGGTGGGCGATGACAATGCTGGTGCGGTTGGTGTATAAACGTTCCAGTGCTTCCTGGATGAGGGCTTCGGATTCACTGTCCAGGTGACTGGTTGCTTCGTCCAATATCATGATACGGGGGTCTTTTAAGAGCACCCGTGCCAGAGCAAGTCGTTGTTTTTCTCCCCCACTTAAACGGTATCCACGCTCACCGACGATTGTATGATAACCATCGGGAAGTTCAGAGATGAACTGATGAATGTTGGCGGCTTTTGAGGCGTTGATTAAATCCTGTTCGGAAGCACCTGGGTTGGCATACAGCAGGTTGGTGCGGATGGTGTCGTGGAACAGGTAGGTTTCTTGTGTGACCATGCCAATGGCCGCAGCCAGATCGTCCATTTGAAGGTCTCGCAAATCGTGACCGTCCAGACGGATGGCGCCATGGGTTGGGTCGTAAAGCCTGGGGATCAGGTAGGTCAGCGTGGTTTTGCCTGCCCCGCTGGGGCCGACCAGTGCTACCAGATCACCCGGGTTGGCGGTGAAGGTGATATCCTGGAGGGCGTATTCTCTGGCCTGGCTGGAAAATGTAGATGGATGATCTTTTGCAGGCGCCACTTCTTCGGAGAGGATACTGCCTACTTTTTCCGTCAGGTAAGGACGGTCGACATCCGAGAGTAAGCCATCATGCGTATCCGGATATTTGAAGGACAGCTGATCAAATTCTATCCGGCCCTGGACCTTTTTTAAGGGAATGGTGTCTTCTCTTTCAGATATTCCAACGGGCAGGTCAAGCACTTCAAAGACACGCTCAAAGCTGACCATGGATGTGGCAAATTCCACCGGCGCATTAATTAATCCCTGGAATGAACCATACAGGCGCGAGAGGTAATCGCCGAAAGCAACGATGGTGCCGAGGGTGAATAAATTCAAGATGACCAGGTAGCCTCCTGCTCCATACACCAGGGCCGTGCCCACAGCTGTTAATAATTGGACGATGACCATAAAAATAATGCCCAGGGTTGCCCGTTGGACGCCCAGGAATTTGACTTCGGAGGCCCGGCGGCTGAATCTTGCAACTTCTGTTTCCCTTCTCCCAAATAATTTCACCAGTAAAGCGCCGCCAATATTGAGGGTCTCGTTCATGGTGGCGTTCATACGGGCGTTCATTTCCATCTGGCGGCGGGCGATATCGCGGAAGACTCGTCCTAAACGGCGGGCTGCGAGAATAAATAATGGCAATATGATGATGCCCATCAGGGTCAATCGCCATTCAAGCGTCACCATCACCACCAGGATTGATAACACCTCGATGAAGTTAGTCACCAGGGTCACCAGTGTGCGGCTGATGGCAGTTTGCGCCCCGACCACATCATTGTTCATGCGGCTGATCAACTCACCCAGCTGGGTGTGGGTAAAAAACCTTAAGGACATCTTTTGGAGATGTTCATATAATGAAACGCGTAAATCAAAGATGACCCCTTCACCAACCTGAGCGACCAGGCGGCGCGTGATCACCTGGAAAATACCACTGATGATGGGAAGCACCAATAATCCTGCAGCAGCCAGGATAAGCTGGTTAATATCTTCTTCGGGAATGGCGACATCTATCAGGTGTCTGAGAATCAGGGGCGAGAGCAGCGCTACAGCTGTGTAGAAAAGGATTGACAGCAAGCTGCCAATAATGCGCCAGCGATAGGGGTTCCCGTATGCCAAAACCCGCCTGACCAACCCCCATGAAAGACGTGGCTTTTCTTCCGATGCACGTATATAGCTGCGCCAGTTTCTGCGATGCATGCCCATCGTATGATTTCCTCTCTATTTGGTTTAAGAAAAACAGTCAATAGCGACTGGACCCGATGCCCGTTGGTTTAAGGTGAGAAGAGGGTTGTTTTCATTCTCTTGGTAGACAAAAGCAAATCCGAGCGCCTTTATCTGTCTTCGGATCAGCCCACATCCTGCCACCGTGAGCTTCAATGATGGCGCGGGCCAGGTAAAGGCCCAGCCCAGCGCCCTTGGTTTTGCGGCTGGTTTCCTGTGCCCGGTAAAAACGGTCGAAAATGTGTGGGAGATCGCCTTTTGCAATCCCGGGGCCATCATCGCTGACGCACAGGATGACTTCATCCTTAAGAGCTTGGCCGGTGATGCGAATTTCTCCACCTGGGGCATACTTGATGGCATTGGATATTAGGTTTGAGATGACCTGTTCAATACGCATTTCATCAGCCATGACAACCGGGAAGTCTTTGGGTAGATCGACAATAATTTTGTGGGAGTCCGTTTGGATCTGGTTCCGTTCAGCCAGTCGGGCAGCCAGTCGGTGTAAGGAGATATCTGAGCGTTTGAGTTGGATGCCGCCTACCTGTAATCTAGAGGCATCCAGCAGGTTTTCAATTAACCCTGTCAGACGGTCAGCTTCTTCTTCAATGACTTGAAGGCTATCCCCCATTATCTCGCGGTCCCACTCGACATCTTTGCGACGTAAAGTGCTCACATAACCTTTGATCAAAGCCACAGGTGTTTTGAGTTCATGGCTGACGACAGACACAAATTCACTCTTAAGCTCATCTGCCTGCCGAAAGCGAGTGATGTCACGGACCGTGGCGATTGTGTTAATTAATGTGCCATCATCTGAGATCAGCGGCGCATAGGTGATGGCAACTGGCAGGGTGGGCTGCTGATTGGGGCGCTCGATATCACCTTCCACATACAGTTGTGCTTGCGGTGACAGGGGCCATCCCCCTGCTTCAGCTTGTTCAAGCGTAATGCCGTGGGGGGGGTGAGCCCACTTGATTACCTCGCGATGGTCTGAGTTTTGAAGCTGGTCCTGTGAAAGCCCATACATATGTGCGAAAGCAGCATTGGTGCGTTCAATGGTGTAATCCGGGTTGAGAATCAAAATGCCATCTGCAGCGGAGTCAAGCATGGCGTCAATTCGCTGTTTTTCACGGCTGATTTCAGTATAGAGGCGAGCGTTACGTACGGCAATGGCTGCCTGGTTTGCAAAGCTGGAAAGCAGCGACCGGTCATTGGAAGAGAAAACACCCTGGTAATTTCGGAAGATGTAAATGAAGCCAATCACTTCTTGCTGGGCAACCAGGGGCAGCCCAACAGAGGACAGGGTGCCCATGCTGATCTGTTGAAGCAGTCGGTTGATCTCGGGTATCTTCAAGTTTTTGGGGTCCTGAATCGGGGGGATATTGTCCATCCAGGCGTTTAGATAGCGTTTGATGGCTTCAGGCAGGCCATTAGAGACAGCCAGGAACCAGTGGCCATTGTGATTGCTCAACGAAATAAAGCCGGCATGCCCTGCCAGCATCTCGATAGCATAAGTCAGGATTCGTCCCAGGAGCTTATCCAGATCCAACTCTTCGGTCAGCGCCCGTGAGATTTCAAGGAGATAATCTCGCTGACGTACACGGATATCAGGTAACATAGGATAATTTTAGCTCAGTTTTATTACAAGGGTATAAGAAAAGTTCTACGTAGTGAATGGTCCCACTCCGCTTCACTTCGTTCAGCTTCGGGGATTTCATGAATAGTGAATAGTGAATGGTGAATGGGCCCATTCCACTTACGCTTCAGTTCCTCCTGCTGTGCTACAGGAGTTCTGCTTCGCTTCAGCTCCTTCTGCTGTGCTACAGGAGTTCCGCTTCGCTTCAGGGATTGCATGTATGACATTAATTATGTTGACGACTGTGTTGAATCCTGCTATTATTTCATTGCGATGCAAATTCGAAAGCCCAATCTATTTACCCGTTTGTGGAATAATATTCGTCGTGAATCCCAGTGGTTCCGTCCGGGTTTGGGGTATAAACGCTGGCTGGTGTTGGTTTTCATTGGCACCACGCTCTTAGGGGTAGGTTTAGCCTTAATTGTCCTGGATGTGTACCGCAACGCCCCTGAAACCTGGTGGCTCCCGGCAATCACGACCCTATCTTTAAGATTTCTTGATCGCCCTATCCGGGTGGTAATCTTTGGTGGCATTGGCGTCATCCTGGTCTTAATTGGCATTTGGGGCTCCAATCGTTCCCTGTTACTGCCGTTCCTGCCGCCTGGTAAGCCTCTCATTGAAGCTCTTAATACTTATCACCGTCGTGATCGGGGGCCGCGGATTGTTGTTTTGGGCGGCGGGCACGGGCTGGCTTCGCTATTAAGGGGGCTTAAGGAATACTCCCATAATATTACTGCCATTGTGACTGTGTCGGATGACGGTGGGTCTTCGGGTGAATTAAGAAAAAAGGTTGGCATTCTGCCCCCGGGAGATATTCGAAATTGCCTGGCTGCCTTGAGCAATAATGAAAGTCTATTGTCTCAGGTTTTCCAGTACCGATTTGCTGCTGGTGCGGGTTTGGAAGGTCATTCACTGGGCAACCTGTTTATCACAGCCCTCAGCGAGATCACCGGCAGTTTTGAGGAAGCAGTGGCTGAATCCGGTCGTGTTTTAGCGGTCTATGGTCGTGTGCTGCCATCAACCCTCTCCGATGTCCGCCTGCTGGCAGATTTATTGGATGAAGATGGGAAAATGACACATGTCTCCGGTGAAACTTATATTCGTGAGACAAAGGGCGCCATTCAGCGCTTATGGCTTGACCCAGCCAGCACACCTGCATTTCCACCAGCGATTTCTGCTGTGTTATCCGCTGATCTGATCATCATTGGGCCTGGCAGTTTATATACCAGTTTATTGCCCAATCTGCTGGTGAAGGACCTGGCCGAAGCTGTTCGCGTCAGCCCGGCCATGAAATTTTTCATTTGTAACGTTGCCACCGAACGGGGGGAGACAGATCATTTTTCTTGTTTGGACCATGTCCGGTCAGTAGAAAAGCACGTCGGGCAGGGTATTTTTGACCTGGTGATCAGCAATAATTTTTATGATGGTGATCTTGGCCAGGATGTGGAATGGGTGCAGGTCGACAGAGACTTACTGCGGTATACCACTGTTTATTCTGCCAACCTGATTGATCCAGAGTATCCCTGGCGGCACGATTCTAAACGATTGGCAAAAACAGCGATGGATTTATTTTACGAAAGAACCGGGCCGCTTGTCGATTAATGACGACAGGATTGGTGACTCAGGGCATCATTTTGTGATCTTAAGTAATGGTAAAATATATCCGGAAAAATATTATAATCTATAGGAGGTAGTAAATGGCAACACGTGTTGGAATTAATGGCTTCGGCCGGATTGGGCGTCAGGTCTTGAAAGCGATCAAGGAATTACATCCAGATATGCTGGAAGTCGTGGCAGTCAATGACTTGTTTGATGCTGAAACAAATGCCCATCTTTTTAAGTATGACTCGAACTACGGTATCTATGATGGCACCGTCGAGGTTATAGATGGCAACCTGGTCATCGATGGCGATGAAGTGAAAGTGATGGCAGAGCGTAATCCTGCTGCGTTACCCTGGGCTGATCTGGGTGTGGAGATCGTCGTAGAGGGAACCGGTATCTTCAGAGATGGTAAAGGGACAGCGGATAAACCTGGCGCGAATGCTCACATAGATGGTGGTGGGGCTAAAAAGGTCATCATCACAGCACCGGCGAAAAATGAAGATCTGACCGTGGTTTTGGGTGTCAATGATAAGGATTACGATCCTGGTAAGCACCATATTGTCTCAAATGCATCCTGTACCACCAACTGTCTGGCGCCAGCTGCCAAAGTGGTCCATGACAACTTCAGGATTGTGCGTGGCCTGATGACAACTATCCATTCATACACCAATGACCAGCGCATCCTTGACCTGGCACATAAAGATATGCGTCGTGCCCGGGCTGCGGCACTGAACATCATCCCCACCACCACCGGCGCTGCCAGGGCTGTTGCCCTGGTGATCCCAGACCTGAAGGGGAAGTTCGATGGTTATGCCTTACGGGTGCCTACACCCACAGTGTCCATCGTTGACTTCGTGGCAGAGGTTGAAAAGGCTACCACCGCTGAAGAAGTAAATGCGCAGTTCAAAGCCGCCGCAGAAGGTGACCTGGCAGGTATTCTGGCTTTCTCTACTGAAGACCTGGTGTCCATGGACCTCAAAGGTAACCCTTATTCATCAATCATCGATGCCCAATTGACTTCGGTGATGGACGGCACCTTTGTGAAGGTTGTTACATGGTATGACAATGAATGGGGCTATTCCTGCCGCACAGCAGACCTGGCAGCATTGATGGCCAAATCACTTTAATCACAAAGCAGGAAAGAACATGAGTTAAGTGCGTAATGTGCAGCCAAAAACAGTACATTACGCATTTTTTATGAAGGGAGCAAGCAGATGTTTAATAAGAAAATGGTCACAGACCTGGATGTAAATGGTAAAAATGTACTGGTCCGTGTGGATTTCAATGTCCCCCTCATGGATGGGGCGGTAGGTGATGATTCGCGTATTCAGGCAGCCCTACCAACCATTACCTATCTGGTAGAACAGGGTGCGGCAGTGATCCTTTGTTCGCACTTGGGACGCCCTGGCGGTGAAATCAAGCCTGAATTGAGCCTGAAACCCGTGGCTGATCACCTTGGCACCTTAATCGATGCACCGGTTTCATTTGCTGAAGATTGCATCGGCGAGAAAGCACAAGCGGCTGTGGCTGCCCTTGAGCCCGGCCAGGTGCTTGTTTTGGAAAATACCCGCTTTCATGCTGGTGAAAAGAAAAATGACCCTGAAATGGCCAGAAAATTGTCTTTACTGGCAGAACTGTATGTAAATGATGCCTTTGGCACAGCCCATCGCGCTCATGCTTCAACGACTGGCGTGGCAGAACACCTCCCCGCTGCGGCGGGTTTCTTGCTGGAGAAGGAGATTCAATACCTGGGGAATGCGATTGCAGACCCCAAGCGTCCTTTTGTGACCATTTTGGGTGGGGCAAAGGTCAGTGATAAGGTGCCGGTTATTGAAAACTTACTGGACAAATCAGATCATATTCTGATTGGTGGCGGTATGGCCAACACATTCTTCAAAGCCCAGGGTTATGAAATGGCCGAATCCCTCGTGGAGGATGACGTGTTGGATATTGCCAGGTCTTTACTGGAAAAGGCAGGCGAGAAACTTGTGCTCCCGGTGGATGTGGTGATTGCAGATGCTTTTGATGCCAATGCAGCCGACAAGGTCATGGATGTCGGCGATGTACCTCCTCAATGGCGCATCCTTGATATCGGCCCCCGCACCGTGCAAGTTTTTGGTGAGATCATCGCCAAAGCCGGTACTGTGGTCTGGAACGGGCCGATGGGCGTGTTTGAATTTGAGAAATTTGCTCAAGGCACCTTCGCGATCGCAAAAGCAGTTGCGGAGAGCGATGCGACGGGAATCATCGGTGGGGGGGATTCAACCTCAGCCATCAAGAAGTCTGGCCTGGATGATCAGATCACCCACATCTCAACAGGTGGCGGCGCGTCATTAGAGATGCTGGAAGGGAAAACCTTGCCCGGGTTGGCTGCGCTGGATGATAAGTAAATTCGGTTTGGATGAAAGTCCATAAGAGCCGGATATGTCGCGTTTTTTCTGCCAGATTAGCCACACCAAATCGTGCCCCTTGTATTGTGGCATCGCTTTAACGAGATCTTTCTTGGAAGTCGTAGGGTGCGGTCCAGTTGCCTGCGCCTAGCCCGAAGGGTGTATGGCGTGACCGCACCATTAATAAAATGATCAAATGATTACTTTATCCATTCAATTTAGCCGTTATTTGGGGGGTGTTTGCACCTCACTTTGTAAAACTGGTTTGAGAAATTTTTAAATGAATTCACCTTACCCGGGTTGTTGGGCATGTTATTAATGGGTATGGCTTTAGGCTCATATGGATTGAATTACTATCATCAGACCTCCTGCTGGTTTCGGATGACCAGCGAAATTTAGCACAAAATTACTAGTTTGACCCTAAGCTATGATTTAAATAAATTGACAAACGTATATAATATACGTAAAATATTATTGGGTAACGGCAAGGAAATTGGATACTATAAATCCAGAGCCAGTTTCCCTTTTTTATTTAGAAAACACTTATCTTGAGTGTTATGTCAGGGCGTAGGGTTTTGTCTGTTGCCAGATGTGCAGGTTAACAACTCAGATAAGGCATCATGGTAAATTAAAGCAGGCTCAATTTCGCGGAAAAGAGCCTGTGGATTACGTGTTGTTGTCTGTTGAGGAGTGAGAGATGAACGAAGAACAAAAAGAACAATTATTTGCGGAAGTTCGCCGTTTACTGGAAGAAGGTCAGCGTGCAGAGGCCGCAGCGTTAGTTGAGCCGCTTCTCCCTCCGGACCAGGCTGAAGTTTTTGATGAGCTGCCCATAGATTATCAAACACGTCTCTTGAAGGTGGTTGCCGTTCAGGAAGCAGCCAATATCCTTGAATTCCTTGATGATGATGAGGCTGCCAACCTGGCCAATAACCTGGATGTGAATGTCTTAATCCGCATCCTGAATGAAATGGAACCGGATGAAGCCGCTGACCTTTTGGGCGACATTGATGGGGAATTGCGGCAGAAGTCCCTGGACCAAATGACAGATGCACAAGAGATCAAATCGCTGATGCGCTATCCCGATGACACAGCTGGCGGTTTGATGACATCCGATTACTATGCATTCCCCCAGCAGACGAGGGTAGGAGAAATCTTTAACTTCATCCGTGAGCAGCCCATACGCGATGAGGAGATCCCGTTTATTTTTACTTTAGATGAGGGAGGCCGGCTGAAAGGCTTTGCCCGTTTAGCAGACCTGATCCGTGCCCACCCTGAACAATATTTGAGCGCTATCACAGAAACGCAGTTCGTGTCAATCGAGGCAGATCAAGACCAGGAAATTGCTGCCCAACTTCTAAATCGTTACGATCTGCTTGCCCTGCCTGTGCTGGACGAGCAAGGGCGTTTATTGGGCGTGATTACCATTGACGATGCCATCGAGGCCCTGGAGGAAGAGGCCACAGAAGACATTTACCAGAGTGCAGGTATTCTATCACCAAGAGACCAGCAAACGGTAAAAAGTGATATGATGGTGCGTGGCCCGATTTGGCGGTCATGGCTGCTGCGGATTCCATTTTTATTGATAACAATGATTGGCGGCATGTTTGCTGGTAGTGTCATAGGTGTTTATGAAGAAGCACTTGAAGCAGTGGTCGTCTTGGCCTTTTTTATTCCCATCGTGATGGATATGGGTGGAAATAGTGGCACCCAATCGGTGGGTATTTTTATTCGGGGGTTTGTATTAGGGCAGATAACATACAATGATTTCATCAAACATTTATTTAGAGAGGTAATTATTGGGCTGGGGCTGGGGATGATCCTGGGTATCATCGGCGGCACGATTGCTACTATTTGGCAGAACGACATTAATATTGGGCTGGTTGTGGCGCTTTCGCTGGTCAGTACAATTACCCTGGCCACCTCATTGGGTTTTTTGGTGCCTTTGGTGGTTAATAAATTGGGTGTGGACCCAGCTGTTGCATCTGAACCTATCATTACCACCATCCAGGATATCACTGGTATGTTGATCTATTTTGGCTTTGCATCCTTCTTTATCTCAGGCCTGCTGTGAGTCCTATGATTAATTTATTTCAACCGGGCAAAAATTGGAAAAGGTGGCAATAATGGTTACGCAAACACACCAGTCGAACATGAAGCAAATTGTCACATTGATCAAGGCGGGCAAATGGAAAGAAGTACGTAATCTATTCAGCGCATTATTACCAGCCGACAAATCGGATGTATATGAGTCACTGGCTGAAGAACAGCAACAGGAACTGCTGCCTGTGGCCAGGGCCAGCGATGTAGCCGATATTATTGAGCAAATTGAAGACCAAGAGGCGGCACAATTGGCTGAAAGCCTTACGCCTGGTGTTCTTGTACAGGTGCTCAGTGAAATGGCCCCGGATGAAGCGGCCAACTTATTGGGTGACATTGACCAGGATCTTAGGAAACGCGTTTTAGAGCAATTACCGGATGCGTCAAAAATCCGCCCGTTGCTGCGCTATCCCGATGATACTGCTGGCGGCCTGATGACGACCGTATTTTATGTCTTCCCGGAGGAAAAAACCGCTCATGATACGATTGAGGATATTCGATCGCAGCCAACTTATGAAGAGGAAATCCCTTATATCTACGCGGTTGACGAACATGGAAGATTGACAGGTGTGATTAAGCTGGCTGATATCCTGCGTGCTCATCCAGGTGAGCCGCTTCGCACTATTGCAAAATCGCAGGTTGTCTCGATATCAGCCCACGAAGATCAGGAAATCGCGGCGCGCTTGCTCAACCGTTACGACCTTTTAGCCCTGCCTGTGGTGGATGACCATCAACGGATCCTGGGGGTTATCACGGCGGATGATGCCATGGCCGTCCTGGAAGATGAGACGACCGAGGATATTTACAAACGGGTGGGTATTATCTCCGGTGGGAGCACCCAGGCTGCTAAAAGTAATTTGCTGGTACAAGGTCCACTGTGGCATGTTTGGGCTGTCAGGATACCCTTTCTTCTGGTGACCATGGCTGGGGGGATTCTGGCCGGGATTGTGATCGAGATGTTTTCCGACATTCTTGAATCAGAGGTTATTCTGGCTTTCTTTATCCCGGTCATCATGGGTATGGGCGGCAATGCCGGTCTCCAATCGACATCCATTTTTATTCGAGGGTATGTGTTAGATCATATTGATGTCAGGCATATTGGTAAACACATCCTCAGAGAGATGGGTATTGGTGTGGGGATGGGCGTTGTGTTGGGCTTGATTACCGGTGCTTTTGCTGTACTTTGGCAGGGAATACCGGAGATCGGGTTGGTGGTCGGTCTTGCCTTATCCTTGACGATCATTATTGCCACAATACTGGGCTTTTTAATCCCATTCTTTCTGACAAAGATCGGGCTGGACCCTGCGGCAGGGGCAGGCCCTTTGATCACCACCCTCAAGGATATTACCGGCTTGTTTATTTATTTTGGTTTGGCCATCTTATTGCTGGACAAATTCCTTTAGAATTTCAGTTATCAGCAGGTTTTTTATTGCAAGAATGGCAGCAGATCTAGGTTATCATAAAGTTGAATGGATATCTGTCCGGTTAATTGGCAGAGAAATTCTGTATGAATTGAGGATTAATTTTTCCTGGTAAAATCATGATGGTTACCAGGTTTTTATTTTGTAATAACGAAAGTGAAGGAGTGTAAAAAATGCGAAGATTATTTGTGGCCGGCAATTGGAAAATGAACAAAACCATCGCTGAAGCAGAAGTCTTGGTGCAGGAGATGTTACCCCGAGTTGACGCTTTTGCGAATGTGGATAAAGCCGTTTGTCCCCCGTATACAGCTTTACCTGCAGTAGCAGCATGCTGCAAGAACACTGGCTTGAAAGTAGGTACACAGAACCTGTATTGGGAAGAATCCGGTGCGTATACGGGTGAAATTGCGCCGAAGATGGTGGCTGAAATTTGTGATTATGCGATTGTGGGCCATTCAGAACGGCGAGAATATTTTGCTGAAACCGATGAAACGGTCAATAAGCGCTTGAAAGCGGCTTTGGCGGCAGGGCTGCATGTGATCGTTTGCGTGGGAGAGACACTGGAAGAGAATGAAGCAGGCCAGACAGAGGCCGTTGTCACCAGGCAGTTGACACAAGGGCTAGCCGGGATCAGCGAAGCCCAAGCGGCCGATATCACCATTGCTTACGAGCCTGTGTGGGCTATTGGGACTGGTCGGGCCGCGACCCCCGAGGATGCCAATGATGTCCACAAGGATGTAATCCGTCCTTTGTTGGCTAAGCAGTTTGGTGAGAAACGGGCCCAGGCCATGCGCATACAATATGGCGGGTCCATTAAACCCGACAATGCAGCAGAATTATTTTCCATGTCGGATATTGATGGAGGCCTGGTCGGTGGGGCCAGCCTGACAGCAGATTCCTTTGTCAGCATTATCGAGGCAGCCTCCATGGTGGCTATTGTGATGGCAGAGACAGAATCTTAATTGTATTGTCTATCTGATTAAGGTTTAATCATAACTGCTCAGCTAGCCCAGCTGCGTAAAGAGATGGGGGGTGTGGGGTGTCGGCGAAGCCGACACACCACACCCCCCTGAATCTCTTAAGTTCCAAATTGGCGGTCACCTGCATCCCCCAGCCCGGGGATGATAAACCCATCCACATTGAGGTGATCGTCAATGGCGGCGATATGGATGGCGACATCCGGGTGCGATTGATGGAGCCGGGCGATCCCTTCCGGGGCGGCAATCAACCCCACGAATTTGATCTTTTCTACCCCCCATTTCTTAAGGATATCCACTGTTGCTACGGCTGACCCACCCGTTGCCAGCATGGGGTCGAGGATCAGGCAAACGGAAACTGTGGGTGCAATGGGGAGCCGGTTGTAATAGGCTACCGGCTTCAGTGTCCGCTCATCCCGGTAAAGCCCGATATGCCACACTTCGGCAGAGGGCATCAGTCCCCATACACCTTCGACCATTCCCAGACCTGCGCGTAAAATTGGCACCAGGCCGATATTTTCCTCTAAGTCCTCACCATCAATTTGAGCCATTGGGGTCTCAATTTTTACGGGTTTTGTTAATAAATCCATGGTTGCTTCATAGGTGAGCAAAGCGCCCAGCTCGCGAACCAGCTCGCGGAATTTCTTGGGTTTGGTGTTTTTATCTCTCAGGCGGGTCAGTTTATGTTTAACCAGGGGATGCGCGGATTCATGGACATTTTTCATTAGTGTTCTCCAGTTTCCTTGATTGATTGAAGAGGTTGTGTTTGTTCTAGTGTGTTATCAGCCTGTTTGGGCTGAAATGCATGGCGGCTGTAGATAAAGATGATTAACCAGGAGGCCCATGCCTGGGTCGTGAGGGTGATCAGGTTGTGAAAACGGGGCAGGTTTCTTCCCAGGCGAAAGAACATAGCCAGGCTGTAAAGACCCCAAGAGCTTACCTGGAGAAGCAGAGCTACCCACCAGCCGAACCTGCTGCCCTTTTTTTCGAGCTTGAGCCAGCGGAACCCCAGCCAGGGAAAGATGATTGTAGCAGCGGTGCTGATGACTGCAAAAGCCATCAACCACAGGGATAGCTCAGCGCCGTTTTCTTTATGAGCCAGTGTGCTGCCATATAAGTAAAGGAGGAAAGCCAGAATGTGAATTATTTCCGGTAATTTGATAACTCGTTGTTTCATGAGGGTCAATCCTCTTTATGGGCGATGATAAAAAACCTGTGCGCCGTTGTGGTGAAGTGCCCCAGGCGCTCTATGATGGCATGGATTAGGGTCAGTCCCGTGTCATGGGTTCGCGAGTGAAAACCTGCCACCTGCCAGGAGATTGCTCTGAGGTAGTAAACCACTGCGCCGATGTCAGTGAAAACTGTTTTTAAGGCAGCTTTCTCTGCCCGATCAACAAACATGTTGGCTTCGTATAGCCCTGATAGGGCGGTTGCCAGCCCCCAGCGTCTGAAGGGAAATGATAGCTCTGTTTCCAGCACCTGGTTCAGTTCCAGGTTGTCCAGACCGCCAACCTGCTGGGTGATAAAACGCCCGCCGGGTTTGAGCACGCGATGGACTTCAAGTGGGTCATATTGCTCGTGGCGGTTGATCAAAAGGTCAAAATGCGAGTCATTAAAGGGCAGGGGTGCGTCTTGCTCCAGGGCATGGACGGTCACACCCAGTGGGGCTAAACGTTCCCTTGCGATGGATTGGTTGGGGGGATAGGTCTCAGTGGCATGGGTATCCTGTGGGAGGGGGATTAATGAGGTCAGCAGTTCGCCGCCGCCGGTTCCCATGTCCAGCAGGCTGAAGGTGTTTGTAAATTGCTCTTTAACCAGCCTGACATAATCCCAGGGCGGTTCTTCCTGGAGCATGCGCCCATTCAACCAGCGAAAATCCCAGCCCTGGAAATCGGCAGCCTGGGCGTCGGCGATCAGTGCGTGGTAACTTGTGGGGTTGATCAACATTACTAGGCCTCATCTGCGGGGCATCATTCGGGGCCCATCACCCTGTTTGCGATTCCATTGTCCAGGCCAAACAGCTGGGATGATGGCAGCGATGCCAAGGCCCAGACCCATGAAACCAAACAGGATTGCTATCAATCCGATGGGTGGGATGACCAGCGTGAGCAAGGCCCCAAACAACGCCAACGCTAAAAAGACAGCAGCGATGACAGCCATAATCCCCGCGATTCGAAGACCACGTTTTCTCGATGCCATACGCGGTCCGCGAATTTCGCCGGATTCGCCGTTAATCACCACGATTTGGGCCTGTCCTTCGTCGTCGGTATAAAAACTCGTATACATGGGCAGGAAGAACTCGGTCCAGTTGAGGTTTTGGTAATCCGCCTTCAGGTGGAAATTTCGAATGTGCTGGGCATCGGCGGCTTGTTTGCAAATCTGCGCAGCTTCACGCTCAATCTGTGGCGTTGCCAGGGGCCAGGCTTCCTCTGGAGGCAGATCTGGCACTTCTAATAAGGCCTTTCCTAACTGGTCGGGATCAAAGGGTTGCCCACGGTCAAGCTGGTAACGCCCGGTCATAGCCAGCCTGTTCTCATGTTCTTCCAGGGCAGGCACGGTGACATTCTCGACATGGGTGTTGATTTGCCCCAGGCGAGGCTCCCAACGCACCCGTGTTTCTACCTGTTTCCGAGATTGCCACTGGCCCCCGGAGTAAGCTTCTTTATAAGTTTCGGCCTGGTAATCGAAGCCGGCCTCCATCTCCCAGTGACCACTGACATCGCTATCAACCAGCCATAAGGGCCAGAAAACTGCTGTGGTCCGGCTGAGCAGCTTTTCAGCGCGAAAATCTTCCGGTTTAATCCACACCCCTGACACAAAGTCTTCATATATCCTGGATAGGCGCTTCCTTCCAAGCTTAAAAGGAAGCATTTGCTCTGGCGCTGTGGGACGCATGCGAGCCGGTTGTGTTTCAAGCTGCCCTTTTTGGCAAAGGGGACAGGATGAGCCGATTATGGCCTCCTGTACCAGAAAAACCCGGTGGCACAGGGTGCATCCGGCCGGCTGGCGCTTTGTCTCCCACAGGGATTGGTTCTCGTCAATGATGTCTGCCTGGGGTGTCAGGTCGGCCATTATTTAGCCTCCGATTCACGTGCTTTATTATATAGGATAAAGCTGAAGATTATTCCAAGTACGAAAAGGATGATCCCCAGCACGATAGCGATAATACCCACACCACCCACCAACAGTAGTGGCAACCCAATCAAGCCAAGAAGCGTGCCCGGGGCCAGCATGGCAGCGATAGCAAGCCAGATCTTCCACCAGGCAATGGGCTTTTGGCCGGCTATGGCGCCCGTCTGCCCGTTTAACATCACCTGGTAGACCTGATTGTCGTATTTATACGCGGCTAAATACACTGGCAGGAGGATGTATCGCCAGGATTCATCTCGAAAATCGGCGCTCATGCTGAAGTTGCGGACATGATGGGTGGGGATATCCCGGTGACAGGCTGTTTTTGCTTTTTCACGAATGGCTTTTTTTGCCGATGCCCATGCATCGGTCAGGGTGACTTCATAGGCCTGGGCTTGCCAACCTGCCAGGTAATCTGGCTGATAGGTCTTCAGGCCATTCATGTCGTAAGGATAAAGCCGTTTGAGGATCAGCTGGCTGATGTGCCGCTGATGACTTCCAGAGACTAAAAAATCATCGATATTGAGGTGCGTTTTTCCATTTTCCCAGCGCCAATCTATCCTGGTCCTGGTCACCCAGCGCTTCTCACGTGCATTATAGTGGCGTTCCGTTTTTTCGTAACCCACCTGGGCGCGCCAGCGGGCATCGACCTGGGTGTCAAAAGTCCAAAAGGGGAGATAAATGCCCACAAATTTACGCAGGATAGCATTGCGTGCCAGTTCATCAGGGTGGTACCAGCCTTTACCCAGCCATTGGGAGGCTATTTTTTGGGTTTGGTCTCGGGTGACGGTAAAGGGGATCAGGAATCGGGGCCGAAGCGTTTCTTCCAGGCTGGTGATCACGTTAACCTTATTGGAGGCACAAAACAGGCAGGTTGTGGTTAATGTGCTTTCGGAAATTGAGAGGTCACTACCGCAAGAATCGCAATGCAAAATCTGGCGTTGCGTACCCCAACCACGATTAGATTGTGAGAGAGTCTCAAGGGTAAATTCAAAGTCCTCGGCATTTCTTCCTACGTGGACTGATTTGACTGGAGCAATGTGACCGCAGTATTCACAGGCCACGCCGCCTGCTGAGACATCATAGGTGATATTCGCGCCGCAATTTGGGCAGGCAAAACTTTTTGCCCGATCGCTTTTGGTTGTTTCCGGTTGTGGTGCATAAACCATCACCCCAGGTACACTTGATTCCACCAGCACAAATTGTTCCGGGGGGCTCCAGGGCTGGCTGTGAGATTGGTTTGTGGGCATATATCAGAACTCCTCAATTAGTAAATAGTCACTATTAGTAACTACTCAGCATGCGAGGGAATAGGGGAGTGTTGTGTGGCGGCGAAGCCGCCACACAACACTCCCCTCCCTTCAGAAGCAGGGCTGCCTGAGTAGTTACCACTATTCTATTTTAACCCAAAGGGTGGTGGGGAAACAATGTTTTCACGGTGTAAAAAAAGATGAGGGGTTGAACCTATACATGGGCCAAATAAACTTGCCCCATGCGTTAGAATTAACACATGAGCATAATTATTGATGGTCATAATCTGATCCCTCGGATGGCAGGTATCAGCTTGGATGACCCTGAAGATGAGATGAAGTTGGTGACACGCTTACAGGAATACTGCCGATTGCGTCGCAAGACTGTGGAGGTCTTCTTTGATCGTGCCCCTGCAGGCCAATCGGGTGAACAACGCTTTGGACAGGTACGGGCCTATTTTGTACCTGAAGCGCATACTGCAGATGAAGCCATTATGGCCCGTTTGCAGCAGCTTGGTAAGCGTGCTCGAAATTATCAGGTTGTCAGCTCCGACCGCCAGGTGCAGCGGGCAGCACGCGCTGTTCATGCGGCGATCATTACATCGGAGGCCTTTGCTGCCGAATGGCAAGCTTTAATTGATCAAGAACCCGAGCTGGACCCACGCAACCAATCGCTCACCAAGTCAGAGTTGACTATGTGGGAGAAGATGTTCAGGGAGGGAACTTCCCCGGAAGGACCAAACAAATCCTACAAATAAGGTAAACTTAGTAAACTCTAATGTTATTTTAATGTAAGACGCTTGTTAATCGAGTAAGATACTACTAAAGACACAACAATTTATTGGTATTTCATGTGTCTTCCACCAGGAAATCTGCAGGACTTAAGCGTTTTGTTAGACGTGATTGGTGGTTTCCTCCCTGAAGATTGCCTGGCATGTCCCCCCCATGCTGGGCAATTCTTTTAAAGCAATTGTACAGTAATACAAATTTCATGAAAGGCAGGTCTTATGCAAAAAACAATCAAGATATTGTTGATGATCGTCAGCTTGAATTTAATACTGGTTGCCTGTGCAATCAGCGAGGTAATCGAAAACACTGTTGAGGCGCCAACAGAGGCGGTGACCGCAGTCATCCTTGAGGAGATTCAGCCAACCGAAAGCCCCGAACCGGAACCAACTGTTGAGCCGGCTATCTTTATAACGGAGCAAATCATCCAGGAGAGATCGGAAGATCCTGCCTATGAAATTGATCTTTTTTATCCCTTCCTGGAGGGTCACCATACGGTTGTTAAGCCATTCAATGCAGAAATCGAATATCTGGTAGAAGTCCTCCGAGAAGTCTTTTTAGCGGATGTGACCGAAAGAGAAGCTCAACGGGGTGAAGATGCCATGCCAGGGATCAGTACATTGGAGCTCCGCTATGACCTGACTTATTCTGACTATCCTTTGGTCAGTATCTATCTGCCGATCACGACCTATTTGGCAATTTCACCCTCGCCGGCCACCGTATCCTTTGCCTATACTTACGATGCCAGGGACGGAGAATTCCTTTTATTAGGAGACCTGTTTTTGCCGGATGCAGATCACCAGGGGATGATCTTGGCGGCTGTTGAAGAGACCCTGCTCAACCGTGATTTTGGTTACCAACCTGGCACTGCAGAAGAGGTCTTGCGACGGCGCCCGAACTGGAATATCCTCCCGGAGGGACTGCGAATCAACTTTGATGCTTACGAGGTTGGTCCAGGGGCAGCGGGGCCGCAGTTTGTGTTGATCCCCTGGGATGAAATGATCGAGTTTCTGAATCCAGATGGGCCGGCAGGTGTTTTTCTCAGTGACGGTTAAGAAGACTTCCCTAACCTCAGACAAATGACTCTTTGACCCAGAATTTGGGAGTATGATTAAGAACAATCTCAGCATGCAACCAATGCTGTAAAATTAAAAATTTGACGAGAATTGACTCATGGCAAAGATTCCACAACATAATGGCAAGATCCTGTTAAGCGTCCTGGCGCACCCGGATGATGAAACCTTTGGGATGGGCGGCACATTAGCCCTGTATGCCCGCCAGAACGTGGATGTGCACTTGATTTGCGCGACCAGGGGTGAGGTAGGGGAGATTGATCCGGAATATAAAGAGACGATTAAGAGCGCAGCCTGTTTACGCACCCAGGAACTGCGTTGCGCAGCGGATCTGCTGGGGATCGGGCAGGTTCATTTCTTAAACTACCGGGATTCGGGGATGCCTGGGTCTGAGGCGAATGGGCATCCCAAAGCGCTGGCCGCCCAGCCGATTGAAAAAGTCGCCCAAGAAGTCGCCCACTTGATCCGCCAGGTCCGACCGGATGTGGTAGTAACCTTCGACCCAATTGGCGGGTATCGCCACCCAGACCATATTGCAATCCATCAGGCCACCGTGCAGGCTTTTGACCTGGCTGGTGAATCGGGGTTTAATGATCCCCAAGACCTGGCACCTTTTTGTCCCGGTAAACTGTATTTCCACTCTATCAACCGATCTTTTTTGAGAATTGTTGTCTGGGTGCTGCGCTTGCTTGGGCAGGATCCACGGCAATTTGGACGCAATAAAGATGTGGATTTGTTGGCGATCACAGAGGTCGATTTCCCTGTGCATGTCAAGGTTGATTATGGGCCGGTGAAGCGCATCAAAGATCAGGCCAGCCGGTGTCACGCCAGCCAGGGTGGGGCTGACATGAACAAAGGTTTACGTGGGTTGATCACCTGGCTGTTTGGCGGGCATAAAGATTTGTTCATGCAGGCTTATCCTGAACCTTTAGCGCTGCAAGAAGTTCAAAAAGACTTGTTTTATGAAAACAGCAAAGATCTCTGAAATCAAGCCTTTACCTTTGCATTGATGGCTGCGCTAAAATCTGCCTGGATGATTGCCTTGGCTTAAAACATCCATTATGATTGGGTTGTTCGTTATCTGGCTGTATTGATGCTGGGAAAGGATTGAGCATGGATTTTCAAGCCATATTCCAGGAGTGGCTGACCGCATTTCTTCTTTTTTTACCGAAATTGATATCGGGGATCGTGATCTTCATCCTGACGCTGGTTGGAGCTGGTTTTATCGCTAGGGCGGCCAGGCGGTTAAGTGCCCGGCGGATTAAAAACCATGAGATCCTAAAGCTGGTTTACCGGATAACCCATTGGGCTGTGCTGATCATTGGCACGATTGTAGCGCTGGACCAGGTGGATTTTAACGTGACCGGGTTTATCGCCGGACTGGGGATTGCCGGTTTCACCATTGGCTTTGCACTGCAGGATATTGCCAGGAATTTCATCTCAGGCCTAATCCTGCTCTATCGGCAGCCCTTTAACATGGGCCATTTTATTGAGGTCGCCGGTCATAGCGGGATTGTGCGCCGCATCAATATCCGAGACATCGAGATTGAGACCCTCGATGGTGATACGGTGATCATCCCCAACATGTCGGTTTTTGAGAACCCGATCACGAATATGTCGGTTGCCAAACTCCGACGGCGTACGGTGAGGATCGGGTTGGGGTACGAGGAGGATGCTGATCGGGCCATGGAAATCTTTCTGCAAGCTATCCGATCAGTACCCGGAGTGGAATCGGAACCCATCCCAATGATACAGGCTGTGTCTATGGACGAGTCCACCCTGACACTTTCGGCTTTTTTCTGGATTGACCAGCAAAACAGCAGTGTATTGAAGGTGCACTCGGAGGTTTTAAAAGCCATTAACACTGCTTCTCTGGAACACAAGATCGACCTGCCCTACCCGATTCAGACGGTGCTGGTCAAGAAACAGTAAATGCCGAGCTTGCCAAACCCTTCAGGCTCTCAGAATAAAGAAGAGAGGCTTGCGTGAGGTGTTTGCATAGGAAACCTTGGGGGTCTTTGGTTGCTCTTGTAATGGTGGCTATGGTGGATTGGTTTGAAGAAATGTTAAATTTTTAGACCCCCGGGGTTTTAATGGGTTGCTGTTTAATGAAAGGTATATCCGATTGGTCTGTAAGAAAAGTTACAGGCCATTATTCTTCGTGCACGCAGCGAAAGCCCAGGTTGTCAAATATCATTCCCATGTAGTTTCTGCCCCGATAAGTGACCCTCTGGAAACGTGCATCCTCTGCCCAGGACCCGCCGCGCATTGAGTCGTAAGTATAATCTTTGGGGCCGGTGGGGTTACGATAGGGGGATTCAGCGTAGTATTCGGGGTCATAGCCATCTGAAACCCATTCCCACACATTGCCGGCCATATCCAATGCCCCATAGGGGCTGGCGCCGGCTGGGTAGCTGCCCACGGGCGCAGTATGCGCATAGCCATCGTCTTGAGATTTGTCAGCGCCATCTTCAGGACAGTTGACATCACAGAAGTTTGCCCTTTCACCGGTGACGGGTTCATTCCCCCAGGGGTACTTGCGTCCGTCTGTGCCGCGAGCGGCTTTCTCCCATTCAGCTTCCGTCGGTAGGCGCCCCCCCGCCCATTTGCAATACATCGATCCCATCCAACGGAAAATGTAATTGGCGGGATGGTCGTCCTCCGGGTAATCTTCAAGCTCACCCCGGCAGGCGCCCGCCAGAATGCACTGGCGATACTGTTGGTTGGTGACCTCGGTCTGGTAGATCCAATAGGCAGACAGGTAAACTAGATGCTCTGGTTTTTCATCTAAGGAGGCATGCTCATCTTCGCTGCCCATCAGGAACTCACCCGCAGGGACATAGACCATCCCCATGCCATCGTTGGGATTGACCCTGGTGCGGCCAATGCCCTCGACTGGTGGCTCGGTGGGGGGTTGTTCCGTTGGCTTTGGCGCGAGGGTGTGGCAGGCGATTAATAAAAGAAAGAGGGTAAAAATGGTGAGGCCAAGTTTGAGAAATTTTGTGTTCATATGAGCCGCCTTTTTCCGCATTGGGGGTTGTTTGAGGAGCCTGTTATTGTTGGTTGTTTTGGGTTGAAGATTTATTTAATACTAACATAATTTCGACGAGGATAAGATAGAGATTTTCCTGGTTCTTGCTGGAACTTTCCTTGAAGAACTCCTCGTGCTTTGGTGACTAGTAAAAACAAATGAATGGAAATTCTAAAGACCCCCGGGGTTTTAAGATGTGGCGATTGTGATGGAAAATAAAACTCGGGGGTCTTTGTTTGCGTTTTTGTTATGCTTTGTATGTTCAGTCTGGCGATTGGCGAGAACGCGCGCATTGGAGACCTTAAGGTCAAGTCCCTCGCTCGGTCTGGAGACCGGCGAGAACAGTGGTCTGGCTCCTCTCCGCTTTGCTTCAGCCCCCACCTAAAGAGGGTGCGGGTTCCACTTCTCTCCAGGGGTAAAAAACTAGCGAGAACTAATTTATCGCGTTAATGATTGGTTTGGAGGTGCCATCACCTAATAATAATTCACTGAAACCTGTCTCAAGTAACATTTGATGACAGCGTAAAAGATCTAATCCACGTCCTTCCTCAGTTCTTTGCTTTTGATCTCTTGGGTTTATGCCTGATTCAGCATAAATGGTATTTGCTCCAGACACTAAACCCAATGAATTAGGTTCGTGAACTGCGATGGTCTTTGTCTCGGGGCAGGCAAGTGAAGCAAGCGTGACGACAGCAACGATTTGAGCCAAACGCAGTTCTGAGATCTGTCTCTTTGACTTGAGTGGTGTGCCCGGCACAGGCACTCGCCTCATGGCAGCGTGTTGGAAACACCCCAATTCGATTCCCAAAAACATTTGATCGGCTATTTCCTGCGATGTATGTTCTGGCCCGATTGGTTCACAACAATAATACCAATCCATGCCTGCTTTCCGAATGGCTTCTATTGTTTCGACACGATCTTCTGGATCGAGATCGGAATCAATCCCCTGTGGACGTAAAGGAGACAGCATGGGTGACAATCTCATCCATGGGCATCTTTTTATGTTCTTCTGGGTAATGGGTCACCCCATAATGGCAAAATTGACAATCACCGGGGCATGGGCCTGATTCAATCCCAATTTGGCCTAAAAGGATGGCTTGATTGTCAAAACGCTTTCTGGTCAGCCAGTCTGCTGTGGCACGGATCAGAGAAGCCTCAAAGGAAATAGGATTGAGGTCAAGGAGATGAATACATTCTTTATAGTCTGGGGCTTTACCAATAAAAACATTGTCAATTATTTTTTGTGTGAGCGGATGAATTACCATTAAAATTATACTTTCCTTTTTCTACTGCCTGATTAAGGGCCTGATAATTGTACTCTACAATAAATACACCTCGGGTTCGGTTTATTTGATCATCCTGAGACCCCCGGGGTTTTGAAAAGGGGATTGTGATGGGTCGTGAAACCCCGGGGGTCTTTGTTTGCGTTTTGAATGAAACTATTTTGGATTATCTGGCCCATCTCGGATCTGCTTTGGGGGTTAAGAGACTGGTGAGAGCTTAGTTCTCGCCGGTCTCCTGACCGAGCGAGGGGTTTGACCGCCAGGTCTCATAATATTTTTATCGCTAAACCAATAAGAATGCATTATAATTTTTTCATGACCCCCGGGGTTTTAATAATGGCGATTGTGATGGAAACTAAACCCCGGGGATTGTTTTGATTAAGCTGTTTCCTGACTGGTGAGGGTCTCAAAGGCAAGCCCATCCGCACTGCGCGTGACCTTGACCGTGTCCCCTTCGCTGATTTCGCCGCTGACCACTTTCAATGCCAGCGGATCCTGGACCTCACGTTGGATGGTGCGTTTGAGGGGGCGGGCGCCGAAATCCGGGTCGTAGCCGATTTCGGCCAGGTATTCCCGGGCTTCACGGTCAACCGTCAGGGTCAGGTCGCGCTGCTGCATCAATTTTGCCACGTGTTCCAGCTGAATATCGACGATTTTTGCCAGGTCTTCCTTTGTGAGGGGATGGAAGACGATGATCTCATCCATGCGGTTGAGGAATTCCGGGCGGAAGTGGGACTGCAGCAGGCGGTTGATCTGGTCTCGCGAGACCTCTTTGACCAGTCTCTGGTCTTCTAACGCGCTCATCCACAGCTCGCTGCCCAGGTTGCTGGTCATGATGACGACGGTATTCCGAAAATCAACCGTGCGCCCCTGGCCATCTGTCAAGCGTCCGTCATCCAGGAGCTGCAGGAGGGTGTTGAACACTTCTTGGTGGGCTTTTTCGATTTCGTCAAACAGAACTACGCTGTAGGGGCGCCGTCGCACGGCTTCGGTGAGTTGACCACCTTCTTCAAAACCCACATACCCGGGCGGAGCGCCGAACAGCCGGCTGACGGTGTGTTTTTCCTGGTATTCACTCATATCGATGCGCACCATGGCGTCTTGATCATTGAAGAGGAACTCAGCTAGGGTTCGGGCGAGTTCTGTTTTACCTACGCCGGTGGGGCCCAGGAAGATAAAGGACCCGATGGGGCGATTGGGGTCTTGTAGTCCAGCGCGGGCTCTCCTGACAGCATTGGAGACGACACTGACCGCTTCGTCCTGACCAATGACCCGCT
>PWSY01000036.1 GCA_003563055.1 Anaerolineaceae bacterium | reverse complement strand
TTAAATTCTGTACCGAACGCAAAACAAGCACGTCACTATTATATTCAAGCATTAATTACCGATAATAAATTAGATGATGCGACGGAACAATTGCAACATTTACCTTCTACAGGCAAAAAAGAATACCTGGAAAAGAAAATCCAATTTCTAACCAATAAAGTACTATCCCCGATCGCTTATATCACTTTTGATCATCACAACCTGGAGAATTCACTTTTGGATGTAAGTTACCTGGTGCATAAAACTAAGTCCGATCCAATAATCGAGATACTTGAATTTGTCAAAAGTTTAGAGCAACCGAATATAACTATCAACTGGATGGATAAAATTCTCAAAGAAAGAATGAACGACCTTCAGGTTGTAAAACTGGCCAGAGATATTTTGGTCAAAGACCACTACATAGAAAAAGCAATTGAACTATCTTCTTATCTTGAGAAAGTTGATCCTGATGAAAGTGAACACAAACGTTCACTTGCCCATCTTTATACACTTGCAAAACGCTGGAAACAGGCCTTTTCTTTGTTACAAGCGATAATAAAATCTGAGACTTCACCCCTGGTTGAAGACCTCGAGAAATTTGCTCTGTCAGCATTAAGAACTGAGCACATCGATATGGCCATATCTATCTGCCATAATATTCTTCAAAAAAATGATCGCAGTGTAAAAGCTCTGGTGATATTGGGCGAAGCTTATTTTTCGAAGGGAGATACTGCCAAAGCCATTCAGCACATGGAACAAGTTGTTGCAATGATCTCCGAAGAGGCTGAGACCTGGTTAACATTAGCCAACATCTGGCAGAGCAAAGGTCAGACAGACCGTTGTTTTGACGTTTTGCATAAAGGCAATCGTGCTATCCCTAATAACCCAAAATTATTACGGGCTTTAGGGAAAACATATCTGGATAAATCAGCGCCTTCAGATGCAATATCCCATCTCAGAAAAGCCTATGAAATTGAACCTGACCATATTGAGGGCAAATTAAACCTGGCACATGCTGAACACCTTTTGGGACATGATGAAACAGCATACCATTTATTGAAACGCCATATAAAGGATTATGGAAACAAACCTGAGGTGGCAAAATTACTCGGGCATATCTTTTTGGCAATGAATGATTCTGCCGCAGCCGAACAAGCATTAGTCTGTGCTGCAGAACATTATCCTGAAGATTTGGAAACTGTTTTAGCAGCAACACGACTGGTGCTTGATCGCTTAGAATCCAGCATTGATGAAGAACCTGATAACGAACTGGAAAAGATCAAAAATATTCTCCGTAAAGCCATAAAAATAACCGATGAAGATTTTTTTATCCGGCTTCACCTGGGGGATACGGACCGCCTTCAAGGACATCATCAAGAAGCATTGAACACTTACAAAACACTTTCAGAGGAAGTCTTAGAAGATCATTCACAGGATAGCTGGCGAATCTTTTATGGATTAGGTCAATCAGCAATCGCCTTAGGAGATAAGGAAATTGGATTGGCCGCGTTGAGAGAAGCTGCTTCAAAACAGCCAGAGAACCTGACCGTCCTGCATGCCTTAGTAGAGGCTTTTCAATCTATTGATCTTTCTGAAAAAGCACATGACCTGGCAAAATCCGCTCTTAAATTGGCTCCTCAGGATTTACTGAACATACAGTGGTATGCACAATTTAAGATGAATACAAACGAACCGGGGGAAGCGGTGAAAGCGCTCAAAGAAGCATTACAAATTGATCCAGAAAACACTGCTCTCAAGGTCTGGCTTGCGAAAGCATTAGTGTCTGCTAAATCACTAGATGAAGCTAAGACACTGATTGAACAAGTCATTTCCTGTGCCAGTTCGCATCCTGAACAACTGCATCAGGTAGCTAATATCTGTGTCCATCTGCAAGACCTTGATCTGGCAGTTCTTGCATTAGAAAAAGCCTCCCTATTGGTATCTGACATCAATCCGTTGATACAAATGGAATTGGCTGTCTGCTATAAATTATTGGATCAGCGGAAAAAAGCATTACAGTCGCTCAATTTGGAAGACAGCATACTCACTAAATATCCACAATTGGTTTTGCTTAAATCTGACCTTTTATCCGATTTGGGACAATATGAACTGGCTCTGGACCAATTAAAGTCTATCGAAAATTATATAGCTGATACTATCGAAAAGGCCACTCGAGCTTTTGAGACTAAGACGCCATCACCTTTGTTATACACTTACGATTTCACTTATAAGGGCTACCTTTACCGGTTGGGACAATTATCTAGAAGTTTGGGTGAATTTAAAGCGGCTCAAACGTATTTATCCTCAGCATCAGCCCAAGATCCTGCTGATGCAACGATTTATAATGCGACTCTGGAATCTTATATGGTCACCTTTGACTTTAATAAGGCTTTGGAACTTGGCAGCGCGTTTAACGCATCAGAGAGATTAAACGATGGCTTTGACAAGGACATTATTGAGCTGGTTTGTTCCCAAATAGAAATGCTCATTTATGAGAAAGATTATAAACAGGCTTCAGCCCTGATGAGCCAAATTCCCCCATCCTGTGATGCTTATCCAAGGTATCAGGCTCTGCAGAGCCAACTTGCGACATATCAAGAGAAGTTCGAAAAAGCAAAAGATTATTTTGTAAATGCTCAAAAATCCTATCAGAATCACCTGGATAGACTTCAGACGAATACACTACAGTTCACCTTTAGAAAGATGATGATTTTAAACAGCCTGGCTGATGCCGCTATCGCCCTGGATGATTACCAATCCGCACAACAAATTCATCAGATGATTATGAATTTATTACCCAACCAACCCTTAATTCTTTGGCGATATGTCCTCTCTCTGGTTAAAATGGCAGAAGCCCAACAGATCGCAGACACATTATTTATCAAAAACCACTGCCCAGGCATAGATTCCCTGTCTGAGAGTTGTCATAAAAATGCGAAGGCTGCAGTAGAAAAGCTTGAAGGTTTCCTCTCTCAGGAAGAACGCATGTGTATCCATACCCGCATAGAAGCAGCTTTTACAGGAAAATGGCCCCTAAAATTGAATTATGAAACTTGCTTAACTGATCCTGAAGAAGCAGCGTCGATTATTATTGGGAGTGAGGATGAAGGTCTTGTCAACCAAATCGTAGAGGCCTATGCCGATGACCTCAAAGTTTTGCAAGCTTATGGAGTTTTTGCGCTTAGAAATAAGGTCAAAATCAATACTTCTCACATTAAAAAAGCTCTCGTGTTGGACACTTCGAATCCAATTAATCATGCTTTACTGGCTTTCTTGGAGAAATCTTATCCCGAACTAGCGGTAAAGTCATTAGAAACAGCATTGAACTTATGGCCAGATGAACCTGAGTGGCATGCCATAGCAGCAGATATGCATTCAAAACTTGGCAATGATAAGGATGCAGCAGATCATATTGCCTTTGCGCTTGAAATTTATCCTCAGAATGCAAATTTTTGGCAAAAAAGTGCAGAAATAAATATTCGAAACAACCATCTTGATCATGCTAAAGCTGATTTAGAAAAAAGTGTATCCATCCAATCAAAAGACCCTCAGGTTTGGAGAAAAATAGCAAATGTCAACCGTTGGATGGGGAATTTACCTGAAGCAGTTCAAAATATTCGTGTTGCCAGCCAATTAGATCCTGATAACATGGACATCTGCTCTCAAGAAATCAAATTATTGATTGACCAAAAAAAATATAGTGATGCAGAACTAAAAGCAGAAGAACTTCTTCAAAAGCATAATGAAAATCAAATTCTGGTGCTATTAGCACGAGCACAAACAAAGCAAGGCAAATTTGACCAGGCAATCAATACCTTAAACAATGCTTTAAATATGGCACCAGAAAATATGGTTCTAGCCCTTGAAAAAATTAAAATTAAAAAAGTACGTGAGGGAACAGAGGCTGTTTTACCAGAGCTTATTGCTTTAGCCCAGAGCCACTCAGAAAACCCTGAAATTCTGATCACATTAACAGATTGGCTAATTCAATCAAACCGCCTTAAAAAAGCTGAGGAAATTGCCCAGACAACTCTAAAAATTGTTCCTGATCAACCAGAAGTGCACCTGATGCTAGGCCGTCTTCAAAGAAAAAATGGCCAACTTGATCAAGCCATTTCACACCTATCACACGCTATCACCTTGAATCCAGGTTTAGTAGAGGCACTTATTGAACTGGGAAAAATCTACCAGGAACGCCGCGACCTTGAGGAAGCAATTGATATTTTCAAAAAAGCATCACAAGCCGATCCCTCAGATCCTCGGCCATATTATTATGCCGGAATGGCGCTAAAAGATAGTAAAGATTTTGTAGGGGCCGAAGCTTTGTTAAAACAAGCAAAAAGGTATTCACCGGATGATGTTAACATTGTTCGTCAACTAGGTGTCATCAGCGCGCTAAACTTAATCAGCAACTTGCGAGAAGCGAGATAATCATGGGAAAAATTACACCTCAACTAGATTACCTAAACGGGATTGATCGCTACAGATTCTTAACCATATTAAATGCTGCAGATAAGTGTGAAGAATATCAATTTTCAAAACAAGCAACCTTTATATGGTTAGTCAATTATCCTGGGGACCTTTTTGTTCAATATCACCAGGCCATGACTTATATTCATCTTGGGAAAATCCAACATGCCATAACCATTCTTGAAAATTTATCCAAACAGGACCCCTTGTTTATTGAACCTGTTCAAGCGTTGAGCAAGTATGCAACTTCTTCTAACGAGCAAAAACAATATAAAGCCATAACACAATACTTAACTCAAGAAAATCCGCCTGATAATATATTAATGAGCTGGCTAGCCCCATTATGGGATGCCAGGAAAGCCTTTTCAAGGGGCAACTTCAATACAACAATGGCGCTGGTTCATCAGTCAATGGTCAACCAGCCGCCAGTGGCAATCCCTGCAATTTTGCATCTAAAAACAGCCTATAAAATTGAAGATCAAGAAATGCTAAATAATCTGTGTGACATCTATTATGAAAAATGGCCCAAATGTCTTCAGATCAATATCATTAAGGCCATTTCAGAAATTGAGCAGGGAGAAGAATCATCTGCTGTTGAGCGGTTACACTGGGCAGCAGCCCATGACAGTGCTGGCCAGGTTATTCAGCGACTGATGGGACCCAAAAACCGTTTTCAAAACCTATGGCCTGATCAGCTCACAATTTATTTTGACCTTCCAATCCCTGCTTCTGTAACTTCTTACCTGGGATGGAATCAACTCCAAGATGGCATATATGATTTTCCTGACATAAAACAAAAATCTTCTTCCGTCGTAGGCGCAAAGGAAATGGATGATGAAATCACCCAGAAAATTCATTTAACCAATAGACTGCCTTCTGATCAAAAAGAGGATCCGAAAAACACACCAGCGGCCAAGGAATTGAAGGAATCAAATGAGGTTACTCCTAAATGGGCCACTGAAGAAGATTTTCAGGAAATACAAAAAGTTTTTTCAAACCTAGCAAAGCGCCTAAAAAAACCTGATTTAGACCGGACAGAAAATCGTTTTCCAGTTTATGTTGTAATCGCTTCTCATAATCAACTTGAATCACTATATGGCCCTAACACTGCCACATATATTGACGAGTTATTGAGAGAATTAGTCAGCGCAATACAAAAAATGCCTGACTGGGGTTCAATATTATTTTACCCTGATAACCCTGCCCAAATGTCACAATGGGGTCTCAAACCCATTGATGCACGCGATGCCTGGCAAACCAAGTTAGCTCTTTCAGACCTGGATAGCAAGTTGGAAGAACAAGGTGAAATGATTGGTGCTTTATTGATCATTGGCGGCCCTGAAATCGTTCCTTACCACCACTTGCCAAACCCAACCCAGGACAATGACATTGATGTCCCATCAGACAATCCTTATGCAACGGTGGACGAAAATTACTTTATACCTCAATGGCCAGTTGGCCGGTTACCTGGTGAAGCAGGTTCTGATTCCGGGTTGCTTTTGCAGCAAATCAGGCAATTAATCTATCAATATCAACATAGGTCGAAAAAGCATAAACCTTTCCAGCTTGGAATTAATACAATCAAGAACAATATTTTGCGTTTGATTAATCATCTGGGGTTGAACTTTTTACAAAATCAAACCCTTGGATACTCTGCTGAAATATGGCAGCAGGCCTCAGCTGATGTGTACAAAACGATTGGTAGTGTCAAAGATTTACACTTATCACCTCCTACACATTCTAAAACTTTAAAACTTTACAATAAAATAAATAAACGCCTGGGATATTTCAATTTACATGGAATCAAAGAAGGGCCGCATTGGTATGGACAAAAGGACTTCTCTTCCAATTCACATGAGCCAGATTATCCAATTGCATTAAGTCCAGATTTATTATGCAAACGCACACCCTCTTTAAAACTGATTCTTTCAGAAGCTTGTTATGGTGCAAATATCATTAACAAAGCCCACGAAGACGCCCTGTCATTAAAATTTCTTGATTCAGGCACCACAACTTTTATTGGGTCTACATGCATCGCCTATGGCTCTATCACACCACCATTAATCGCAGCTGATTACCTTGCTGATGTGTTCTGGCGTAATGTAATATCGAAAAAGCCCGCAGGTTATGCCTTAATGCAAGCAAAACTGAGCCTCGCAGAGGAAATGACCCGCACGCAAGGTTTTCTTGATGGTGAAGACCAAAAGACAATCCTGTCCTTCGTATTGTTTGGAGATCCTCTTGCTGTTTATGATGATGTCAATTCCATGCCAAGACCATTACTCAGATCTAAAACCCATCCTGCAGTGCGCACAATTAGCGATTCTGACATGGAGCACGATCTTCTACAAACAGATTTACCCAAAAGTGTCAATAAACAAGTTAAAAAAACGATGGAAAAATATTTACCTGGTCTTAAAAATGCACAAATGCATCTCAATAAGTCCAGTGGATTCAACAGCAGCAGCATGAGTAAATCAGTTGGGTCTGAACAATATGTAGTAACCTTACAAAAGTCCTTTGATCAGAACCAATCTGCAAAACATTATCACTTCGCCAGGATGACCTTTGATAGGAAAGGCAAATTGGTGAAAATTTCTACATCACGTTAATGAAATTGTGGCTTTCGCCAATTACCTCCTTTTCTAGTCTTAAAGCCACTTCCTGTAAGGTGCCCCCGAAGAACTGGGGGCACCTCCTTTTCTTTCAATTTATCTCAGTCTGGCATTTACCTAAGAATAAATTTGAATCACTGATCCCAGCTAGCCGCCTGTAGATGGCGTGCAGATGAAACCCCAAAGCAGGAAATACCTGGCTTAGATTAATAACATATGTTCTGATTAATAAGTAGAGATTGATAAGTCAAACATCGCCAATAATTGGTACAGGCTTTAGGAAAGAAAATCCTCAGGGGATTTTTTAAGGCGTGCATGGGTGAGGGATTGACTTTCAGTAAAATCACCTATAAAATATATGTCAATTCAATAAGCCATAAAGGGTGCACCTAATGCCCGGACGCATGGTGCATAATGGGGGAAGCTGGTGAAAGTCCAGCACTGTCCCGCAACGGTAACACCAAATAACACCGGTGAAGTCCGATAACCCGCCCTCTATGACCCAAGGAACTTCGTGGAAAGGCACGTTGGGCACCAGCTTGGCAAAACCAAAAAAGTTGGTCTCACTCTGCCGCCCATATTGGGCGGAATTGGTTTAAACGACCTTTTCCATTATTAGGTCGTTTTATTTATACGAGGAGCATCAATTGAATAAAAATTTTAAACAAACCACAATATCCCTGTTCATCCTTCTATTGTTTATTATCACCAATACGTCAAATACATACGGTGCAACCTTAACCAATACCGATTTTCAGAGTGAAGAAGATATTGCAATCCTAAAAGGTCTTGAATATATTGCAACCCAAATGAATGCAGATGGCGGCATTAGATGGATGGACGAAAGCTCAGATGTGGCCACTTCAATAAGAGTGGTGCTTGCCTTGGCTGCAGGAGGTTTCCCACAATCATTTTTATCCAATGAATCACAAAAACACCCCATTGACTTCATCAAGGATGCAGGTGTTGACTGGGCTTACCACACTACAAACGAAGAGCTGCCTCTTAATGTGGCCAGAGCAGGGCAATTGCTTACTGCTGTTGCCGCTGCAAACGAAAACCCACATGCATTTGGAAAAGATTCAGTGGATTTGATCTCCCTTATCAAATCCAGTTATGACACCAACACCGCCGTTTTTGGAGAAGCCACCAAGGATAATGTGATGGACCAGGTGTGGGCTATCCTTGGGTTATCGGCAATTAATGCTTCTGTTCCACTTGATGCGGTCAACTGGCTGGCTGGCGCACAACTTGACGATGGAAGCTGGAACGATGGTTTTGGATCTTTTCTTGACACCACACCCCTTGCAGTGATGGCTCTGATCGCTTTGGACGAAGACACGTACGATTCAGCTACAATTCAAACTGCCCTAAACTTCATATGGGAAAACCAGCAAGCTGATGGTGGATGGCAAACAGAATGGGATACGACCATCAATGCAAATACAACCGGTATGATACTTCAGGCGATCCATTCCTTGAAGGAAACCCGGCTGGTTGATGACTGGCTTATTGAAAATCGTGAGCCTACGGAAGCTTTACTAAATTTACAGCAAGATAATGGCGTGATTGGCGGTGATTTTGCGAACACCTATTCAACAGCAGATGCAATATTGGGCCTTTCAGGGCAACCATTTTATGATTTATCTACCCTAAGACGCGTTAGCCGGGCATATAAGTTTTTATTTGACGCCCAACAGGCCGATGGAGGCTGGGCGTCTGTTGGTCAGACAATAGACGTTTTATTTGCCATCCATGCCGCTGGATGGGACCCAAACACAGTAACTCAAAATGGCACTTCTCCCCTTCAATATCTATCCGAGAATCTTGAACCATATCTGGAAAACGGACCTGATGCAATTGGGAAATCAATTATTGCTGTTGTGTTAATGGGTGAAGATCCAACAAATTTTTCCAATTTAGATTTGGTTGATTTGCTGATGCAGACTTATGACCCTGAAGCAAGCGCGTTTGGCACATCAAAAAATACCTGGCATCAAGCTTTGGCTATTCTTGGTTTAAATGCTGCCAATGTAGAAATTCCGGAAGGGGTTATTCAGTCACTAATCAACTTGCAGTTGGATGAAGGTGGTTGGGATTATATGCCAGGGTTTGGGTTCCCAATAGATTCAACCGCTTTAGTCATCCAAGCATTATTGGCAGCAAATTACTTCCCGGAGGATGACGGCATTCAGGCTGCTCTAGATTTCATTTTATCTCAGCAAAGCCAGGATGGTGGTTGGGGCGACGCAAGCACCACCGCCTATGTCATGATGGCATTGAACGCCATACATTCTCAACCAGATGATTGGCTGACGGATGTTGGTAAAACACCCCAAACAGGCTTATTTCGCTATCAAAACCCTTCTGGTGCATTTAGGTATTCGGATGATTTTCCTGAGGCCAATGTCATGGCAACATCAACGGCTCTTTATGCCATCCTGTCTGGGGATTACTTAATATCCTCCCATGATCTAATAAATAGAACACCTGAAAACATGGCTGGAATGGTCATTTCCACTGATAATGGCGAAATCTTTACCGCTTGCATATCCTTCAATACTGACACGATCTCTGGATTAGCCTTACTGGAAAATTCAGGTTTCACCTACACTATACAGGATGGCTTTGTCAACAGCATCCTTGAAGCCGAAAATCCACCTGGAGGCACACTGTACTGGTCATACTGGCAGTGGGATGGACGCGATTGGGTATTCAATCCTGTTGGCGCTAAAGAGTCACAGGTGCTTCATGGTGGTATTGAAGCATGGTATTTGACAAGTTGGGAACAATTCCCATCCTTGCCACCGAATTTCATACCCAATTTGAGTGAAATTTGCGATGTTGCTGTACGAAAAAGCTATATTTCTCAGCCTTTCATAAATTATAATGATCTTCTTTTGCAACCGATTACCGGTGAAACAATCACTGAACCAATCGAAGACATCATTTCGCCAGAGGTAACGGTAACACAAACGCTTGAAGTTTTTGTTGACGAGCCAGGTGAAGTCGTGATTGATACGCTGACATCTGTCCCAACTGCCACCCGTGATGATCCAGAAGTGAGTACACGATCCACCTTACCTTTCGTCATTCTGGGTGTTGTTGGTATAGCCGCAGTCATCTTTGTGATTGTATTATTTACAAAAAAGGCTTCATGAAACGCCGGATAAAAAGGATTCTCATTGACCTGATCGTTTTGGCACTTGGATTCCTGGGGTTGCTGTCGCCATTTATCTTCCCACAGGCCAATAGTGCGGCTACCCAGGGCGCAACTTTTCCCATCATGATCAGTCTGATTATCGTTTTATGTTTGTTTATCGTGTTGTTCGAAGCGCAGACATCTTTGATCGATAACAAAATTATGGCATTCCTGGGCGTCTTGATCGCTATCAATGCTGGGCTGCGATTTTTAGAAAATGCCATCCCTGGCCCGGCCGGCTTCAGCCCTGTCTTCTTTTTAATTATCCTGACGGGTTATTTTTTTGGCAGTCGATTAGGGTTTCTGATGGGCGCCATGACCCTGTTTGTCTCTGCTTTAATTACTGGCGGTGTTGGCCCCTGGCTTCCTGGTCAAATGATCACGGCTGGTTGGGTTGGACAAAGTGCTGCGCTGCTAAAGGCAACCGTAGATATTTTTAAGTGGGAAGGAAGACCAATTGAGCTTATTCTTCTTTCTGGATTTGGTGCTTTCTGGGGATTTTTGTTTGGTGCAATTATGAACTTATGGTTTTGGCCATTCCTTGGCGCCGGGCAAGGGCAAGGGTTTTTACAATCAGCTGGATTTAGTCAAAACGTGCAGCGATATACCGCTTATTATCTGGCAACATCGCTTATTTGGGATGCATCCAGGGCTGTAGGCAATGTAATTATATTAGCTGCCTTATCCAGACCCGTGTTAAAGATATTGTCCCGCTTCAAACTCAGGTTTTCATTTCAACACAGGGAGCAAAGTACCACATGAAGACCGCAGTCGCTTGGATGCTATGGTTGATAACATGCATGGTTTTTATTCTTTCAACGCGCAACCCAATTTACATAATGGTGGTTCTATTAAACCTGCTTATATTGGGTAATCATTTGGCAAAAAAGAAGCGCAACAATGAATGGTTAAAACACAATACTTTCTTCTTACTGACAATGATTGGGTTATCAACCATCATCAACAGCCTTTTCGCTCATAGTGGCAGAAATATCTTGTTTACATTGCCCAAAGGATGGCCCCTGATCGGCGGCAACATAACCCTTGAAAGCTTGGTTTATGGTGCAATTAACGGTTTGGTCATCAGCGCACTTTATTTACTGTTCAATATCCTTAACCTCAGCCTTCAAATCAAGCAATTAACCAGGCTGATCCCGCGCGCATTCCACCCGATTGCGATGATGGTTACCATTGCGTTGACATTTTTTCCTTCCATACAGCAACGTGCACAAGAGATAAAAGAAGCTCAAATTATCAGGGGAAACCCGATGAAGAAAATGCAAGATTGGATACCCATCTTAATCCCCTTATTGGTTACCAGTCTAGAAAACGCGATTCAATTATCAGAATCGATGACCGCTCGAGGTTACCATGTGCAGGTAAACAAGAATACAAACCTGAGCTTAGTTGGGCTAGTCTTTGGCGCTTTCTCCATTTTTTCAGCATGGATCCTACAACTTTATAATTACCCTGAAGGTATCCTTTTCGTTCTCTACATCTTGGGCGGTTTAATAATCCTTTTGACGCTCCTTCACTCTGGAAAGCAAAGAACATCAACCCAATACTACAAAGAACAATGGGGTTTCTCAGACCTTACTGGCGCCGTTTTCATGTCTGTTTACCTCCTGGCATACATCAGCCTTCTCAGTTACAACAAGCTACCATCCCTCTTTTATTCGCCATATCCAAATTTATCATTTCCACCACTGCAACTGCTTGGGTTATTATTCAGCGTACTATCCATTTTTCCATTATTCTTATCTTTCAATGATTAAAATTTCATCGTTATCTTTCACATATCCGCAATCAACGACGGCTGTCTTTAATGATTTAAATCTTGAAATACAGCCGGGAACAATGACCTTATTAGCAGGGGCATCCGGTAGTGGTAAGTCCACATTTCTCAGGTGTCTGAATGGGCTGGTGCCGCATTTTTCTGGGGGAATCATTTCAGGCAAGATTAATGTCTTTGGCTCAGAGCCAATCAAAGAAGGCCCTGAACACATGGCCTCCAGGGTCGGTTTTGTTTTTCAGGATCCAGAATCACAATTCGTTTTTGATATTGTTGAAGATGAAATTGCTTTTCCGCTTGAAAATATGGCTGTCCCAAGGAGAGAAATGCATCAACGGGTTGATGAGATCATACATGAGATGCAATTGACGAATATTTTCAGAAAAAATACCAGAGACATCTCAGGTGGTGAGAAGCAAAAGGTGGTAATTGCCAGCGCACTCGTCTGCCAACCTCAAGTATTGATTTTGGATGAACCAACTTCGCAACTAGATCCAGTTGCTGCAAATGAAATAATAAAATACATTGTTAAATTAAAAAGCCAATTAAACCTTACTGTATTAATTGCTGAACATCGACTCGAGCGATTGCTGCCGTATATTGACAATATTCTTTACCTAACTCAAGACCAAAAAATGGTTTATGGCCACCCGCAAAAAGTATTACCAATTATGGATCAGGTACCTCCCATTATTGATATTGCCAAAGGCCTTGATGTTTTCCCACTACCATTGAGCGCTGAAGATTTTCCTGATGAGAAAAAAAGATTCCAACCTGTAGAAAAAGAACATCCTCACGATGAAAATAAAGATAGCCTAGATCCTTTTCTAGACGTTAATAATTTGTCAGTCAACCTCTCCGATCAAAAAATACTCCATAATATATCAATGCAAGTCAATAAGGGTGAAATCCTCATTATCATGGGGCCCAATGGGGCTGGAAAAACCACCTTGCTTCGGGCTCTTATGGGGTTAATTCCATCCAATGGTAGTAGACACTTTATGGGTGATGACATGACAAAAATGACACTTACCCAAATCATCCAACACATCGCTTACTTACCCCAAAACCCAAACGATCTTCTTTTTGCCGATACTATTCTTGACGAACTAAAAACGACATTAAAAAACCACAATAAATCTTTGAGCCCAGAAACCATCTCAGCTTTTCTCAAACATTTTGGATTGGCTGATTTTCAACACCGTTATCCCCGGGAACTATCTGGTGGTGAACGACAACGGACCGCAATAGCCGCCATTACGGTTCATAATCCTAAAATAATCTTCCTCGATGAGCCGACCCGTGGTATGGACTATAAAGCCAAGGAAACACTTTCAGATTTATTCCATGAATGGTGTCGTCAAGATAAATCTGTCCTTTTGGTTACCCATGATGTCGAATTTGCAGCAAATATAGCAGACCGTGTAGCTATTATTGAACATGGTAAAGTAAAGTTTTATGGGTCTCCCAAAAGGGCATTCCAATGCTACCCGGCCTATCAATCTCAAACTGCAAAATTGTTTCCAAATACGGGTTGGATCATTCCTGAAGACATTGTCTTGACAACCTGAATGCTTCTTCGAATAACTGCTGTGGTAAAATATTCCAATAAAGTATTCAATAAGTGTAAAGATAATATTCACGGTGATTGATTACATCCTTCACTATTGACAAAATCAATCCATGAGTATAAATAAGCTGTTCAGTTAATCATATTTGAAAATGAGATAACTCACCAGCAAATTAATGGCAAAAAAAAGTCCTTCAAGATTATTAATTTTCCAGACACACCCTAGAGAAAAATAGGAGAGATTTCGGATGCATGGTTATAGTGGAAATATTTTACACATTGATCTAACAAACCGTAGTCACTGGACCGAAGATAAACCAGAGGAATGGTACAAGCTTTATATTGGCGGTGTATCCATGGCAACCCGACTATGTTGGGAAAACATCGAAGTTGGGTGTGATCCATACAGCCAAGGAAATCCAATCTGCTTTGCTAACGGCATTTTTGCTGGCACCCCTGTTCCTGTGGGAGGAAAGTATGGTTTAGCGTCAAAATCCCCCCTGACAGGAATGATTGGTGATAGTCTCTCTGGAAGTTGGTTCTCAATCGCTTTAAAAAGAGCACAATGGGATGGTGTGGTGATTCACGGTGGCAGCGAAAACTGGATTCACATTTTCATCGATGACAACAGGGTTGAGTTCCTACCAGCAGACAAACTGCTTGGTCTCGGGACATTTGAAACAGAAGAGGAAATCCGCGAGATGTTTGGCGATGACCAAATCCGTTCTGCAACCATCGGCCCCGCTGGTGAGAAGATGGTTCGCTTTGCGAATGTAACTAACGATGGCCGTCAGGCAGGCAGAACAGGTCATGGAGCTGTCTGGGCAAGCAAGAAAATCAAAGCCGTCTCGGTTCGAGGCACCTATGGGATCACCGTTGCGGACCCTGAAACATTATTACAAATGTCCTTCGATATTACTGAATCTTCCCAAGGACCCCATACAGAAAAATATCGCATCTACGGTACATCCACCAATGTGCTTAACATGAATAAGTTAGGCTTGCTACCTACCAGGAATTTCCAGGAAGGTGTTTTTGAATTTGCAGAATTAATCAGTGGCGAATATCTGGATGAACACCACAAGGTCAAAGTAATCGCCTGTGCTCAATGCCCCATTGCATGTGAACAAATGTCGATGGTTAAAAAAGGCCCCTTTGCCGGTGCCATGACGGGCATCGAATATGAGTGCCTTCAGGCAGTCAGCTCGAACTGTGGGATTGATGATATGACCGCAGCCATCCAATTGGTGGATATCGCCGATAAAAGCGGTATGGACGCGATGTCGATGGGCGTATCAATTTCATTCGCTATGGAATGTTATGAGCGTGGTGTCTTAAAAAAAGAAGATTTCAAATGTGAAGCAGCCCCTGATGGCATCGAACTCAATTTTGGCAACGGTGAAGGTGCTGTCATTCTCGCCAGGATGATCAGAGATCGTGAGGGTATTGGTGCAATTTTGGCTGAAGGAACCCGAATTGCATCAAGTATGCTCGATGAAGAGCGTGGTACTGAAACATGGAAATGGGCCATGCACATTAAAGGGTTGGAGAATCCAGGGTATGACGCCCGTTCTTTGAAAACCTTCGCGCTGGGCCTGGCTGTTGGCACAAGAGGTGGATGCCATAACCGTTCAGCCGCGTACGACCCGGATATCAAAGGTGAGACCAACCGCTTCACGATTGATGAAACGCGAGGTGAAGTAGCATCCCGTTCTGAAGAATATGCAGCTGTGTACGACACCCTGCCTCTCTGTAAATTTATTCGCCGTTGTTTTACAGGCAAGGCAGATCGAGCAGGTGCCTGGCCAGCCATCGCCAACCTTATCAATGCTACCACTGGCTGGAACTTTGACTATGATGACGTAGACTCAATTGGGGTTCGCGCACATACGATGAAAAAAGCATTCAATATTCGGGAGGGTTGGAAAAAAGAAGACGATGACCTGCCCTACCGCTGGAAGAATGAGCCGATGACGATAGGCCCCTCTGCTGGGCACGTCGTCACAGATGATGAACTTGATTACCTGAAGAAAATTTATTATGAAGCAAAAGGCTGGACCGAAGAAGGTCTGATACCCAAAAAAGTGCTTATTGACCTCGGTATGGACGATGTCGCCGAAGAAATTGGCGTATAAGGAGTTTAATAATGGTTGCTTCCACATCAAAGTATAAATATATCGTTTGTGATCCTGAACTATGCATTGGGTGTCAGTTATGCGAATATATCTGCTCCTACACAAAAACAGGAGAATTCAACACCTACCGAAGTCGCATTCGTACCGTACGAGTGGATGAGGTATTAATCACTGCGGTTGCATGCCGGACCTGTGAAAATGCCCCATGTGTGATCGCATGTACCCGGGATGCCCTCACTCAGGACAGTGAAACTGGGATCATCCACATTGATCCACAAAAATGTGATGGATGTGCCTGGTGCATCGAAGCCTGCGATTTTGGCGCTATTTCAATTAACCATCATACAAAATTAGCCGAGTTCTGCAACCAATGCGAGGATGTCGAAGAAGGTCCCCAATGCGTCAAGATTTGCCCCAAAGATGCCCTTGAGTACACGACTCCAGATCAACGTTCTCAACGAACCCGGCGAAAATTGATTAAAAGCAGCCTTGAGTTTCCATCCAAAACAAAGGATCCTCGATGATCGAACAAAGTCATCAACCGGAGAACGAAGAACTTCGCATCGGTGTATATATCTGCCACTGCGGCAGCAATATTGCTGGAGTGATTGACCCTAAAGAGGTGGTCGCATTTGCTGAAGGTCTGCCGGATGTTGTACACGCCACAGATACATTATATGCCTGTGCGGACTCAGGCCAGCGGTTAATTAAAGAAGATATTGAAAAACATAAATTAAACCGAATTGTTGTTTCAGCATGCTCAGTGCGCATGCACGAACCAACTTTTCGCGGTGCTGTTGCAGAAGCGGGATTAAATCCTTTTTTGATGGAAATGGCGAATATTCGTGAGCAGTGCACCTGGGCACACGGTCACGATCGGGAAGGGGCGCTGCAGAAATCCATGGATTTAACTGCTGCAGCCATCGCTAAGACACGGTTCATGACTCCACTTGACATGATTGATGTCCCTGTGACACACAAAGCACTTGTGATCGGTGGCGGTGTTGCAGGGATTAGTGCTTCTTTGGATTTGGCAGAACAGGGCATTGAGACAATCCTGGTCGAGAAGGAACCAACCATTGGTGGGGTCATGTCCCAGCTTAATAAGACCTTCCCTACCATGGACTGTAGCATATGAATACTCGCACCAAAAATGGTTGACGCGGCGCGTCAACCCCGGATAGATGTACGAGCATTCACCGAAGTAGAAAAAGTCGAAGGTTTTGTTGGCAACTTCAAAGTCACACTGCGAGAAAAGGCCAAACATGTTCTAGCCGACCGCTGTAATGGCTGCGGTGATTGTGCAAAAGTTTGCCCTATTGAGGTCCCCAACCACTACGAATTGAACCTGGCGCCCCGCAAGGCTGCTTACGTACCTATGAGCCAATCGGTGCCTTTAATTTACTCCATAGACCTTGATGCTTGCATCCACTGCTATAAATGCGTTGAAGCCTGTGGCTCTTTAGAGGCAATTGATTTCAGCCAAGAGGATAAAATCGTCGAGGAAGACATCGGCGCAATTGTGGTTGCTACCGGCTTCTCCCATTTTGACCCAAGTGTGATGGAAGAATACGGTTATGGGCGCTTCCCCAATGTAATCACCTCCATGGAAATGGAACGCCTCAATAACTCAGCCGGGCCGACAATGGGAAACTTAATCCGCCCAAGCGATCGTAGAAATCCACAAAGAATAGCCTTTATCAACTGTGTCGGCTCTCGAGACAAACGTTACATCCCATCATGCTCAAATTTCTGCTGCATGTACTCGATCAAAAACGCAGTCTTATTAAAACAAATGAACCCAAGTGTGGATATCACCATATACTACATGGACATCCGCACACCTTCTAAAGGTTACGAAGAATTTTATGACCGAGCTCGCGAGATGGGTATTCACTTTATCCAAGGTCGACCAAGCTTAATCACAGAAGATGAGGCCACTCATAACCTGTTCGTCCATTCTGAAGATATCACCTTAGGTCGGGTGATCGAAAATGAATATGACATGGTCATGCTCAACCAGGCAGCCATACCACAACCTGATCAGAATCACATGAGCTCGGTGTTAAACGTCGCTCAGAGCCCGGGCGGTTGGTTCATGGAATATCATCCCAAACTTCGCCCGATAGACAGCCCTACCGATGGCATTTTCTTCGCCGGCGCTTGCCAGGGGCCAAAAGATATTCCCAGCAGTGTCGCCCAGGGATCTGCAGCAGCATCCCGTGCAAGCCGAATTCTCTTATCCGAAAGATGGGAAATCGAACCTATCGTGGCTGTTGTATGGCCTGAACGTTGTACCGCCACTACAAAAGGCCGTGCCTGCGGCTTATGTGTAAAGGCTTGTCCTTACGGCGCTGTAGTGATTGAGGGTGATAAAGCGGCCGAAATCATCACTGCAAAGTGTCATGGTTGCGGCGGGTGTGTGGCAGAATGCCCTGAAGATGCCATCTCGCAACTTCACTATACGGATGCACAATTATTGTCTCAAATACGAGCGTTATTAGCTGATAAGCCTGAAGAAAAAATTCTTGCTTTACGCTGTCACTGGTGTTCATATGGTGGTGCAGACCTGGCTGGGACAAGTCACTTCGAATATACCGCCAATGAACGTGGCATCAAGGTCATGTGTTCGGCCAGGATGGATTCTGACTTCATCTATGAAGCCTATCGATTAGGCGCAGGTGCCGTGCTATTTTCTGGATGTCACCCACAAGACTGTCACTATATCACAGGACAGATAATTGGCGCTAAACGAGCAGTGCGCTTGAAAAAGATCTTTGAAAGAATGGAAATGACAGAAGGTCGTTTCCGGGTGGAATGGATCAGCGCTGCTGAGGGTGATAAATATGCCAGGGTCCTAAATGAAATGCAAGATGTATTAGATAAAATGTCACCAGAGCAGCTCCAGGAAGAAATTGCACGATTGAAACCGGAAATGGAAAAACGCTTAAAAAGATTCCCGGGTGTCCCTGGTGTGCCAGAAGCAATGTTATATTCTGACAACCTCGTCGATGCGATTTTGAAATCAAAGGAGATTGCATGAGCCATTCAATCATGATAAGAACCTTTGCAGATGAAGTCAAATCCATCCCGGGTGGTGAACACCTCGAATTATGCTATTCATGTGGTACTTGCGTCAGTAAGTGCATGATCCAGCAAAAGGTTGAACCAGACTATAACCCACGGCGCCTTTTAAGATTGGCTATAATGGACCTCAAGGATGAGGCCTTTAAAAGTCCAACAACCTGGATGTGCTCTGAATGCGATCTTTGTTATCAAGCCTGCCCGCAAGAGATTCACATCTCGCAAGTGATTGCAGCTGTCAAAAAACTTGCAGTGGAAGCTGGGTACACATCACCATTAACACCAGTTTCTGTAGATGAAGAGCTCTGTTCTGGCTGCGGCATTTGTGTGATGGTCTGCCCATATGAAGCGCCTTCTTTATATGAGAAAGAACACAATGGAGACCTTGATCGGTTATCCGAGGTCGACGCGAATAAATGCATGCGTTGCGGGACCTGCGTTGGGGCCTGTCCGTTAGGGGCAATTGCACGTGAGGGTGTCAGCAACACAGAAATAACGTCACAATTTGGTTACGTAATACCACATAATCCCCTATTGGTGGCTTTTGTTTGTGATTGGTCGCTGCGTGAGGATGCAGATGTCTCTTTATTAGAAAGCTACCCAGAAGATCAGGTAAAGATCGTGCACATACCCTGTACTGGTCGTATCGACCCCCAACACGCACTCATGGCCCTTGATTCTGGGATTAATGGTGTGCTGGTATGCGGTTGCAAACCAGGAGAATGCCATTTCAAGCGCGGTAACCATGTAGCAAAATGCAAAATCAGTTTGCTGGATGCCATGCTAAAGCAAATGCAGTTAAACGATAAAAATATCCGACTTGTGCAAATTGGCACTCAAGAACGAGGCCGAATCAAATATGAAGTCGATGATATGCTGAGCACATTGAAAGCACCTAAGGAGGCGATAGCATGACTGCAAAACCGAAACTTGCCTTTTATTGGGCTGCCAGTTGTGGCGGATGTGAAGTTACCATCACAGAACTAGGGATGCGCTTGGTGGATGTTTCAGAACAGGCTGATATTGTATTTTGGCCGGCTGCTATGGATTTTAAGTATGATGATGTCCGCGCAATGAAAGACAAAGAAATCGATATTTGCTTCTTCAACGGTGCAATTCGGAACAGTGAAAACAAAGAAATGGCGCATCTACTTCGGCAAAAATCCAAGTGCATGATTTCTTTTGGTTCTTGCTCTCATCTGGGGGGAATCCCCGGTCTGGCTAATCTGTTTGACATTGAATCCCTGTGTCAGAGGGTTTTTGACACCACACCTTCTCTTGACGATAGTCGTGGTACGCGGCCTCAAAAGCAAACACTTATGCCGGAAGGCGAAGTTGATCTTCCTGAACTCTATGACCAGGTCAAGTGTTTGTCTGATATTACTGAAGTCGATTACTTCATGCCAGGCTGTCCCCCTGTTGTTGACCAGGTCTGGAAAGTATTTACAGCTGCATTGAACGGTGACCTGCCAGCAAAAGGATCAATATTGGGCGTGGATCCTAAGAATGTGTGCGATGTCTGCGAAAGAGATAAAGGTGAACCCAGTTTCCGCATCAAAGAATTTAAGCGACCCCATGAGGTCTCTTTAGACCAGGAAAAGTGTTTCCTGACCCAGGGAATCATCTGCTCCGGTCCGGCAACCAGAGCCGGTTGTGGTACCCCTTGTTTGCAGGGTAATATGCCATGTCGCGGCTGCTACGGGCCCGCGGAAGGGATTATTGACCAGGGGGCCAAGCTTGCCAGTGCTATTGGTGCATTAATCGACACAGATGACCCTGAAAAGCTGCAGGTTATTCTTGACACAATGACAGATCCAGCAGGCACCTTCTATCGATTTGGGTTGGCAGACTCAATTATGAATAAGATGAAATATGAGTAAGGTAACCGGAATGAAGCAAAAAATCAGTATTGATCCTATCACCCGCCTGGAAGGACATGCGCGAGTCGACTTATTCTTAGACGAGGACGGTGCTCTGGCTAATGCCTACCTGATCATTCCGGAGTTGCGAGGCTTTGAAAAGTTCTGCGAAGGTCGCCCTGTAGAGGAAATGCCGCGGATTACACAACGTATCTGTGGTGTTTGCCCGATTGCACACCACATGGCTGCTGCTAAAGCTGGTGATGCAGTTTATCATGTCGATCCACCACCCACAGCAAAAAAATTACGCGAATTGATGTATTCAGCCTTTTTTGTGGCTGACCATGCCACTCATTTCTATATCCTGGGTGGACCAGATTTTGTCGTAGGGCCGGATGCGCCCAAATCGGAACGAAATATTCTTGGCGTTGTTCGCAAAGTAGGGAAAGCGTTTGGTTCGAAAGTCATGCAGTTGCTGAAGGACAATCACGAGATCACGGCGTTGATCGGCGGACGTTATATTCACTCAGTCAGTGCGATTGTTGGTGGGATAAGCAAGCCAATCAATGAAGAAGACCGGTTAGCGATCCTGGAACGTGCATATCGCTCAGTTGATTTTGCTAAGGAAACTTTGGATCTTTTTGAAGATATCGTACTTGGGAATCCAGCCTATATCGATATGATCACCAGTGACGCATTTGCCCACCAAACTTATTACATGGGTTTGGTAGATGAAAGCAACCACGTTAACTTTTACGATGGTAAGGTCAGGGTTGTCTCGCCACAGGGTGTAGAACTGGTGAAATTTGGGCCAGAAGAGTACCTGGATGTGATTGCTGAACATATTGAACCATGGACATACCTCAAGTTTCCCTACCTCAAAGCAATTGGCTGGAAAGGCTTTGTGGATGGAAAGGATAGCGGCGTCTACCGCGCTTCACCGCTCTCTAGACTGAATGTAGCAGATGGAATGGCTACACCAGAAGCTCAAAAAATGTATGAGAAATTTTTTGATACGTTGGGTGGGAAGCCTGTGCACTCAACTTTGGCGACTCATTGGGCACGCTTGATTGAGTTGCTATATGCTGCAGAACGGGCTGTTGAATTGGCTTCGGATAGTACCATCACCAATTCTGATGTACACACCATACCAACGGATACGCCAACAGAGGGGGTTGCAATTGTCGAAGCCCCACGTGGAACACTCATGCACCACTATAAAACAGATGAACGTGGTTTAGTCCAGGCGGTCAATTTGATTGTGGGGACAACGAACAATTATGCTGCCATTGATATGTCAATTGTTAAAGCCGCCAAGAACCTGATCAAACCAGGTGAGCCAATCAGTGATACTGCACTCAACAAAATAGAGATGGCTTTTCGGGCTTACGATCCCTGTATGGGTTGTGCTACCCACGCGCAACCCGGTGAAACTCCCCTCAAGATCAAGCTCTTTGACCACGATCACCAACTCATTGAAGAAGTTCACAGGGATTAGGAGCAAATTATGAGCGAACGTGGAAAAACGCTAAAAACACGAACCGAACATTTGATGACCCTTGAGCGACCAATGGTTACTCGGCATTATGTGATGAATTGGGACCTAGACCGCTGTATTGGCTGTCAGATGGGTCCAAACGTTTGCCCTAAGGATGCTCTAACCCATGTCGAAGGCGAAATCGTGGATGGACGCATGGTCGTTATGCCCTCTGTGGATGTGGATCCTGAACTGTGCGTGTTTTGCGGAATATGTATGGAGATTTGTACAGTACATGCCATCTCGATGACAGTCAATGGACAACCAGAGAATCCAGTACTTAAATATGAGGCTTTCCCGGAAGTTCGCGGGCATCTTACCTTTGATAAAGAATCCTTTGATTTTTCACTCAAAGACCTGGTAATTGATAACTGCCCCACCAATATCATCAGCTATGATGAGAAAAAAGACACCATGGTCATCAAATTTGAGGATTGCATCCGTTGCCGCCAATGCGAAGTGGCCAGCCAGGGCGCCTTCAAAGGCACCCAACGGTGGCAAGGCAGTGTGGAATTGCATCGCGAACGATGTGTGGAAGGCTGCCTGGCTTGTGCGGATGTTTGCCCCACACGCGCGTTGCACATCAATGATTCAGGTGAATTGGTATTAGCGGACTATTATTGCATCAAATGCGGTGCCTGCATGCATGCATGCCCGATAAAGCCTGAATTTTCTGAAGAAGAATTTACTTTTGAATCACAGGGGCAAACCTTGTCACGAAGTTACCAGAAATTGGTCAATGGTGATGAACTGGCGATTAAAGTGGAACGTTGGAGAACGCAACCAACAGACATAAAAAGTGCTGCCTGGATAGAAGCCCTAAGGAAACTGGCAGATGATAAGGCCAGTGCTGTAGAGATCGATAGAAAGCGAGCTCTCAGACGTAAAGACCTGATCCTGGCTTTGCGAGGCCATGCAGCACCCGGATTAACCAAAGAAAAAGAGTAGGCTAACCTCTCCAAAGATTATAAAACTGGATGGATCGATAAATTGATTCAACCAGTTTTTTTTATTTTATTCTCAGTGATAAATCAAAAGGCTATCTCGATGACTCCAACATTTGTCCGCTAGGAAAAACCTTAGCCTGATAAATAATTTGACTATCGTGTATTATTCTGATAAAGGCTTATTGAATATCTCGAAGACGATGATATCATAGATAGAAAGGAAACTGAATGAGCAACTCAGACATACTTTTTCTTCCGGTTCCAAGAATCTTGAAAAAAAAGGGCGGCTTCTTCAATATTGAATTTAATAGCTATATTCAAGTCAATACACCAAAACCCTATCAGCATTATCATATTGCAGCACAATTAAAGACCTATGTTCAAAGAGAAGGTAAAACCAGGTGGCAAATAACAGCCAGCAAATCGATTCCAGAAGAGCAAATTGCTGTAGAGCTTCAAGTTGATCCCACAGTCATAGAAAATCCACAAGGTTATTACTTAACAATCAAACCAGACAGGATTTGCATTAAAGGTGCAGATAAATCCGGTCTGTTTTATGGCGTACAAACCTTGAAGCAAATCATATCCCAAGCGAAAAATAACCAATTAAATTGTGTGGAAATTTATGATTGGCCGGATTTCCCAGATCGTGGGATTATGCTGGATATCAGTCGGGACAAGGTCTATCGCATAAACACTTTGTTGACGCTGATAGATCAGTTTGCATCCTGGAAGATCAACCAGTTACAGCTGTACACAGAACATACATTTACCTACTTGGGTCATGAAGTCGTTTGGCGAGATTCTTCACCGATGACCCCGGAGGATATTCTCCAGCTGGATCAATATTGTCGAGATAGATACATAGAACTGGTCCCCAACCAGAATTCTTTTGGCCACATGTCCCGTTGGCTTAAACATCCACAATATCAGCACCTAGCTGAAACACTTGAACCAATCCAAACACCTTGGGGACATATTCAAAAAGAGCCTTTCAGCCTCTCACCAGTTTTACATGAAAGCCTCAGGTTAATATCCGGACTCTATGATCAGTTATTGCCGAATTTTTCAAGCAAGATGATTAATGTCGGCTGTGATGAAACCTTTGATATCGGTATGGGCAAATCGAAAGGCGCTGTCAATAAAAAGGGCAAAGGCCAGGTTTATCTTGATTATTTAATGTCACTCGATGCTGAGGTGCGGCGTCGAGGTTATACCATGCAATTCTGGGGTGATATTATCCTACAGCACCCAGAACTGATCCCTCAATTGCCCAAGGATATCATTGCACTTAATTGGGGTTACGAGAAAGACCATCCATTCGAACAGGAAGCTGCGTGTTTCAATGCTGCCAATGTGCCCTTTTATGTTTGTCCAGGTACCTCTTCCTGGAACAGCATTGGCGGAAGGATAGATAACATGCTGGAGAATTGTCTCCATGCATCCAGGTATGGGTTAATAAATGCAGCAACCGGATATCTCAATACTGACTGGGGTGATAACGGCCACTGGCAGCAATTGCCAATCAGCTACCCGGGGTTTACAGCAGGGGCAGCATACGCCTGGTGCTTGGAGTCCAATCAAGACATGGATTTAGAAAGGGTTCTCAATCATTTTGTGTTCAAAGACAGTTCAAAAGCTATCGGAAAAATCCTGCTAGAAATTGGCAATGAATACAAAGCCTGGGGTTTGAACATTCCAAATAGCTCTCCCCTCTTCTGGATGCTTCAGGAACCAGCTGAAAATTTACAGCAGTATGCTCTGGATGACCCGAGACCAATTTACAAAAGCCTAGAACGCCTAGCCTTCAATTTACAAGAACTGGATAAAGCCACACCCGGCCGCCATGATGCCCTACTGCTAAAAGACGAGATTCGCTTCACAATACGCATGATCCAGTTTGCATGCCGCCGTTCCCTGAATATCATAGACTCAGCAAATATCACCAAATCAGAATACAACCTATGCGAAATAAACGGCTTGATATCAGACTTTATAACCATCTGGCTAAAAAGAAACAGACCTGGAGGCCTGACAGACAGCCTTGCCCGCTTCAATCATCTGCAAAGTGAATATGAAGCCGTAAAAGAATAGGATATTTTAAGCTTTATGAAAATCGCATGTGCTCCTGAACCATAAGTTTTCAAAATATTAACCTGTAACGTAACTACTCCGGCAGCCCTGCTGCTGAAGGATGGCAAGAAACGCTCACCGGTTGTTTTCAGATTCGACTGCTACAGAACCTGGATCGCCCTCTGAATGCACTTGTTTTATTTCTGAAGTTTGGACTTCAGAGTGAGTGGTTAGCCGGTAGGTCTCCCTGCCAGGATTGATATGTGGTATTTCTAGCAGCCTGTACTTAATCAGGATCAATAAAGCCCCAGCAATAATCATAAGAACAGCCACAAGTCGAGAATAACTGAATCCTGTACCGGGAAACACGGGTTGATCCGGTCTGAAAAATTCAATCACCTGTCGGCCTACACCCGCCAGAATCAACCATACAGCAAAAATGATACCAGGCTTTAGCATGTCTTTATATTTTCGCATTAAATAAAACAAAACACCAGCAGCCACTAAATTCCACAAGATTTCATAGGCAAATGTCGGGTGGAAACGGGTTGTCCCTTCTGGAAATAGCGCCATATTATTCCATGGCGCTATTCGATGTTGTGCTTCTATCTTGATACCCCATGGTAATTTTGTCGGTTGTCCATAAAGCTCCTGATTGATAAAATTAGCCGGTCGCGCAATTGCTTGCCCAAGCAGTAAGCCTGGTGATACAGCATCAAGGGCCAGCCACACATCCAATTGCTTGTGTTTGGCATAAAAATATAGCGCCAATAGACCCAATAGAATCGCCCCAAAATAATGCAATCCACCCTGCTGGATTTTAAAAATAGTCATCGGCTCCTCAATAAAACGGAGATTACCACCCAATGTGACATTAAGTACATACCATAGCCTGGCCCCCACAGCGCCAGCTGGTAATACCCACAATAAGCTATCCCTTACCAGGTCGGGGTTTTCACCTTGCTTTTTTACAGCTAAAGCTGTCATCCATGCAGCCACGCCCACTCCCAGCATAACCAGGAAACCATACCAATAGAATGAAAAAGTGATGTTACCAATTGAAATTGAAAAAATTATTGGATCAATCATTGAAAAACTCCAGAGTAAATCGAATACTAAAATAATTTAATTCAAAAACTCAAATTTTGCTAATACTGCATTTCAGACCATCTTCTTCCAATCAAATAACAAACAAGAGCTCGAAGGCAATCTGAAAACAACCACAAAATTCATTGTCATTATCAGAATAAAATCAACATTATGGTTAGGTCATAATCTTCGTGGCCTATCAATAAATGACCAATGACCTTTATGATAAAAATCGAATGTTTTTTTTCTCGGTTGAGTGGGAATTGGATAACAAATGCCATAATCTTAAGGTCTACTGAATCATCCAGAAAATAAGCCACCAGCCAATATACCTCACTGGGTCAATTGATAATATCACTAACATTGACTCTGGTGAGAAGAATCTAGCTAAACTTTAATTGCTTTGGAAAAACTAAACTGAATATCAACCAATATTAACTCCTGGATTACTGCTACCCAACGTGTGAATATCCTTTCTCTATAAGTCCATTCGCTCAGGTTAAAGTGTCAATAATATCAGAGATTTGCCAAATCCTGGTAAACTAGAAAAAACCATCATATGCGTTTTTTGCGTGATTAGCTTTTAGTGAGAAGATCAAAAAGATATCACGATGCTTACACCTAGAGAAACCGGTGAGCGCCGAAACTGACACCGCTCATTTGATGGAAAGACCAGGGATTTTTTCTGTCCGCATCATCTTTTTCCATTGGGTAAAAGACAATTACTTTTGTGAGGGCCCTCAAGCGGCCAAAGTCATCATAATCTTTCGTGGCAGGAATCACATTTCGCCAAGTTCCCGAATTGATATAATAACGCTCATCTTCGTTTTCAGCACTTATCAAAGCTACTTCAGGAAAATGCGTATGACCGCTGATCACACATTTACAACCCGAATTTTTATTCACGATCAACGCTTCACGCTTAACAAGGTTGACTTGAGATTCTAGCTTTATCGTTTTCGAGGCAGTTTTCATTAATAAGCTCACCAACCAATAGGGCACTCCCTGGTTGAAAATGCCTGATTTAATTAATAATTTCAGACAAAAACGTGCATTTTTACTCATTGCAGCGGATTGAGCAAGTGTCTTATTAAACTGCTTATGATGACTGAGTGTGTGAATAATTTTGGTAAAACAGGGTTTTACAAGTTCCCAGGTGCGTTTTTGATCAACGCCAGGTGTTGAAAAAAGAAAAGAAAGCCAGGCAGAGGCAGGGCGAACATCATCAAATTCCATTAGCCGCCGGTACAATGCCATTAAAGTCTTATCATTTTGGATGGCTTCTTTGCCGTATTCTTTCACAAAGAGCCATGACAATGACACACCAAATTCGATAGTGGTAATATCACCCAAACATGCTTTTCCATAGACTGATTCTGGAATGTCTGTTGATATAATCTCCATTTGGCGTACATTCAATGCAAAGTTGGTTGGGTCGTATTCGTGACCATGGCGCACGAGGCAAAAGGGTTTACCCTGCTTATCTTTCAGGATAAGGCGATGACCAATCTCAGCACCTCCACCCTCGATTCCAAACATTTGCCTTACTTTTTCACGAATTTTGGGTGTGGCATTGGCTAAGCGGTCATGATTGCCTAAAATCAAGTGTAATTGGACATTCATATCAAAGTATTTTTGGATGTCTCGAAATAAAGCCAATGTTTCACAAACATTTTGTTCATCAGCTATCGCTTGCACAATTTTTAGAATGGTTATCTCAACAGATGAACCAGGCTGGATGGCTTCATTATCAGTATATGGCCGGTCATCACCTTCCAACCATATAGCAGAACGTGAGATTTCAAGGACATCCCCGGCTAAGACCAAATCCACCTTTTCAATTTTATTCGCCTTGGCAAATGCATTGATCTCTAAAAAATAAGCCAGATATTTTTCTGGCATAAGATTACGGTTAAAACGATGGTCATTGATTTGTGAAGATACGGCTTCAGAAAAATGCAGATCAGATAAAACGATTAACATAAAAACCAAGCTCCAGGCACTATAAAAGAATTTCTCATTGATTAAGGTTTAAAATGCTTTAGCCAAATAATATGATAAAAACGACCCATTTGCGGATAGGGCTCAGTGAGAATTAATCACATGGTTAATCAAAAACCCTTTGAAAAGCCTTCATGACCATTTCCAAATGGTCATCTCGAATCCAATAATGACAAACCAACCTAAGATGTCTCTCGCCGGTCACACCTATAAGGATTCCTTCCTGTTTTAAGAGTTTTGCACATTCAGATGCCAATATTCCTGTTTCTTTATCAAGCTCCAAATAAACCATATTAGTGTTTGGCGAACCCTTATCAAGCCGTAGCCCTGGAATTGTAGTTAATCCCTTGGCTAATACCTTGGCCCGTTGGTGATCTTCAGACAACCTATTTACCATTTCTTGCAAAGCAATAATCCCCGCTGCGGCCAGGACACCAGCCTGGCGCATTCCACCACCTAGCTGTTTTCGTACCCGGTATGCTTTTGCAATAAACTCTTTAGTCCCACAAATAACTGATCCAACCGGTGCACAAAGCCCTTTACTGAGGCAGAAAGTGACCGAATCAACCATGCTCACCAACTGGTCTACTGGCACGTCCTGTTCAACAGCAGCATTAAAAATCCTGGCCCCATCCAGATGGACAGCTAAACCTGACTCATGTGCCACAGAAGCTGCTTTCAACATATATTCTCGTGAGACCGCAACGCCACCGCAATTGTTATGTGTATTTTCGAGAATCAGCAATTTTGTTTTCGGAAAGTGAACATCGTTATCACGAACTGCCGAGCGGATATCTTCTATACGCAATGTGCCATTTGTCTGATTAGGCACTGTATGGGGGTGTACCCCACCTAAAGCCGAAACACCACCTGCTTCATAAAGAAAGGTGTGTGCCCTATCCCCCATAATGACTTCATCTCCACGACCGCAATGCGCCAAAACGGCTGCCAGGTTTCCCATGGTTCCGGAGGGCACAAAAAGCGCGGCTTCTTTTCCTAATTTTCCAGCTGCCAGAGCTTGTAGGTGGTTGATTGAAGGGTCTTCTCCATAAACATCGTCACCGAGTTCTGCCTCTGCCATCGCATTACGCATTTTTTCTGTTGGCAGGGTAACCGTATCTGACCTGAGATCAATCCAGTTCATCCCATATTCCTATTTTTATTCATCAAATCGTTGATAACAGCTTGTAAATCGACAGGCAATGGGGCATCAAAAGTGGTTTGAACCCTGTCACCAGGTAATTTACACGAGAGTGACTTCGCATGCAAGAAGTAACGGCCCAGACTGATGCTGGGCCTTCGGTGGCCATACAGCACATCTCCAACAATAGGCACCCCAATATAACTGAGATGGACCCGAATTTGGTGTGTCCGTCCGGTAATTGGGTGAACTTCCAGGTAAGAGTACCTCTCGAAGCGTTGCAGCTCAAAATACTCCGTTATTGCGTCTTTTCCCTGACCGCTCATGCCAACCTTCATTTTCGTGCGAAATTTCGAATCACGTTCAATGGGGGCTTCAATCCGACCGGTTGGTGTCGGGGGATGACCGTCGACCAATGCCAGGTAGGTTTTATTAATTTCACGGGACTTGAACTGCTTGATTAAATATTTATAGGCCTTGTTTGTCTTGGCAAAGGCCAACACCCCGGATGTCTCCTTATCCAAACGATGCACCACACCAGGTCGTTCTTTATCGCCAACTTCACGAATTGGAGGATAGTAAGCCAACAGTCCATTGACCAATGTGCCTGTTAGATTACCAGCACCTGGATGAACAACAGTGCCTGCTGGTTTGTTTAACACAATGACATTCCCGTCTTCATATATGACTTCTAAGGGAAATCTTTCTGGGAGCAAGGATTGCGATTCTTTTTCAGTGACAAGAACACTAATTGTGCTTCCCGATTTCACTTTTTCTCCCGCTTTTTGGATAAAATCGCCATCTACAGTGACATTTCCTGCTTCAATAAATAATTTAATTTGAGATCTAGAAATTTCGGGCAACTTTTGATCTAAAAACTTATCCACCCTGATCGGCTCACCCGGTTCTACCACGAAAGAAAAGCTCTTTTGCTTCATGTCTGTCCATCAACAGTGGATGAGTTATTTCTGCCAATATCATCCATTACTATCTCTTGTTCTTGTTCATTTTGTTTTTCCTTTTCTTTACGTTCACTTAACCATAAAGCAAAAATGAGCAGGCCAACACCAACAGTGATACTGGCATCAGCAACATTAAAAACAGGAAATTGACCAACAGAAATAAAGTCCGTCACCGGCCCAAATTGAATCCGGTCAATCAAATTCCCAATGGCACCCCCCATCTGCATTGATAGGGCGGAGCGTATTAAAAGCTCGTTTTGAGGAATTTTGGGGAAATAGAGGATGATAAAAACCGATACAACAACAGCCATAATTCCAAAAAAGATGCCCCCCTCTTGAAACATGCCAAAAGCAGCACCATGATTCTCCCAATTGACAAAACGAAAATAAGGCGCAAGCCAATCAATCGGCATCCAGGACATACCAAATGGAATATTTGCTCGAACAATAGCTTTTGTGATCTGGTCAATAATGATTATGATGCTGGCAATGGTTAATAATAACCAGTATTCCTTTATGATTTTCTTCAAACGATTCTCCCGTTGTCAGTTTATTTTTTCGATGCAGATTCGAACTCTTTCGCCATCAAATTCATCCTGAAGCAATGGCAGACCGACAGGTGTCTCTCCGATGATCATTTTGGTTGCTAGTGTTTCTTCTTTGATATAGGTTTCAAAACGCTTGATTGCCTCTGTCAACCCTTCGGAAGCTGTATAGAATAAATGGATCCGATCAGCAATATCGAGGTCTGCATCTTTACGGAGGGATTGTACCCGCCTAACGAATTCACGTACAAGCCCTTCATAAACTAACTCTGGTGTCAAATCAGTCACAAGCGCGGCCAGGTAAGCACCATCAGAGGCAACCGCGTACCCCTCTTTTGCCTCTGCCCGAACCTCCACCTCATTAGGTGAGATCTCAAAGGTCTCACCCGCCACCATGATCTTAAGCGATTCGCCATCAAGTAATTTTCGTGCAGATTGATCTGGAGGAAGTTCAAGCAAGGTCTGACGTACCATTGGGAATTGGGCTTTGAACCGGCCACCTAATTGCTTTGGCAAAGGGTTGAGGCTGAATTGCACAGCATCACTGGCACTGCCTAACAAGCTGACTTCTTTTACATTTAGTTCATCTTTAAGTAAATCAGCATAATCTTCTACTGTGCTCTGTTCCTGCACATTGCCAACAACAAAAGCTGCTTCAGCAAGGGGTTGTCGTACCTTCAAGTTTTCAGAATTGCGAGCTGCGTGACCCAAAGAAGCTAACTTCATCACTGTGGCCATAGCTCGATTAAGTCCCTCATTGATCAGGGAAGAATCATAACTCGGCCAATCTGCAAGGTGAACAGACTGCGGCGCGTCAGGCTCAACATTTAAGACCAGGTTCTGATAGAACTGTTCGGCGATGAAAGGCATCGTTGGCGCTAACAGGTAAGATAACATCTTCAAAGCTTCATAGAGGGTTGCATATGCTGCAGCCTTGTCAGAATCTGACTCTGTTTTCCAATACCTACGCCGAGATCTTCGAAGATACCAATTTGAAAGGTTGTCAACGAATTTTTCTATGGGTCTTGTGGTAGCTGGTACATCATAATTTTCATAAGCTTCTGTCACATCTCGAATGAGTGTATGCAATGATGAAAGCAGCCAACGATCAAGATCACTGTATTCAGATGCAATCTCTTGATTGGGTTTCCAATTATCAAGATTCGCATAAGTCACAAAGAAGGAATAAGTGTTCCATAAAGTCAGGGTGAACGTCCGAACGACATCCCCTACCAAATCATCTGAAAAACGCCGCTCCTGGCCAGGAGGCCCAGCAGTGTAAAGATACCAACGCAACGCATCTGCACCATGTTGGTCAATGACATCCCATGGCTCAACAACATTACCCTTTGATTTGGACATTTTTTGACCATCTTTGTCGAGGATCAAACCAAGACAGATTACATTCTTGAAACAATGGCTGTCAAATACCAGCGTGCTGATTGCGTGTAATGTATAAAACCATCCACGAGTCTGATCAACTGCTTCGCAAATAAAATCAGCTGGAAATTGTGTTTGAAAAACCTCTTCATTTTCAAACGGATAATGCCATTGACCAGCTGGCATCGACCCGGAATCAAACCATACATCAATCAATTCAACCACACGAGTCATACGACCATGACATTCCGAGCATTCAAAGTGAACCCTGTCCACATAAGGACGGTGCAAGTCAAGGTCGCTCAAATCACGACCAGCATAATCACTCATTTCTTCAACTGAACCGATGCATACCTGGTGATGGCAGGTCTCACATTCCCAAACAGGCAACGGCGTCCCCCAATATCGCTCACGTCCCAAAGCCCAATCAACATTATTCTCAAGCCAGTTACCAAAACGGCCGTGCTTGATGTATTCAGGATACCAATTGATTTTATCATTCAGGGCAACCAGACGGTCTTTAACTTCACTGGTTCTGATATACCAGGTTGGGCGAGCATAATAAAGCAAGGGTGTATCGCAACGCCAGCAAAACGGGTAAGTATGTTCGTATGTACCCACATCAAATAATAACCCCCGCTGTTCTAGTGTTTTAATAATCAGAGGGTCCGCATCTTTCACCCACATTCCTGCCCAAGGACGAACATCACTGGTGAACCGTCCACTATCATTAACTGTCATTAAAATTGGCAGATCGAATTCAATGGACATCTGCATATCATCCGCCCCAAATGCAGGTGCAAGGTGTACCAATCCACTTCCATCGTCAGTGGTAACAAAGTCTGCTAACACCACATAGTGTGCTTTCTTATCAACAGGCATGAATGTGAATAATGGCAGATAACGTTTACCTTTCAGTTGCTTGCCTTTAAATATCTTGATAATTTCGTAGCTGCGATCTCCCATTACTTTTTCAAGCAGATTTTTTGCCACTACAAGAAATTCTTTATTCTGATCATCGCCAATAGACACCTTCACATAATCAATTTCAGGATGGGCAGCCACAGCGACATTTCCTGGCAGCGTCCATGGTGTGGTTGTCCACACCAATAGCGAGGTGTTTTCTTCATCCGCCAACGGCATCCTGACAAAGACAGAAGGGTCGGTGACCTGTGCATATCCCTGAGCAACTTCATGATCTGAAAGCGGCGTACCGCAGCGTGGGCAGTATGGCACAACCTTAAAGCCTTGATAAAGCAGACCTCTATCCCAGATTGTTTTTAAAATCCACCAGATTGACTCGATATAGCTGTTTTTGTAAGTGATATAAGCTTGCTCCAGGTCCACCCAATACCCAATCCGATCTGTGAGTTTCTCCCATTCCTGGATATAAGTAAAAACGGATTCTTTGCAGTGCTCATTGAATTTGGCAATACCATATTCTTCAATTTCTTGCTTGTTGGAAAAACCAAGACGCTTTTCGACCTCAATTTCAACGGGGAGACCGTGGGTATCCCACCCACCTCTTCGTAAAACATGAAACCCATTCATACATTTATAACGGGGAAACATGTCTTTAAAAACACGCGCCAGGACATGATGTACACCCGGTTTTCCATTTGCCGTTGGCGGCCCCTCGTAAAAAACATACTCTGGTCCATCTGCACGGCTTTCCATGGATTGGTGGAAAATATCATTATTTTGCCAAAACCGTAAAATTTCCGCTTCCAGTAATGTTATGTTCAATCGTGATGAAACAGGTTCGAACATCGATCCTCCATACGTAACTCACATTTAAACAACGACTCGTCCCATTTCAGGGACGAGTAAAAAACCCGCGGTACCACCCTGGTTTCCACAATCTTGTGAACACCTCAACCGGTTTCGTCAAAAGGATGACATAACCGCATTTTGATAACAGAGGATGACTCTGGCGCACTTACTGGTTCCTATTGGAAGGTTCAGATTGCTGCTCCGGAAGGATTTTCCATGATCATGACTTCCCGGCTTTCACCCTCCCGGGATCGCTATTAGCCAGCGAACCATGTACTCATTTCCATCTAAGCAAATATTTTCTAACATTTATGCCTACATTATGCCACAAGTGATAGAATGGGTCAATCTACATTATCACTGGCTTGACAGCGGTGTTATTCAGGAATATGATTGGAAAGTTATTTTAATGCGTTATTTACCGCATCCATTAACCTTACAATTGATTTATATATCAATTTATCATCTTGGGTTAAACAGAAAAGACATTTTTTTATCAAAGTCCAAGGCATTATGCAAAAATTTGACATCAAAAATAAGAAGATCTTAACACAGGGTAATATATTTAAACTTTCGATCCTGGCATCGGTCTTGATCTTTGCAATCATTGCGTCGCTGAATGTAAGCATGTCGGATGTACAAACATACATAAAACAAAACCAAAGTCAATCTATATTAATCAGTTTCATTGTTTATGTTCTGCTTGGTTTTACTTTTCTTCCATCATTGCCCCTCACGTTATTCATCGCCTTATTGATCGGCCCCTTGCAGGCTGGGGTGGTAGCCACTCTAGGAAATACCATTTCAGCTTTTTTTGAATATCAACTTGGAAAAGCAATTGGCGATGTGGTTCATTTCGAGGAAAAGAAAGCCAAATTGCCATTTGGCTTGGGCGAACTTCCAACATCATCCCCTTATTTCTTAATGGCTGTTAGAAGCATTCCCGCTGGCACACGCAGTGTCAGCATCATGTGTGGGGCTTTTCATGTACCTATCAGCACATATCTCTTGACAACATTTACCATGTACTTGTTCAGTTCTTTTTTTATCGCCTATGGTGGTGCACAGATATTTAATTTATTCTAAAAAGAATTAAAATAACTCAAGGGACACCACGCTGACTTCTTTTATTATCGGTATTGATTTCCAACCGAGTTTATTATCAGCTTACACAAGTCACTTCTCCATAAGACCATCCTCCTTCTAGTTCACTTATGCTAGAATAATCTACGGAATCATGCTGAAATTACACTTCAATAATTTTCTCCATTGAAGAATAACTGATAAAACAAAAAAGATGACCACACAAACCAAAACGATACATAAATCTTGGCTGGCAACGACGGCATTAATGGCTGCCATCCTTGCCCTCACAATCTCACCATTATTTGTTCGTTGGGCGGATGCACCAGGAGTCGTAACTTCGCTTTTCCGTATGCTGATCGCTGGTTGTGTCCTTACACCCTTTGCAGTTCGTAAACTCAAGAAAGTTAAACCAGTACACTCAAAGGCTTTGCTTTTCCCGATATTGGCTGGATTTTTCTCAGCCATAGATCATGGGCTGTGGGCAACGGCTATTGAGAACACCACAGTCGCCAACGCAACTTTGCTCAATAATATTTCGCCCCTGTGGGTGGCTTTTTTTGCCATCTTAATCTGGAGGGAGCGGTTAGATTGGCGGTTTTGGGTCGGGTTAGTCGCCGTGCTGGTAGGGGCCTCGGCTGTCCTGGGGAGTACAATCCTGTTTCGACCCCAGTTTGTTTTCGGTGATTATCTGGCCCTTATCTCAAGTTTATTTTATGCTGCCTTTTTCTTATCCACACAACGGGGGCGATTCTTTCTCAATACTGTGACATTCTTGTGGTTAATGCTCTTATCGGCTGCTTTTTTCCTGACAATCATCGTTCTGCTGGCAGGGATGCCACTATCGGGCTATTCATTAAATACTTATCTTTTATTTCTATTAGCAGCACTCGTTTCCCAATTGGGAGGATATTTCTTAATTACTTATGCACTAGGGCAGTTGCCTGCTTCAGTGGTGACCCCTTCAATGGTTGCACAACCTGTTCTGACTGCACTGATTGCCATCCCATTGTTCGGTGAACACCTGATTGTCTGGCAAATTATTGGTGGTGCAGTGACCCTGTTAGGAATTTGGATAATTAATGTCATCAAGCGGGGAAAAATTGATTTGTCTCATTAATAGAATTGATGATTGCCCACCCGATTGATTATCTCGAAATCATAAATTGTGATTTCAACCCAGATTTAAATGACCAGTATTCAAAACACCCATCATTGTTAAATGAAAAGCCCTATTAGTGGGCTTTTCTTGTGGGTGCCTGAAGGGTTTCGAACCCTTAACCTCCTCATCCACAGTGAGGCGCTCTGCCGTTGAGCTACAGGCACCATAATTGATTTCTGATTGTATCATATCTGGATACCAATGGCAAGAATTTTTTCGTTATTTTGACAACCTGACCCCCTCAATTTAAACATGAAAAAACTGGATGCACCCAGATAGAAGATATCAAAAAAATTATTCAGTTTATTGAAACTGGAATAGCATCCATTTGCCTTAAGAAAATGGGTGCCCTATTCATAAACAGTTTTTAGGGTATAAATAGTTGAAACAATTTTTATGAAGCAATAAAAGTTTTTGCTTCTGCCAATACAAGGAAAGCTGTTTCATATCTACTTTTCAATCCCCCTTTATCTAGAGAAAGTGATTTATGATGAACAAAAGAAAATTCCCAGCCCTGAGTATAGTTTTGTTTGTTTTTGCAGGGATAATATTAATTTATACGGTTTGGGCAGCAGTTTACTCCATTGACATCATTTCTACCCTGATTTCTCAAAACCAATTAGTCCTCAGTGGTAATGAATTCGACCTGGCAACTTTTTTCATGTCAAGTGTCGGTCAATACCTGATTTATGCAATCCTTTTATTTTCATTAGGCTGGATTTATCAAGTTAACCCATCCCTGTTGGCCCAAAATGCTGAAAACATAGAACAAAACAATTCATTAGATGAACTACCTGAAAATGATGACAAAGATGCCTTCGAAGATGAGTCCTTCGAAGATTTAGACGAAATGAGTTAAGACGGATAAGGGTAGACAAATATAATCCCGGATGATTCAGACCCTCAGAAGGCATTAAGAACTTCATAGAAAGGTATTGTCATCCGGGATGCCCTATAGGCTCGGCACAAAATCAATCGTCTAATGGGTTAACGACTTATCCAGTTGAGTCAACAAAGCGCCCCGATTGATGGTCACCTGTTCACGTGTTCTGAGATTCTTAACAGCCACTTGCTTGTTTGCAATTTCATCTGGCCCCAGGATGACAACCACAGGAATATCCAATTTATCGGCGTATTTAAATTGTTTTCCCAATTTGTCTGAATCTGGGTATACAACTACAGAGTATCCTGCCTCACGGATCTCGCGGGTTGCCTGCATAGAAGCCATCATAGAACTTTCATCAAATACGGTCACCATCACCTGTGTCTTACACCCCACCATCTCGGGGATCACGCCTGCATCCATCAACACCAGTTCAATCACCACATCACCCATCGCAAAACCGACGCCGGGCAGCCTGTTTCCCCCCACATCAGCGACTAAATTATCATAACGTCCACCTCCCAGGATAGCGCGTGATTGGCCTCCCAGTTCAAATGCTTCAAAAACAGTCCCTGTATAATAATCCAACCCGCGAATAACCTTTGGGTTATATGCAACGTAATCCTCAAGACCTAACACTGTAATCAATTCAAAGAATTCAACCAGCTCTTGTGAGTCTTTCCAGAGAGCGTTATTGTTCAGCAACAACAACAACCCATCAATCTGGGTTTCCTCTAACCCTGTTTCAACGGCAAAAGCTCGCCAGTCTTTCTCTGAGAGCTTATCCAACTTATCAACGACCCGAAAAACCCCAGACCTTACTGGTTTATCAATACCAAGTGTTGTGAGAGCGCTATCCATCAATCGGCGGTTGTTGACTTCTATTTTGACCTGGTCAGGTGCCAGGCCGCATGCCTTAAAAAACGTTGCAGCAATTGCCACAATCTCCGCGTCTGCAACTGCCGTTTCTGTGCCAACCAGGTCGATGTTCCATTGAAAAAACTCCCTTGTCCTTCCTCTTTGGGGATTCTCATAACGCCAGAACGGACCAATCGACCACCAGCGTAATGGCAAAGGGAGTTCATATTGGCGCTGCGCAACCATGCGAGCCAGAGTTGGTGTCAGTTCTGGCCGCAAGGTCAATAGATCATCTCCGGGGGAAGAGAAAACAAATGCCTGTTCTTTGACAAGCTCATCTCCAGATTTGGCAGCATAAAGATCAATAAACTCTAAACAAGGCCCGTCATATTCCTGATATCCAAAGCGGGTAGAAACATCCCTGATCGTGTCAAATATCCACCTTCTAACTGCCATCTGATCCGGGTAGAAGTCCCGGGTGCCTTTTACACTCCGTACAATTTCTGCCATCATTACCTCAAAATCTTATTTTTATTAAGCTAAATTCCATCACCATTTTACCCCTTAATCTCAAGCCCCATTGTTTTTGCGTGTTTAATTTTCAATTTTACGTTAAAATAACATAACTACTCAGGCAGCCCTGCTGCTGAAGGGAGGGGGTGTGGTGTGGCGGCTTCACCGCCACACCACACCCCCCTATTCCCTCGCATGCTTCGTAATTACAAAATAACAAAGATTGGGCGTCAACAAGAGTCTTATAAAGAAATTAAAGGATGTTATGAAAATATCAGAACTGGTTACTCGAATAAATGGCATTTTATTGACAGATGAAAATAAACAGGACTCTGAGATTGCAGGGGCTATGGGTGCTGACCTGATGAGCGATGTTCTGGCCTCCATCCAACCTGAGGCTGCTCTATTAACAGGTTTATGTAATCCCCAGGTCATAAGAACAGCTCAAATTGCTGATATCCGCGCCATCGTTTTTGTTCGGAACAAAAAACCTGGTCAAGAAATGGTCCGGCTGGCTAATGAAGAGAATATCCCCCTTATCACAACCAGGCATGGTTTGTTTGAAACGTGTGGTATCTTGTACCAAGCAGGTTTAAAAAGTCTGGAGATGTAAAGTGATAATAATCAAAAACGAAAAGAATTGAGCAATGATGGCCAGCAAACAACCTGTTATATCAGATGAATATGCAGAAAAAATCACCAGAGTAGAAGAGCTGGCTTATGAAATTCGTATTCACGAGGTTATGACAGAAGATGTCTACTCGTTAAAGCCAGATATGAAAATGGAAATCGCTCTGGACATCTTCCAGGAGCAACGTTTCTCCGGAGCACCTGTCACTCAAGGGGATGAGTTAATCGGCATTTTGAGCATAGAAGATCTCATTCGCTCATTACGCGAGGGCAATCTGGATGCAAAAGTAAGTGACTATATGAGCACGACCCTGTCTACAGTTCGAATGCATGATCCAGTTGTAGAAGCATTAAAAACATTCTCCCGAACAAAATATGGGCGATTACTGGTCACAAACCAGGAAGGGAAACTGGCAGGCATCATCACCAAAGGGGACATCTCAAACGGTTTACTGTTTGCCTTGCAGCGGGACTACCACGCAGAAGAGCTAATTCGCTACCGTGCCAGTCACCTATTTGAAGATATTGTCTCAGGTCGCACAAGCCTGATATTACGTTACGAAATCCGCAAAGGAGATTTCATTCATGGTGGTGATGCCTCAAGCAAGATCAAACGAGCTTTGCTAAGACTTGGCGCATCTCCCCAAATAGCCAGGCGATGTGGAATTGCTGTATACGAAGCTGAAATGAATTTGATTATCCATACGAACCATGGTGGTACACTGCGAGTTGAAATTGAACCTCATAAGATCACCATGGAAGCGTATGATGATGGGCCAGGCATTGAAGATGTGGAACAAGCCATGAAACCTGGCTGGTCAACTGCAACACACGAGATTCGTGAGATGGGTTTTGGGGCAGGTATGGGACTGGTCAATATCAAACGCTGTGTCGACGAGATGCGCCTCATTTCCTCCAAGGAGCGAGGCACTAATTTATATATGATTATTTACTTAGACAACAAAGAGGTTCCGGCCGAAAAAGAAACCGGACCATAAAACAAAAATGATTTGAGGAAAAATGTACTTGGATGAAATAATTGAAAATTTAAGTTTAAAAGTATTGACAGATCATACCGATTTTTCTGAGACCGAAGCAAAAAGCGGATATTGTTCTGACCTTCTCAGTTGTGTTATGACCGGAGCGGATCAGGGAGGTGTATGGATCACCCTGATGGCACACAGTAACATCATCGCTGTGGCGGCTTTGCTGGATCTGTCTGCAATTATCATCACCGAAGAAGCTCAACCTGACCCGGATACAATCAAAAAAGCCAATGAGAAAGATGTGAGATTGTTGTCATCACCACAATCCAGTTTTCAAGTGGTTGGCAAGCTGTGGGATTTGGGGTTGCGATCGGTTGAAAAGTAAGTAGTGGAAAGTTCATTTTTTGAAGTCCTATCTGGCTGAATTACACATACACACAGTCCTATCACCTTGCGCTAGTGTCGAGATGATTCCTCCACTGATCGTCCAGGCCGCGCTTGACCATGACATCAATTTAATTGCCATTACAGATCACAACGCAAGTGAAAATGCTGCGTCGGTCATTCAGGCAGCGGAAGGTACAGGTCTTAAAGTTCTACCAGGAATGGAACTGCAAACCATTGAGGAAGTACACAATCTCTGCCTGTTTGATACCATAGATCAATTGAACAAACTTCAGGACCTGGTAGACCAACACCTGCCAAATATAAAGAATGATATCGGTCTCTTTGGTGAACAATTCATCGTTGACCATACTGGTGAATTTCTTGGTCGCAAAAAGCAACTCCTGATTACATCCACACAGCTTAGCTTTGAACAGGCCTTCCAGGCTGTTAACGACCTGGGGGGAGTATTCATCCCAGCCCATGTTAACCGACAAGCCTTTGGACTCTTTAATTATTTAGGTTTTGTTCCTCCTGATTTAGAAATCGATGCTCTTGAAATTTCTTGCCATTTAACACCTGAAGAAGCCACAAAAAAATTTCCTCAGATAAAAGGTTATCCCCTTATTCAAAGCGGTGATGTACATCATCTGGATGACTACCTGGGTGTCAACCAATTTTTTATAGAAAAACCTACCATCCAAGAGCTAAAATTAGCTTTTCACTCCCAGAAAGGGCGTCATTTTTCAATTTTATCTCATTCTTGACGATTTTCTATGATAAATGTGACATTTGTGTATTGACCAGATAACCAAGTCAGAATAAACTGTCATGTGGTTAATTTCACAATCGTACACACCACACCTTTAAACCACAACTCGTGGTATGGAGAAAGCACTTTGTCACTGAAAACCCTCGAAAAAATATCCACTGAAGATCCACTCAATGATGTTGAGCAACGAGTTATCATTGACCAAATTCTTGATGAAAACAAAGATATACCAGGGGCAACGATGGTGGTGCTCAATCGTTTACAGGAAGCGATTGGTTTCATATCGCCTGCCATGCAGGTCTATGTTGCCAACCAATTAGGTGAGCCCGTCAGTCGGGTACATGGGGTGGTGTCATTCTACTCATTCTTTACCACCATTCCGCGCGGTAAACACACGATCAAGTTTTGTGTGGGTACGGCTTGCTATGTCAGTGGTGTTGACCAGATTATTGAAAAAGCCAAACAGATTCTTGAAATCGAACCAGGCGAGACCACAGAAGACGGTTTGATTACACTGGAGTTATGTCGTTGTGTTGGTGTTTGCAGTCAAGCACCTGTTATAGTTGTTGATGAAGAAGTTCAGGGTCGAGTGAAACCCAACCGTTTCCCAAAGACCGTCCAAGATCTTAAATCTAAGGAAGCGTAACTTGCGAGAACTGGCACTTCACATCCTCGACATCGCTGAGAACAGTATTTCAGCCGGATCCAGCAAAATCAGGATCGCTGTGATTGAAGATCTGATTTCAGATACGCTAAAGATCACTATTGAGGATAATGGGAAAGGAATGGATCCAAAAACAGTAGCAAATATTACTGATCCATTTATTACCTCACGCACAACTCGGAAAGTTGGTCTTGGGATCCCATTCTTTAAAGCAACTGCTGAAGCATGTGAAGGTTCTTTTTGCATCGAATCCGAAATCGGGATGGGCACAAAAGTCAGTGCTAGCTTCAAACACAGCCACATCGACCGCATGCCTCTGGGCGATCTCGCCAGCACTCTATTATCACTGATCATTGGTACACCTGAAGTTCATTGGTTTTTTGATTATCAGATCAATGAGCACGGGTTTGTCTTTGATGATGAACCAATCAAACAGATCCTTGAAGGAATACCTCTGTCGGAACCATCTGTTATGAAGTACATCCGGGAGGTACTCGAAGAAGGAATTAAAAACGTCCGTCAACAAGCTTTGGCAAAAGTTGAAACAGGAAAATAAACTAACAGGAGCTGAATATGTCCACCATAAAATCTTTAGATGATCTCAAAAAAATTCGAGAGGAAGCACTCAAAAAGCAGCAGATAAAAGAATCATCCGGAAAAACCGAAGTGATTGTCGGCATGGGCACTGTTGGAATTGCGGCTGGAGCTCGTGAGACTCTCAAAGCAATTCTAGAAACCATCGAAAAAGAGAATTTAAGTGACATCATCGTGCGACAAACGGGTAACATTGGACTGGATTCATATGAACCAATTGTACAGGTTGCTGTCTCTGGTAAAGATAAAGTGTCTTACGGGAAAGTCAATCCTGAAATGGCGCAACGCATCATCAAAGAACACGTTGTTGAAGGTGAAATTATTTCCGAATATCAAATCAAAGGCTGAAATTCAGAATAACCATAATTCTGGAAGGTAATTGATGGCATATTTTCGTTCACATGTCCTTGTTTCAATAGATCCTATTTGTATCGATAAAGGCGCGTACGAGCTGATTGACGCCCTTCATGATGAACTGGTTAAACAAGGCCTGATCGATGAAGTTCAGGTGCTTGAAACATCACGTATTGGTGATCCCGAATCTGAGGGCCCTGATCTGATGGTATACCCTGAAGGTGTTCATTACACCAATCTATCATTGGAAGATGTCCCTTTTCTGGTAGAAGAACACTTCCTCAAAGGACGTATTGCGGCACAATACACTCGGGAGGCCAAAGAAATCGCTGACAAAGAGCTGTCAGCACCGCAAGCAAAAGAGATGCGGATCGTCCTGAAAAATGTAGGTGAAATTGATCCGCTCAATATCGAAGAATACATTGCTCGCGATGGATATATGGCACTCGGCAAGGTGTTGACCGAAATGACTCCTGAAGAAACAATTCAAGAAGTCCTTGAATCTGGTCTGCGGGGTCGAGGCGGAGCCGGTTTCCCAACTGGATTAAAATGGAGATTTATCCGTGACGCGGAGGGTGATCAAAAATATATGATTTGCAACGCGGATGAAGGCGACCCGGGCGCTTTTGCTAACCGAAGCGTTCAAGAGGGAGACCCTCATTCCGTTGTGGAAGGAATGATCATAGCCGCGTATGCAGCCGGGGCAAGCCAGGGATATATTTACGTCAGGGCAGAATATCCCATTGCAGTAAGAACAATGCGGATAGCGATTGATCAGGCGAGAAGCTTTGGCTTATTGGGTGACAACATCCTTGGCAGTGACTTTTCCTTTGACCTAGATGTTAGAATGGGTGCAGGTGCTTTTGTCTGTGGCGAAGAAACCGCCTTAATGGCATCTATAGAGGGTAAACGTGGCGAACCCCGTCCTCGCCCGCCTTTCCCGGCACAAAAGGGCCTGTGGCATAATCCATCCAACATCAATAATGTTGAAACCTTTGCAATCGTTCCTCAAATCATACTCAATGGTGCCATGTGGTTTGCTAATATCGGTCATGAGAAAAGTACCGGTACAAAAACTTTTTCCATGGCTGGAGATGTAAAAAATACCGGGTTGATCGAAGTCCCCTTTGGTATTACACTGCGAGAGATTATCTATGATGTTGGGGGTGGGATCAAGGAAGATAAGAAATTTAAAGCTGTCCAAACTGGCGGCCCAATGGGTGGCTGTTTACCCGAGGAATTCCTCCATTTACCAATGGATTATGAGGCCCTGGAACAAGCTGGTTCAATCCTTGGTTCAGGCGGCTTGGTGGTAATGGATGAAGACACCTGTATGGTTGATATAGCCAGGTTTTTCATGGAGTTTACCCAGGAAGAAAGCTGCGGAAAATGCACCCCCTGCAGAATTGGTACTCGCCGGATATTAGAAATCCTCACCCGAATTTGTGAAGGCAAGGGTAAACCCGAAGATATCGTTACATTGAGGTTGCTTTGCGAACAGATCAATGAGAACAGCTTGTGCGGTTTGGGCAAGGGCGCGCCAAACCCTGTAAAAAGCACATTGGACCATTTTTTAGACGAGTACGAAGTACACATCTTAGAAAAACGTTGTCCTGCCAAGATTTGTAAGCCATTAATCCGCTTCGAAATCATTGACGGCCCATGCACGGGATGCACGCTTTGTGCCCGTAACTGCCCGGTTGACGCCATTTTTGGTGAACGTCGCCAAACACACGTAATCGATCCGGATATTTGTATCAAATGCGGCATCTGTGAACAAATCTGTCCTTATGATGCCATTGAGATCAAGTAAGCCATTAAAGCTATCGACCAAACAGAGGAGGATGAACATGTCAGTTTTAGTCAAAAATGGACAAAACGTTCGCAATATTGTGCGAGCGCTTGTCGAAGAGAAAGGGCGTGAAAAATCAGAACTCATACCCATTCTCCAAGATATTAATGGTCAATTTGGCTACATTTCAGATGAAGCTATCAAGGAACTAAGCGAGCGAATGAACATCCCTGGCAGCCACATTTACTCTGTGGCCACCTTCTACCGGATGCTATCAACAGAACCACGTGGAGAACACGTCATCCAGTTTTGCGAAAGTGCGCCTTGCCATGTGGCGGGAGGTCGTTTGGTTTGGGAGAAACTCAAACAGGAATTGGGCCTTGAAAAAGGCGAAACCAGTGATGATGAAAAGTGGACGCTACTCACCACCAGCTGCCTTGGTGTTTGCGGGGTTGGACCCGTGATGATTGTTGATAATAACATCTATGGTAACGTGACACCTGAACAGGTGCCAGGTATCCTCAGCCAATATAATTAGGAGGCGCCTCATGAAAGCAATTCGTTCAATGATACTGGTATCAAGCGACCCTGAAAGTATGGATCATGGCGCGTTGGAAGTGTTCAGCACACTTCAGAAACAAATCCTGGCACATGGATTGGAAGAAGAGATTTCTCTCTCCATGATTAGTGATGTCAGCAAAAAGAGCCAAAATCCACTTGTCCTGGTTTATCCAGATGCAGTTATTTATGGATCCGTAACACCGGAGGATATCCCCCATATTGTAGAAGAACATCTTTACAAAGGGCGAGTGGTTGAAGAAAAGCAGATCTCACCCTATGACCTTTCTGGTCGGATTGCCTGGCTAACCGCCCGCAAAGGAACGCTGCCAGCCGAAAATCGCATCGTACTGAAAAACGTAGGATTGATTGACCCTGAAATTATTGATGATTACATCATCAACGAGGGCTATGAAGCCCTTGGTAAAGTGCTTAAAGAGATGACACCGAAAGAAACCTATACGGTCATCAAAGAATCCGGTTTACAGGGCCGTGGCGGTGCGGGGTTCCCCACAGGATTAAAATGGCAGTTTGTTGCTGGTGAAAAAAGAGATAAAAAATACGTCATTTGTAACGCCGATGAAAGCGAACCAGGCACCTTTAAAGACAGGCTTGTCCTTGAAGGTGACCCCCACGCCATCATCGAAGCAATGACGATTGCCGCTTATGCCGTGGGTGCAGATGAGGGATTTGTTTATATACGCGGTGAATATGGACTTGCAATCACCCGAATGCAAAAAGCCATTGAGCAAGCACAGGAATACGGTTTACTCGGTGACAACATTTTTGGGACAGGTTTCGCTTTTAATATTCATATTCATGCAGGCGCGGGAGCCTACATATGCGGTGAAGAGACCGCATTAATCGAATCGATCGAAGGTAATCGTGGTGAACCGCGTGCACGCCCACCTTATCCAACCACTGCAGGTCTGTGGCAAAAACCTACTGTTGTAAACAACGTTGAAACACTGGCAAACATCCCGGCCATTATCCGTAATGGTCCCGAATGGTATAAATCAATTGGGACCCCCTCAAGTCCCGGCACAAAAGTTTACACCATACTTGGGAATGTGAATGTGACCGGCTTGATTGAGGTGCCGATGGGGATCACGCTTCGTGAGGTGATTTCAATTTATGCTAAGGGCATGAAAGATGGGGGCACTTTTAAAGTCGCCCAAACCGGTGGCTCAAGCGGTTCGATCATCCCTGCCAGCCTGCAAGACACGCCGATGGACTTCGACTCTTATAATAAAGCAGGGGTATCATTGGGCTCTGGTGCCTTATTAATCGGCAATCAGGACGTCTGTGTCGTTGACCTGGCTAAGGTGTTGTTAAACTTCTTCCGATTTGAAAGCTGTGGGAAGTGTAACCCATGCCGGATCGGAAATAAACGTGCCTTTGATGTCCTTTCAAGAATTGCCGAAGGCGTCGGAAACCTGCAAGACTTGGTGGATTTACAAATGCTAAGCAACCAACTATTTGAGTTATCCAATTGCGGTCTCGGTCAGACAGCTGGTTCCCCCCTAAAGGATATTTTGGCACACTTCCAGGCGGAGGTTGAAGCCCATATTAAACTAAAAGTTTGTCCAGCTGGCGTTTGCCCGATGAGCGGCAACTGGGAACATCAGATTGACTGAATTAGAAATTACGGAGTGTCACTAACATGATAAAACTCACAATTGACGGAAAAACCATCGAAGTACAGGAAGGAACGACGGTTCTAGAGGCTGCAGAAGCAGCTGGTCTGTTTGTGCCAACACTATGCCACCATCCTAAACTGACACCCTACGGCGGCTGTCGACTTTGCATGGTGGATGTTGAAGGCTCACGCACATTGCAACCCTCATGCACATTGCCTGCAGCCGAAGGCATGGTGGTTAATACCCACACGGAAAAGGTACTGAATGCTAGAAAGTTCGTCTTAACCTTAATCTTTAGCGAACGGAATCATTTTTGCATGTATTGCCCCGTAGCTGATGGTGATTGCGAACTACAAAATCGGGCATATGATGAACATATGACCCACTGGGAACTGCAGCCAAACTGGCAGCCCTTTGAGGTTGATGCATCACATCCATTTATCATTCTCGATAACAATCGCTGCATACTTTGTCGGCGATGCTCTCGTGCTTGCAGTGAGCTGGTTGGCAACCACACCCTTGGTTTTGAAGAACGTGGCGCTAACAGCCTTCTCGTGGCAGATTATAACGTCCCCTTAGGTGAAAGCTCCTGCATCTCCTGCGGTGTGTGTGTCCAAATCTGCCCCACTGGCGCCTTAATTGATCGACAAAGTGCCTACCAGGGCAAGGAAACCGAAGTGGACCATCATCCTGGCGTATGTGTAGAATGTTCCGTGGGCTGCCAGCGCAATGTGCTCACACGCGACAATCGCCTTGTGAGAATTGAAGGTGAATGGGAAGATAATCTTTTCCACGGTTTACTGTGTGATCAAGGCCGTTTTATACCATTAGAAGACGACCGTCCACGTTTACTAACACCCCTGGTGCGCAAGGATGGTAATTTAAAAGCCGCTACCTGGGATGAAGCACTGAAAGCTATTGCTGATGGCTTTAAGGATGCAAAAGGACTGGCTGCTTTAGCATCAACCCGTCTACCCGTTGAAGACCTCGCTCTTTTCAAGTCCATCTTCTCAGATGAGCTGCAAGCCGAATTGGTCACCAGCATGGAAGAAGGCTATGCCACCGCTTCATTGGCAAGGATGGCAGATAAATTAGGTAAGCCATTTGAAGCAAACCTGGATGCTCTTAAAGAAACAGACCTTGTTCTCTCTCTTGAACTTGATCTGGTCGACGAACACCAGGTGGCCGGCTTTTTTGTCAAAAGGCAACTCGTTCAAGGAACAAAACTAATCGTTGCCGACAGCAAGAACAATAGATTGGCTGAAAACACCAAGACAACACTCTCACTCAATGCAGGTGATGAGTCAAACTTTTTGGTTGGTTTGCTGGATGCCGTTGAAAATGAAACAGGTGCTCCTGAGTTAATCGATGTCGCAAAAATGCTAAAAGCTTCAAAGAAACCCTGCATCGTTTATGGAAAAACTTTTGCAGCGAATGCCGACGAGATAGCTTTAGAAACCTTACTCAAACTTGCTGAAGCCCTTAATGTCGCCTTAATCGGGGTCAAAGAAAATGCCAACAGCATGGCAGCTGCTCAACTTGGTCTGGAAAAACCATTCAAACCCAATGGTCAAAAATCTGCCTACATTTTATTAGGTGATGAAAATCCATCGCAAAAGATCACCAAGACACTGGAAGAAATCCCCTTTGTGGTCGTCCAGGCAGCTTACAGCTCTCAAATAACCGGTAATGCGGATGTCGTTTTACCTGTGACCATGTGGGCAGAACAGGATGGCACCTACCTGAGCATGGATGGCCGACTCCAGAAGGCTACCAAGGCCCTGAATGCACCTGAGGGTATCCTGACATCACAAGAAGCGCTTCTAAAGGTCGCAGAAGCCCTATCAATTAAACCTGACCTCGACTGGAAATCCAGCCTTATGGCCAGGGTACCAACTGTAGAATTTCAGGAATCTTGATTAATAACAGCCCATTAATGGTTGATAGATCGAAAGGACTAAACGAATGACAAAACCAAAAGTAGCATCTGACTGGATGTGCGGTTGTGCTGGCTGCCATATGTCTCTCTTAGACATAGATGAACGTATTTTACAGGTAGTCAATTTGGTAGACCTGCGCGCAACGCCCATAACAGACTTAAAAGAACCGGATAAGGATGGTGTAACTGTTGGGATTTTAGAAGGCGGTATCAATAATACCCACAGTGAAAAAGTCGCCAAGAGGATGCGAGATCGCTGCAAAATTTTGGTTGCTTTGGGGGACTGCGCGGTTTTTGGCGGTGTCCCTGCGATGCGTAATTTCGTTGGGATCGAAGCATCCCTTCAACGCGCGTATGTTGATGCTGAGAGCAACGACTCTGAAGCAAAGATTCCAAGAAATCCTGAGCTGGCAGAAATGACTCGTGTAAGAGCTGTTCACGAAGTTGTCCCAGTTGACATTCATATTCCCGGCTGCCCACCGGACGCTGACATCATCTTCTATGCCCTGGCTGAACTGGCTGAAGGCCGCATTCCGGACATAAAGGGTGATAAATTGCATTGGCATTAGGAGGTAATTACTATGGCTGCAGAAAAGATTACAATTGAACCCGTAACCAGGATAGAAGGTCATGCAAAAGTGACCATTCATATGAATGACAACGGTACTGTTGATCATGCCTATTTTCACGTCAACGAATTTCGAGGTTTCGAAAAGTTCTGCGAAGGACGCATGGTCTTCGAAATGCCCCAAATAACACCACGCATTTGTGGCATTTGCCCGGTCAGCCACCACCTTGCTGCTGCAAAAGCTGGCGACATTGTGATGGGCGTTAAACCACCTCGCACAGCGGTATTATTGCGCGAGCTGATGCATATGGGCCAGATTATTCAAAGCCACGGCATGCACTTTTTTGAACTGGCAGGACCAGACTTAATCCTGGGCTTTGATGAAGACCCAGCTATACGCAATGTGGTTGGATTAATCGAAGCCGATCCTGAGCTCACTGTACGAGCAGTTGAACTACGAAAATACGGCCAGGACATCATTTACCAGGTAGGCGGACGGCGAATTCACGCCAATTTTGCTGTGCCTGGAGGTGTTAACCGGGCACTAACTGCTGATAAACGTGATCATATGCTGGCGGGATTGGATAAAGCCCTTGAAACAACGAAAATTGGAATCCAGTTGATGAAAAATTGGGCAGATGCCAATATCGCTGATATTGAAAAATTTGCCGTTTTCCATACCGGGTATTTTGGGCTTGTAACGCCAGAAAATGCCCTCGAACTCTTTGACGGTGATATCCGCCTTGTTGATCGAGAAGGTGATCAGCTTGAGCTTTTCAACGCTCAAAACTACCTCGATATTATTGCGGAACATGTTGAAGATTGGTCATACCTTAAATTCCCCTATTACAAAAAGATGGGATGGCCTGACGGGGTTTACCGTGTCGGCCCTCTGGGTCGCCTGAATGCATGTGACAAGATTGATACGCCTCTGGCGCAGGAAGAATTTGAACTTTACCACCAGATCAACGATGGCAAACCTGTTCACCATACCCTCTATTACCACTATGCCCGCTTGATTGAAACAATATTTGCTATCGAGCGTACCCAGGAACTCCTGGACGATCCAGACCTGATGGGTAATGATATCTTGAACAGACGTTACAACTTCCAGGGCGAAGGTGTGGGTGTCATCGAAGCACCTCGTGGCACTTTGCTGCATCACTATTGGGCTAAACCCAATGGGCAACTGGAGCGGGTCAATCTGATTGTTTCGACAGGCCACAACAACTGGGCCATGAGTGAAGCTGTTGATTCTGTTGCGAAGACCTATGTCAAAGGCCCTGATGTGCAGGAAGGGATGCTCAACCGAGTTGAGGCAGCTATCCGTGCCTACGACCCCTGCCTTTCATGCTCAACCCATGCAATTGGTCAAATGCCCATCAAGATAGATGTCTTGAATGCAAAGGGTGAAATCACACAGACAATTTCACGTAAGTAAAGATGAGTCCAATCAAGACCCAACCCCTCTTTGTAATCAGAACGAGGGGTTGGGTTAATAATTAACCGTCATTTTTGAGAGCGTTATGAAATCTGACACACTCATCATCGGATATGGAAATGCAGACCGTCAGGATGATGGGGCTGGCTGGCATATCCTTAAAACATTGGCAGAACATGTTGGGTATGAAATTCCTCATGACCCTGGCGAGTTTATAGAGATTGAGAGTAGTACAGTAGACCTGTTGTTTATTCTCCAGATTTACCCGGAACTGGCAGAAACGATTTCTCATTACAAGCGTGTTTGCTTTGTTGACGCGCATACCGCAGATATCCCCGATGCGATTTCATGGATTGAACTCACTCCTGAATATGAAAAATCACCCCTAACCCATCATATGTCCCCCAAAACGGTTCTGTCAATATCAGCAACCATCTACGGTCATGTACCAGAAGCGGTCCTGGTCTCGGTGCGTGGTTATAGCTTTCAATTCCATCGGGAGTTAAGCCCACAGACAGCAGCCCTTACAAAAGTCGCCACAGAAAAAATTTGGGGTTGGATCAATCATTAAAACTCAGCGCGTGACTGTTGTCACGCAAGCATAATGACATAATACAATTTCATTTTTTTAATAATACAAGTATTTTAATAGTACTGTCCTTCCAAGACATCTTGTAGACCTATCCTGTCCTTTCTCACTAAGGTTTTTCAATGCTCAATCAGGCCAATCCAACAAATGCATTAAAAACCATACCCTGGTTTCTTGATCTATCAGCAGATAGTTTACAACGCTTAGCCACTGTAGCGCAAATTCAATTATTTAATAAAGGCGAAGTGATCTTCACTGAAGGAGAACAACATCGCAACCTGTATGTAATCCTGGATGGGAAAATCCAATTAGAAAGCTTCATTCCCGGTCATGGGTCAATACCTATTTTCATTGGTGAAACACTGGATGTGATCGGCTGGTCAAGTATGACTCCGGTAGTGCGTCAAAAGACTGAAACTGCACGGGTTATAGAAGACACTAGACTGATTGCCTTAGAAGCGAAGAGGTTAACAGAAATTTGTCAGACAGATTGCGACCTTGGTTATATTATCATGAGTCGCTTAGCGAACATTGTGGCCTCACGCTTCTTAGCATACCGGTTACACCTGCTGGAATTACTCACCTGTCAGCATGGTTGATCTCAAACCCTACATTTTTTATCATAAAAGTACTATAATCACTGCATGCATGAACTTGCTGTCACCGAAAGCGTACTTGATATCGCCTGTAAGCACGCCCAAAAAGCACAGGCCACCAAAGTCACAGATATTTACCTGGTAATTGGGCGCTTATCCAGCATCGTGGATGATTCAATCGAATTTTATTGGAATATTATCAGCAAAGACACCATCTGCGAAGAAGCGCAGCTACATTTCAACCGGGTGCCAGCAAAACTGGTTTGTCAAGAATGCGCTCACGAATATATTCTTGAAGGCGATCTAACCGCCTGTCAGAATTGCCAAAGTGTCAACATACGTGTCCTTTCGGGTGATGAATTCCACCTCGAAAGCATAGAGATTCAAAGGTAAAAAATGACCCAAAATCGAATAAAAATTGTTGAGAATATTTTGAACGCCAACGACCATTTGGCGAATGAAAACAGACGCCGCCTGAGTCAACATGATATCTTTTCAATCAACCTGATGGCATCACCTGGTTCAGGAAAAACCAGTTTTATTCTAGCCACCATTAAGGCATTAATCGCCGATGCTTACCAGATCGGTGTGATCGAAGGTGATACTGCGCCAGTCACCATTGATTCAGATAAAATCAATGCTGCTGGGATGCCAGCAGTACAAATCAATACTGGGGGTGAGTGCCACCTGGATGCAGTAATGGTTGAAAATGCCCTCAATCAATTGCCGCTTGACGCCCTTGATTTGGTGATTGTAGAAAATGTCGGCAACCTGATATGCCCTGCTGCTTGGCAACTCGGCACTCACAGCAATATTCTCATCGCCAGTGTACCCGAAGGGGATGACAAACCTTATAAATATCCTAATATTTATCGAGGCTTGGATGTTTTGATTATCAACAAGATTGACCTTCTCCCTTACATCGATTTTGATATGGATTATTTTCGTCGCGGCGTAGAAATCCTAAACCCTGGCTTGCGATCATTTCCTGTCTCATGCACGACGGGCGAAGGAATCGATGACTGGTTCCACTGGCTTAAGGCAAAACTTTCGTGAGGTTAATCTCTATCCCGTGACTCACATAAGCCGCCATATCCACATCAATGGGATCGTTCAGGGTGTCGGTTTCCGGCCATTCATCTATAACCTGGCAATCCAATCTAACCTCTCGGGCTGGGTACAAAATTCCGCCAGTGGTGTGGATATTGAAGTGACTGGCGCTGAAGAAAATTTCAAATCATTCCTTAACGCAATAACACATAATGCTCCACCTCTGGCTCAAATCGACTCTATTGAAACACGAACCATTGAAGACAATAATTACAAAGGGTTTAAAATCACAACCAGCAAGAATTCCGAGACTGATTTTATGCCTGTTTCACCCGACATGGCGGTTTGTGGCCATTGTATGATAGAACTATTCAATCCTCAAGACCATCGGTTTCGTTATCCATTCATAAATTGCACCAATTGCGGTCCTCGCTTTACAATCATCAAAGACATTCCCTATGACCGGCCCAATACTACAATGGCCCATTTTAGTATGTGCCCGATCTGTCAGGAAGAGTATGACGACCCAATGAATCGACGGTTTCATGCCCAGCCCATCGCCTGCCCTGACTGTGGCCCGCATGTGTGGATAGAATCAGTATCAAGCGAAACCTATGCAACCCATGATGCTGCGATTAAAGCCGCTCGAGAGCTGCTCGCCAATGGCAAAATCCTGGCCATCAAAGGTTTAGGAGGTTTTCACCTGGCCTGCGATGCGAGCAACACCGAAGCTGTCTCCAAGCTCCGCGAACGCAAAAATCGTCCACACAAACCCTTTGCGCTGATGGCACCAAGTATAGACGTTATAAAAAATTTCGTCCATGTGACACCGATGGCGGAATCCTTACTCTCCAGCCCCCAGGCCCCGATCGTCCTTCTACCCAAAATGGCTGGCTCAAAAATCACTGATGCTGCCGCTCCTGGTCAAAACAGATTAGGGTTTATGCTGCCCTACACACCTTTACATCTCCTCTTGCTGGAACAAGCAGATGGGTTTCCACAAGTTCTGGTAATGACAAGTGGTAACCTGTCAGAAGAGCCCATAATTTCCGAAAACAAGGTTGCCAGGGAAAAACTTGCCCAAATTGCGGATTCCTTTCTGATGCACAATCGACCAATTTATAAACGCATTGATGATTCGGTTTATGCAATAATAGGTGATAAACCTTACCCAATCCGTCGCGCCAGAGGATACGCCCCAAATCCAATTAGGCTACCCGAATCACTACCCCAAATATTGGCAACTGGCCCACAAATGAAGAACACTTTTTGTCTCACCCGTGAAAAATATGCCTTTCTCAGTCATTACATCGGTGAGTTGGAAAACTGGGAAACTTTTAGAGATTATAAAGATACCATATCGCACTTTGAAACACTCTTTCGGATACAACCGGAAGCGATCAGCTATGATTTACACCCGGACTATCTTTCAACGACCTATGCACGGGGTGAAATCAACCAGAAACGCCTCAATCCATATCCGGTACAGCATCACCATGCCCATCTGGCTGCCTGCATGGTTGAAAATCACATACCGAATGACCAAAAAGTTGCCGGGTTAATTTTTGATGGCACTGGTTTTGGTGAAGATGGCACCATTTGGGGAGGTGAGGTCCTCATCGGCAATTGTGTGGATTTTCTCAGACCGTATTATCTCAAACCAGTCCCCCTTCCTGGTGGGGAAGCCGCCATACGGAAGCCTGCCCGAATGGCTTTGAGCACATTATGGGTTTATGGTCTGCCATGGGATGAAAATTTGGAACCCGTTCAATCATTATCCAGGTTAGAACGTTCTGCACTAATGGTCCAGTTGGAGAAGAGTATCAACACACCGCTCACCTCAAGCATGGGACGTTTATTTGATGCAGTCTCTGCATTAATCGGAGTCAGACAGACAATTACTTACGAAGCACAGGCTGCCATCGAATTAGAAGCAATCGCCGAACCAGCTGAGATTGGGTATTATTCATGGCGAATGAGTGATAATTTAATTGACATTAGACCAACGTTAATTGCTATCTTGATGGACCTGTCAAAAAATGTACCTCAAAGAATCATCTCAGCCCGTTTTCACAACACCATTGCGCATCTTTCTTTAGACATCGCGAAAATGGTCAGGCAGGTGTACAACATCCATCAGATGGTACTCTCAGGCGGTGTCTGGCAAAACACGTTTTTGCTTGAAAAAACCATGGCGCTACTAAAAAATGACGGCATACATCCGCTCATCCACTCACAAACACCAGCCAATGATGGTTGTGTGGCCTTTGGACAGGTGTTAATTTCAGCTTATCGGTATTTTAGACATAAGGAGTAATTTATGTGCCTCGGCATACCTGGAAAAATTCTATCAATCTATGAAGATCATGGCACAAAAATGGCAAAAATCGATTTTGGTGGTGTGAGTCGCGAAGCCTGTATAGAAGTCATACCCGAAGCCAAACCCGGTGATTGGACCATCATCCATGCAGGATTTGCGCTGAACTTACTCAGCGAAGAAGAAGCACAGGAAACGCTAGAAATCTTAAATGAGATGGCATCACTTGCAACCCAAGAGGACAAAGCCCAGGGTGACTGAGATAGAGGCTCTGGAATTGCTCAGTAACTATCGCGACGCGAAGTTAGTTAAAGGAGTCGTTAGCAAACTCCATCAACAGATAACGCGTCCATGGTCGTTAATGGAAATCTGCGGCGGCCAAACCCATGCTATCATGAAATATGGATTGGATCAGCTCTTGCCTAATGAAATTGAATTGATCCACGGGCCAGGCTGCCCAGTATGTGTTACCGCCCTAGAATTGATAGACCAGGCATTATGGATCGCTCAACAGCCCAATGTCATTTTCACCTCTTTTGGTGATATGTTGCGCGTCCCCGGCTCACAAGGGGACCTTTTCGCTGTGAAAGCAGCAGGTGGTCAGGTACGGGTGGTCTATTCTCCCCTGGATGCCGTGAAGTTGGCACAGGAAAATCCTGATCAACAGGTCGTTTTCTTTGCAATTGGTTTTGAGACAACAGCCCCAGCCAATGCTATGGCTGTCATCCAGGCTGACAAACTAAATCTGGACAATTTTTCAATTTTGCCTGCAAATGTTCTCGTCCCTCCCGCGATGCATGCCATTTTATCCAGCCCGGACAATTGTATTCAGGGTTTTCTAGCAGCTGGTCACGTTTGTACAGTCATGGGTTACTGGGAATATTTACCCATCACTGAGCGATATAAAACGCCTATCACTGTGACCGGTTTTGAACCTCTCGACCTGGTAAATGGAATCCTCCGCACAGTGACAATGCTGGAAGAAGGGCGCTGCCAGGTAGAAAATGCTTACTCGCGCGCAGTCACCTGCGCGGGAAACAAAGTCGCGCAAAAATTAATCAAACAAGTGTTTATACCAGTCAACCGAAATTGGCGCGGCATTGGCACTATCCCCAAGAGTGGTTATGGTTTACGTGACGAGTTCCATCATTTTGATGCAACCGTAAGATTTGACACTGGTAAAATTAAAAGATCAGAATCTAGCATCTGCATTGCTGGCCAGGTTTTGCAGGGTTTGAAAAAACCATTCGATTGTCCAGCATTTGGATCATCATGTACACCCCAATCTCCATTAGGCGCGCCTATGGTCTCATCTGAAGGCGCCTGTGCTGCTTACTATCGATTTGGTAGGAAATAAAGATGACTGGAAATAGCCCAGAACCCATCCAAATTCAAGGTCCGGTCTGCCCGATACCACACCATTCCACAGAAACAATTGTCATTGGACATGGCAGCGGGGGCCAAATGAGCCATGACCTGATTCGCAATACCTTTCTTAAAAAACTCGGTAATCGATATTTGCTACAGGGCAATGATGCCGCCAAAATATCCTTCCAAAACTCAAAAAACGGTCAATATGCCATTTCAACCGATTCCCACGTGGTATCGCCCCTGTTTTTCCCTGGAGGCGATATCGGTCGCCTGGCAGTATCTGGCACCGTTAATGATGTCGCTATGTTGGGGGCAGAGCCCAGCTATTTAACGGCTGGCTTTATTCTGGAAGAAGGATTCTCCATACATTTGCTGACCCAGATCATCGATTCAATGGCAAAAACCTGTCAGGAAGCTGATATTTGTATCGTGGCCGGTGATACAAAGGTGGTCGAAAAAGGCAAAGCGGATGGTGTATATATCAATACAACGGGCTTTGGCTTAATTCCACCAGGTCGTGAGGTAGGGGGACAGTTTGCTAAACCAGGTGATGCCGTTATCCTGTCTGGTACGCTGGGAGACCATGCCATTGCCGTTTTACAGGCAAGGGGACATCTGGGCTTTGATTCGAAAATAAAATCAGATGTCGCCCCGCTAAATAAAATGATCAAACCGCTTCTGGAGTCGATACCACAGGTGCATACTCTCAGAGACCCAACCAGAGGCGGATTGGCCACTTCTCTGAAAGAAATCGCCTGTCAGAGCCAGGTCAGCATGCTTATTGAGGAAACGGCCATTCCTATCAAACCTGATGTCCAAATGGCCTGTGAAATGCTCGGATTTGACCCCCTCTACATGGCAAATGAAGGCAAAGTCGTGATCATTCTCCCTGAGAGGTTTGCTGTCAGTGCACTCAAAATACTCAGGACCTCAGAATTCGGAATCCATGCTATGCGCATTGGGGTGGTTTTAAAAGATGAGCCAGGCGAGGTACACCTACGAACAACCTATGGAACAACAAGGATAGTGGATATGCTATCAGGTGAAATTCTGCCACGAATCTGTTAATACCTTGACCTAACTCCATTATTCCAACTATACTTACCAGGCAAATAATCAACCAGAAAAGGAACTCTTATGAAAATTTCTTACCAGGAAACAACCAATGACTTGCTTACCCGAATCAATATTCATGATGCATATGGCGCTAAGGATATCGATAAATGGATGTTGGAGGTATTACCTCTTGAACAGGGTATGTCCATCCTTGATGTTGGCTGTGGTGCAGGGAAACAATGCTTTTCATATTTGGCCCACCTGAGCGGTAAAGGGGCTATTACAGGGGCAGATGTTTCTGATGAGCTCCTAACCAAAGCAAAAGAAGAAAATAATAAACTGGGTAACAAGGTAAAATTTGAGAGCTTTGACTTTAATAAAACCTTTCCATTCCCCGACAACACTTATGATCTGGTCTCATGCTCCTTCGCGATCTACTACGCAGAAAACATACCTTTTACAATCAAGGAAATGCACCGTGTGACAAAAACGGGTGGCTATCTGTTTACAACTGGCCCGATGCCTGAAAATAAACAGATGTTTTACGAAATTATTCAAGAGGCCACAGGGAAAGAGATTCCTCCAATGCCAGGTAGTTCTCGGTATGCATCAGAAATTTTCAAGACAATTGAAGACCAATTCTCCGATGTAAAAGTACATATTTTTACAAACCCACTTACATTCCCATCTGTAGATCCATTTCTTACCTATACACGAGCCTCCCTATCTGAAGACCGCCTGCTATGGAACACATTCTTTGAAACTAAAGAAGACTTTGAAAAGATCATGTCAAGTATCACTGAGATTGCTAAAAAGTGGTTCAATCGAGATGGGAAATTAGTGATGACAAAAGTCATCGGCGGTTTCCTGGCACAGAAATAACAAATTATGAATCATAATATGACTTTTTTTGGTGATACAGTCTTATGTATTGGTGCACATCCAGATGATATTGAGCTCGGATGTGGTGCACTGATATCAGATATTGTAAGCCAGACCAGGGTCATTTGTGTGACCTTTTCCGACAACCAGAAAAATCCTTCGCTCCAAAATCTTGTTGAAGAGCATAAAGCCAGCATGAAAATACTTGGGGTTAATCCTGAAAATACCTTCCTTCACGAATTCATAACGCGCCGTTTCCAGGCAGTCCGCCAGGAGATTCTTGAGGTCATGATTGAACTCAAGAATCAATACCATCCTGAGGTTGTGCTTGTGCATACTGCTCAGGATATTCATCAAGATCATCAAACAATAACCCAGGAAGCCTTACGTGCATTTAGGGGCACAACATTACTGGGATTTGATGTATTAAGGTCCAGCTATGGTTTCTTTCCGGACTTTTTAGTTGAGGTATCTGAAGATGGTGTAAAAAGAAAAATCCGTGCATTGAAAGCCTACAAGACCTATGCAGATAAATATTATCTTGATGAAAACATAATTCACGCAACTGCAATTCGGCATGGTGCCCTGGCAGAAAGACGTTTTGCTGAGGGCTTCGATATCTTAAGAATTGTCGGTCAGTTTGGATCAAATATCCTATAAGAAATCAGGGACTTTCTTGGCTTTTTGAGAATATCTTTAAGCCCATCTAAAACACAATTTAAAACGGCTGAAAAAACAGCCGTTTTTCTATGCACAATGATTTAAGCTTCCACGCCAATTTCTACCATGCCCTTATTCAATCTGGTCGGGTACGTTGAGATTCCATTTACTGCTGGTAATGTTACTACCTCCCCCGACCTGATATCAAAACGAGCACCGTGCCTGGGGCAAACAATTTCATACCCTTCCAGCTCTCCATCGCCTAAAGAGCCCTGATCATGCGTACAAACATCGGCGATAGCAAATATATCGCCATTGAAGTTAAAAATGACAATTGGTTCTTCATCCACTTCAACGAATAAACGTTCTCCAACTGGAAGTTTTTCTAAGGAACAAATTGGATAATAGATAATCTCAGTCATTTTATTCCCTTGTTATTAAAAAGGCGGTCATATCCTGCAGACCGCCCAGATACGCTCGATAAAACCATTTTCAGCCCGATTGATAACCTGTTGGTCGAGTCGACTCCTTTTTAGCCAGCCGGATTAAACTTGAATCAAATGGGAACCATAGAATATGGTCAGGGACCATCCAGCCATCCGTGAGGTAAACATTGGTGCGGAATTGCACCGCTACCATTTTTTCATCCACCTGAACAACAATTCCCCTTACCCAATCTCTGATTCGATCGCCATTCTTTTCATGGTCACAAAATACTTCAACTACATCACCTACCTGATAAGTTATCTCTTCTGCGGGTGGTCGCATAAATGGTGATCTCGCCATTGATCCTCCTTGGAAACAAATAATAATTAATATGGATTGTGATCTATCAATTATCTATTGTAGCAGAATTCAGACGTAATTACTATTATTTTTCTGTATGAAAAACGATTGGTGCGCTTATCTAGCATTCATTTTCTCTATAATGGCATCAATAAACTTTTGTCGAACACCTGTAAATGGGATACGCTCCATGATAGGATTAAAAAAGCCCAAGATAATTAACTGCTCAGCCTCTTTTTGGGGTATCCCACGACTTAACAAGTAAAATATTTCATCTTCATCTATCTTTCCAACCGTTGCTCCATGTGAACATCGAACATCATCAGCCAGGATTTCTAGACCTGGAATCGAATCTGCTCGAGCAGCTTTGCTTAAAATCAAATTTCGATTTGCCTGATAGCCATCTGTGCCCACCGCCCCGGGTGCAACATAGACCATTCCCTGCCAAACCGACCTGCTGGCATCCATTAAAGCCCCCCTAAACAACAGATCGCTGGTGGTGTGTGCAGCCAGATGGTTCTGCTGAGTATCAAGGTCCAGGTGCTGGTCATCATCGGTGAAATAAAAGCCAGACATTCGTCCCTGTGCGCCAGGCTCCACCAGATCAATATCCAAAAAATTTTTCGATAAGTGCGAGCCCATTGCGCCAAAAACCCAGTCCAATTTTCCATCAGCCATCACTTGCGCCCGTTCCCTAGTAAAAGACCAGACATTCTTGCCCCAGGATTGGAGTTCAACTAAATTAAGATGTGCATTATTGCCCACATGAATCTCCACAATCCCATTGTGGAATAGCTGTTCGTTTAAAACACCATTTGGGGATGTTGATTCGTGCACAATCGTTGCCTGCGCCCCTTCCTCCAACCAGATAACGAGGTGATTTATAAATGCCTTAGATTCACCCATGCCCCAATAAATACTGTGGAGTGGATCTTCAATAGTAACATTTTTAGGCACATATAAAAAGACGCCATCTGTCGCTAGTGCTGCAGCCAATGCTGTGAATTTATCCTCACCCGGTGAGACAATTTGCCCGAGAACCTCTTGAAGTATTCTGGGATGCACTATTTCAGCAGTATGAAAATCCTCAAAGATGACCCCTTTATCTTCTAAAGCTCGGTTTATCGAACAATCATTTACCCCGGCACCAGCTATGATTTGACCTGACCGAAGGTCATCCGCCGTTTTTGGGTCATACACATGCCTTGGCAATTGTTGCTCTTTTTCAGATTTTTTGAACAAGGAAAAGGATTCAGTTTTTAATTGACTGATATCAGTCCTTCGCCATGGCTCATCCAGCTTCGTTGGAAAGGATAATGACTGATAGGCTTCCCAGGCAGATTGACGATAATCTCTGAGACTGGAATCCTCAACTTCAGGAAGGCTTTTATCGGTGAACGAGAAGCCAGATAAGCCTTTACGAGACCGGGTAGCTTTGCCTATTTTGATACTTTTTCTCGAACTTGACATGAGGTATTATTCTTCTTTCCTGTTTATCCAACTGACCCAATCATTTGTAGCTGAATCAAGCGGTTCATTTCTACGGCATATTCCATGGGGAGCTCTTTAACCAAAGGTTCAATAAAACCGGAGACAACCATAGTGGTCGCCTCTTCTTCGCTTAATCCTCTGCTCATTAAATAAAATAATTGCTCTTCACCGACCTTGGATACTGTTGCTTCGTGACCCAGGCTGACATCCTGAGCGTCAACTTCAATATACGGATAGGTATCCGAGCGAGATTGGGGGTCCAGTAATAACGCGTCACAGACAACATTAGACCTGGAACCCTCGGCTTCCGAGAGGATCTTTACTAAACCTCGATAGGAACTGCGTCCATCTTTGCGGCTGATTGATTTTGATGTAATCTTACTGCTGGTGTTAGGAGCAAAATGAATCGCTTTACCACCTGCATCTTGATGCTGGCCTGGCCCAGCAAAAGCGACCGATAAAATCTCACCCTTGGCACCAGGCTCCAGTAAATAACAGGAAGGGTATTTCATTGTTATCTTTGACCCCAGATTGGCGTCAACCCACTCCATCGTTCCATTTTCATAAACTTTGGATCGCTGTGTCACAAGGTTGTATACATTACTGGACCAGTTTTGAATGGTTGTATAACGAACACGCGCGTTCTTCTTAACCACAATTTCGATAACACCACTGTGAAAGGAGTTGGTCATATATGTTGGCGCTGTACAACCTTCCACATAATGCACCTGCGCCCCTTCATCAGCGATGATTAATGAACGCTCAAATTGGCCTATGTTGGCAACATTTAACCGGAAATAAGCTTGCAGCGGTAAATCAACCTTAACACCTGGTGGAATGTAAACAAAAGAGCCGCCTGACCAAACAGCGCTATTCAGGGCTGCAAATTTATTATCCTGGATTGGAATGACTGTCGAGAAGTATTCCTTAAATAGTTTTGGATGTTGCCTTAAGCCCTCTTCTATTGAGAGAAAAATAACCCCTTGTTTTTCAAGACCTTCCTGAACACTGTGGTAAATCATCTCAGAATCATACTGTGCGCCCACCCCTGAAAGGTATTTTTGCTCAGCTTCTGGAATGCCTAATTTATCAAATGTGTTTTTGATCGTATCTGGAACATCTGCCCAGGTCTTTCCTTCGGCATCCGTCGGTTTGACATAAAAGAAAATATCATCCAGATCAAGGCCGCTTAAATCAGGGCCCCAGGTTGGCATCGGTCTTTGCTGAAAATGTCTCAATGCTTTTATTCGAAAGGCCAACATCCAATCAGGTTCATTCTTTTTTGCAGAAATCTGCCTGACTACGTCCTCATCAAGACCTTTTCGGCTTTTGTATATATAAGTTTCAGGATCATGAAATCCGAACTGATACTCACCTAGTTCATTTATAAAATCAGTCTCTGGGTTTTTACCCATAGAAGACCTCCATTAATTTAAGTTTAAGCTGCTTCTGGGTGTCCATATTTTTCACGCACCCAATCGTACCCATGCTCCTCCAGTTGTACTGCCAGTTCTTCACCACCAGATTCAACGATACGGCCATCATACATGACATGAACATAATCAGGTTGGAGATAATTCAAAATCCGCTGATAATGGGTGATGACAACCACACCCATATTGGGGCCTTTCAATGCATTGACTCCTTCGGACACAATCCGGATAGCGTCAATATCCAACCCGGAGTCAGTTTCATCGAGAATCGCAAAAGATGGCTCTAATACAGCAAGTTGTAGAACCTCTGTACGCTTTTTTTCGCCTCCAGAAAAACCTTCATTCAAGTATCTGCCACCAAAGGAATAATCCATCTCCAGTAAATCCATCTTTGATTTTAGTAACTTGCGAAATTCGAGTATAGAAATATCCTTTTGCGAGGGATCGGAATAACGCCTTTTGGCGTTGACCGCAGTTCTCAGAAAGTTTGCCACAGTTACACCTGGAATAGAGACAGGATATTGAAATGCCAGAAAGATACCTGCCCGAGAACGTTCATCGGGAGCCATTTCAAGGATGCTGTTTCCATCAACTTGTATATCACCCCCAGAAACTTCGTATTTAGGATGTCCCATTATGGTGTAAGCCAGTGTGGATTTCCCAGTTGCGTTAGGTCCCATAATGGCGTGAACTTCTCCACGTTTTACAGAAAGGTTAAATCCCTTGATGATGTGAGTATCCTCAAGCGATACATGTAAATTTTTTATTTCCAATTTAGACATTCAAACTCCTCAACCGTTAGCGGTCATAACTTCCTTATTTTATCTTATTTATCTTGTTATTGCAAAGCAGGAAGATTATAGCATGCGTGTTTTCCTAAGTTAATTATTATTATAAATATATAATAATTTAGCAAAATTTTTTTATTCTTTGTCAATAATATTTTTATGCTATTCCATTCCCATAATAATATCATTAGAATAAAGTTTAATGATCGATTTCAATGATGATATGACCCCAGCTCAGCGAAAGAAAACTGGCTGAAAGATTTTTCTTGCCATCCTGATTCTAATAATCTATATCGGTTTAATACCGGGGTAAAAAGCAATCCAACCTTATTTTTACTCATACTCAAATATATTTTTAATATAAATATCTAATATATTGACAAACCTTGGCGCAGCGTGCTAAAATCACAACCATAAATTGGACATATTCTATCTTTATTTTCAAGGCAAATTTTTATGAGAAGCACACGGGAAAAAATACTCAGGACCTTACTCATGTACCCCGGATCCAGTATAAAAGATTTGGCAAAATCTGTTGGTATCAATGGTATTTCAATTCGGCATCATCTGGCAGCCTTAGAAGCGGAAGCATTGGTAACCTCCAGTGAAGAGCGGCATGGCGTTGGCAGACCAAGGCTGATCTACGCATTAACCGATCAGGGTGTTGAAAAATTTCCAACCAATTACCTTCAATTGACACGCCGAATCCTTGATTCCCTTAAGGTTAAACTGCCACCCAATCAAATCAAAGACCTCTTTAAAGAGATTGGCTCAGATATTGCAAAAAGTTATCAAGACGAGTTTATTAAAAGACCACTTGATGAACGGATACAGTTGCTCAAGACCATCATGACCAGGGAAGGGTTCATCGTTGAATCAAAGAAAAACAAGAATTCATATACTCTCATTTCATATTCCTGCCCATATTATCAAATCGGATTGGAACATCCTGATATCTGCACACTGGATCATGCAATGATTTCAGAATCATTAGCCATTCCTGTCACAATTACAACTTGTATCTTTAATGATTCAGACCGCTGTACTTACCATATTCCCCAACAAGTGGGAGAAAACTGACATGACCGATAAAAAACAAGCAAATATTCCCGTTTGGGACGTTGAAAAAACCCACCCAGATATTGTTCCTGCACTAGAAGAAGGATTAGAGGAAATAATCGACCCAGAATTGGGATTAAATATTCTCCAACTTGGTCTTGTCAGGAATGTGGAAATGAAGGAAGACCACGCAGTGGTCACAATGATACTCACCACCCCTTATTGTCCATATGGCCCTTCAATGATGGAAAATACCCGTAAAAAAGCGGAATCAGTCCTGGATGTAACTACAAAAATAAATTATGGACAGGAAACCTGGGATACCTCAATGATTGAAGAGGGTCTGGGAGATGACTGGGGATTATTCTAAACCAATAACTACTGCTCCTATACGAAATACTTGATGGGATCTTATATTCCTTTCGGTGCCAATAACCATTAATCGGCGTCAAAGAAATCGGTTAACTTCATCCCCAGTGATAGATCACCAAACACCTTTATTTTGCCCAACATGTAAGCCCGCATAGCATCTGTCTTTCCAGTCAAAATATTAACACCCATTTCAGCGTCTGCTTTGATGGTCAGGTCGGGGTTTTCTACTTTTCCCTCGTAAACCTCACAATTTTGATCTGCAATTGTGATCACCCAGTTAGATGCTTGCTCCCCGGAGAACATGCATTGAACAGTACCTGATATACCCTGTGCTTTTTCTGGATTAAAATAATTTGGAATCGCATGCATCGCCTGGTGGACATTCACTTTTGCCATCTTGATCACCTTTCAGTCAATTTCCTTTTTTGTAATTATAATCCATGCAAACCCTTTACGGCGGATTAATTTAACATCAGAGTGAGGTACAAACTGACACATTTCCACAATGGCCTGGGGTTTCTTGAACTGGCTGCGCATAAGCAATAATCGCTCTCCCAATGCGATTAATTTTACCAACAAATGCTGGATATCAGGCTCTTCAATAACCATCTTTCCACGTGGGGTGAGTAATCGCCACATTTCATCCAGCGACTGGCGTTGATCTTTCACATGGTGAAACGTATCCACCATAATAATTCGATTAAATATTTGATCGGGAAAAGGCAAATGCTCGGATTCAGAAACAACAGTAGCCAACCCTTTATCACGGGCCAGTTGGAGCATATTTATGGCAGTATCCGCTATAAAAATCTTCTTCGTGGTATTTTTAAATAAAACCGAGACTCGGCCCGTCCCTCCCCCAACATCAAGCAAAGTTTGACAATTTTCGATCTCCAATAAATCAACAAGTTCATGCTCTTGCCTTTGAGCAAAAACCATATCGTATATTGGGCTGAGAAGATTAAAATAATCAAATTTGGGCATAAGATAAATGATTAAAAGCAATAATATAAGCCCACCGGCTCAGGATTGATGCCATTAAAGATATTGTTTCTAAGACAATCGTATCATATTACTATGTCAAATTGATCATAATATTCGAAGCGGAACCATAATTTTCACGAGCCAGGATCCTTTTTTCCTAACTTTTGGATAGTCGGTGTCTGTATCAAGCACAGCTAACTTCACTCCATGAAGGTACAATATACGTCATACCATGATTATAATTGCCAGCAAAAAAATCCAATAGAGAAAATACAAGGTGCAATACAAATGAAAGCCATCCGATTACACACAATTGAGGATTTACGGTTAGAATCAATTCCCCTACCCAGGCAAAATAATAATGAAGTCCTTCTGCGAACAGCCAGTGTAGGTGTCTGCGGATCTGATGTCCATTACTTTCTCGAAGGTGGAACTGGTAGCCTTCAACTGGATAGGCCGCTCATCCTGGGCCATGAATTCTCAGCACGAATCGATGAAGGTCCCATGAAAGGACAGCTTGTAGCTGTTGACCCGGCAATCCACTGTGGACGATGCGAATTTTGTCTGGAGGGCAACCCAAATTTCTGTACTGAGCTTAAGTTTGCTGGTTCAGAGGATACGGACGGTGCATTACAGCAATTCCTGAGCTGGCCAAAAGCTGCGGTTTATCCATTACCAGATAAGTTTTCCCCTCAGGAAGCTGCTATGCTGGAACCCCTGGGGGTGGCCATTCATGCCCTTAAGTTAGGGAAGGTTTTCCCGGGAATGAATGTTGGCGTTTTTGGCTCAGGTCCTATTGGTCTGTTAACCATTCAAATGGCAAAACTGGCTGGTGCCGCGATCATTTTTGCCACCGATAGACTTGAGGACCGTCTAAAAATGGCATTAGAATGTGGGGCAACCGACGTTTTTTTAGCAGATGGAAATGAAACATCACCAATCCTCCAGGCTTCTGGAAAGCGTGGTCTGGATGTGACGTTTGAGGCTGCCGGTGATGATGGGTCAGCCGTTGAGACAGCCATACAAACAGCCAAACGGGGTGCGACAACTGTCCTGATTGGCATCCCTTCTGAAGACAAAACCTGGTTTACAGCATCTGCTGCACGAAGACGCGGGATAACACTCAAGCTCTCAAGACGCATGGTGAATACCTATCCAAAAGCAATCAACCTGGTGTCAAAGGAGATGATCAATCTCAAACCCCTCATCACCCATCAATATCCACTTGAAGAATACCTGACGGCTTTTACAATTGCTGCTAAACGAGAGGGGATAAAAACTTTTATCAACTTTGATTCATGAAAGTTCAAAAACCAACATAAACCCCATTTTAAATCAAACCTAGATAAACACAACCTTAACCTGTTATCGAAAGAATGACAATGTGCTCAGACAACCTCCCTCCCTTAATTATGACCTCTGCACAAGGTTCGTTTGCCCAAAAAACAATTCGACAGCGCAAACCAGACATTATTGACAGAATACTATCCCACAATGATTACACGCCTGAGATATGTCAAAAATTGCTGGATTTCAAAGATGAGATAGAATCAGGTCAAATAAAAATGCTCAAAGAACCAACCAGCGACAGGCGGGTGTGGTTGGAGGAAATCACACCATGGCAGAACAAAACCTGGTTAGAAATACCCTGGTTCCTTGCCGAAGCATATTTCTATCGACGAATTCTGGAGATTGTGGCTTATTTCCAGGCTGGTCCCTGGATGCACATAGACCCATTTACACAAATGAAAAAAACTGACATATTGGAAGGCCTGGGAGTGTTTACAGACATATACCCAACCCTACTAAAAGAGAACTGTTTGAAAAGTTTTCGTAATGTTTGTTATAAAGCTTTATGGGGAAACAGGGGAGACCTGAGTTATATCGCCATCTCTGAAAATGATATGGGTGCACAACCTGAAAAAATCCTGATAAATCAAACGGAAGAGGTATTTAATTACTTGAATCGGAAACCCCAAAAAATCGCTTATATTTTTGATAATGTCGGTAAAGAGCTTTTCTTTGACCTCGCTTTGATTGATTTTTTAATAGAAACCAGGTTGGCTTCATCTATTACCTGTTACTTAAAAAACCAACCCTTCTTTGTATCAGACGCCATGTCTGGCGACTTTTTAAACACCCTCAATCATTTACGTGTCTCTTCACGACCAGAATTACGCGCATTGTCAGGTAGAATCAAGAAATCCCTTCTTTCTGGGCAAATACACATCGAAAACCCGCCATTTTTCACAACAGCTCGAATGTTTCGAGAACTGCCTCCATGTTTACATACGCAAATAGCCTCGCATGACCTGACCATTCTAAAGGGTGATGCCAATTATAGGCGCCTGTTTGGTGATAGACATTGGCACCCTACCACATCCATTCAGAAGGCAGGTGGTTATTTTCCAACCAGCTTCTTAAGCCTCAGAACCCTCAAAGCTGAAATTGCTGTGGGGTTGTCCAAAGACAAACTGGATCAGTTAGAAAAAGAAGCCGAACCTGATTGGCTAATTAATGGGAAACGTGGGATGATCACCTTTTATCAAAAATAATCCCAACAAAAAATGCACTTCTTTATCACCATCAGTTATAATAAAATCATATCATTTAAGTTTTTAAGAAAGGGCACTAAAAAATATGAGCGAAAATAAAAAAGTACGCGTCGCAATCGTGGGGGTTGGCAACTGCGCTTCTTCTCTTGTTCAGGGCGTTGAATTTTACAAACAAGCAAAAAGCGATCAACGAGTACCTGGGCTAATGCATGTTAACCTGGGCGGATATCACGTTTCGGACGTAGAATTTTCTGCTGCTTTTGATGTAGTGGATACAAAGGTTGGCAAAGACCTCTCTGAGGCAATTTATGCTTTTCCGAACAATACCTACCGCTTTGCAGATGTTCCCCACAAGGACGTACCCGTCTATCGTGGGATGACCCATGACGGCTTGGGGAAATACCTGAATCAGATTGTCAAAAAGTCGCCAGGACCAACAGATGATATTGTAAAGATACTCCAGGAAACTCAAACGGATGTGGTCGTCAGTTTTCTGCCGGTAGGATCAGAAATGGCCACTAAGTGGTATGTAGAACAGGTACTGGAAGCAGGCTGTGGTTTTGTCAATGCCATCCCTGTATTTATTGCCAGCTCTGATTATTGGAATAAACGCTTTGAGGAGAAAGGTCTGCCAATTATTGGTGACGATATCAAAAGCCAGGTTGGTGCGACTATTCTTCACCGGGTGCTGGCCAGTTTATTTGTTGACCGAGGGGTGCGTCTGGACCACACCTACCAGCTCAACTTTGGTGGCAACACCGACTTTATGAATATGCTCGAACGAGAACGGTTACAATCTAAAAAGATCAGTAAAACCGGGGCCGTAACCAGCATGCTGCCATACGATATCGCCAGCGAGGATGTCCATGTTGGCCCGAGTGATTATGTGCCATGGCTGACCGATCGTAAGTTTTGCCACATCAAGATGGAAGGCACCACATTTGGCAACGTACCCCTCAACCTGGAAGCAAAGCTGGAGGTTTGGGACTCCCCCAACTCGGCCGGCGTTATCATTGACGCGGTTCGCTGTTGTAAGCTCGGTTTAGATCGAGGCCTGTCAGGGGCCCTCCTCGCACCCTCGGCTTATTTTATGAAGACCCCTCCCAAACAATATCAGGACAGCATAGCCCGAGATAAAACAGAGGCGTTTATTATAGGTTGATCAGAGCTTGCTCATACACTATTCAGACGAGAGCCATTATTGCCTCTCGTCTTTTTCTTTTGATTTTCGATTTGTCACATTATTGTTGATATTATCCAGTTGATAACTTTCATTCCCTGTTTTTCTACGCGCACACATAAGCGTGAAACAACCCTCTTACGATTGAACTTGCCCTGATAGATAATTTTCCATATAATAATATTAGAATAATTGTTCGATTTTATGTGAGAACCACAGTATCCAATGACCAGTCTATCAATCCCATTTCTGCGCACCCACTCTTATTTCGACTTATTAGGCTCTCTCCTTTCACCGCAAGCCCTTGTGAAACATGCTTCGGCAAAAGGGATCAAGTCATTGGCTTTGACCGATCACCGGTACCTGACTGGTTCTATCGACTTTTACGAAGCCTGTCATCAAGCAGGGATCAAACCCATCCTCGGTCTAAAAATTGATCTGATGTACAAGGGATACCAGGGAAACCTGATCCTGCTGGCAAAAGACCGGTCAGGCTGGTCTAATTTGTCGCGGTTAAGCACAAAAACCCTAACCGAACAAACGCATCTGGATTTCCAGGTACTGGCCAGCCATCAACAGGGATTAATCTGTATCACAGGAGACCCAAATGACATCATTCGAGAGATAATTATCCACAGCCCTCAATCTAAACGATTGGCAAACCAGTTTCTTGGTGCTTTAATAGACATCTATCAATCAGATTGCTTTATGGAGTTACAGCGATATGAAAATGGGCCTTTGAAAAACGAAAATGCGTTGCTGACGCTGGCAAAGTTTCATCGACTACCCATTATCGCCACTCAGACCATCTTCTATGGCAAACGTGAGGATCACAACACTTTTCGAACGCTCACAGCACTCAAACATAACACTGCCTTGAAAGAATTATCAAAAATCCTGCTTCCCCCTGGAAGCGCGCACTTTCCCACCATGGAAAATTTTGCGTATCGCTTTAATGATCTACCTGAAGCATTGACGAACCTTAAAGAAATTGAAGAGCGTTGTCATCTGGACCTCCCCATTGGTCAAATTCTTTTTCCAGAATTCCCCACACCCAGCGGTGAATCACAATCCGAGTACCTTCACACAAGAGCGTTTACAGGCGCAGAAAAGAAGTATAAAAAACTCACACCTGAAATTACTGAACGTTTGTTATATGAACTCTCCGTCATTTCAGAAATGGGCTACGAACCAATTTTTTTAATCGTTGAAGATGTGCTCAATCATGCCCGCAAACTGGGTATCCCAATCTCATCGAGAGGATCTGCAGCCTCTTCTCTTGTAGCCCATTGTTTGAACATCACTTCACCTGACCCACTTGCATTAAACCTGTATTTCGAAAGATTCCTCAACCCTGCTCGATTAAAACCTCCAGATATCGATACAGACATTGCCTCTCACCGCCGTGATGAAGTCATTCAATACGTGTTTGACAAGTATGGATCAGATCGGGTGGCAATGGTTGGCACAATTAACCGCTATCGGCCAAAATCCGCCCTGAGTGATGTTGCCAGGGTTTACGGGCTTTCATCTGAGACCATTCGCCAACTATCAAGAAAACTCCCCTCCTCCTATCGGTTTCAACATGACAATCAACATAAAGATCCATTTTCAGCGCTAGATAATGATCATTCGATACCAGTTTTGAAGAAAATCATCTCAGATGCCAGAGCAATCCTGGACAACCCCAAACATCTATCGGTCCATCCGGGAGGGCTCGTCATTTCACCTTTCCCAATTACCGATATGATTCCACTGATTCATTCTGCTTCATTGGGGGTAAACCACGTCCAGTTTGATTTAGAAGGAATCGAGAAATTTGGCCTTGTCAAGATCGACCTGCTGGGTATTCGCGGTCTTACCGTCCTCGGCGAAGTCGCTGAACGCATCCAATCATGGCATCGGAGCGAATTTAAGGATGGATTGCAAGTATTAGAAAACATTCCCCAAAAAGAAATTTTAACTGCTGAAACTGTCTCAGAAGCAAAGACCCTTGGTTGCTTTCAAATCGAAAGCCCGGGGATGCGTGCCACTTTGCGAGAGATCAATGCCGCCAATGTGGCAGACATCATGACAGCATTAGCGCTTTATAGACCGGGTCCGCTGCGAGGTGGATTGCGTGATGCTTTTGTCCGCAGATTTCGCGGTGAAGAACCAGTGACACACATCCACCAATCACTAACCCATTTACTCGATGACACTCTCGGAGTGATCCTGTACCAGGAACAGGTATTAAGAATTGCCCACGAATTAGGTGGTCTTTCCATAACCGACGCAGACATCCTCAGGCGCGCGATGAGCCATTTTGATCCTGGCCGGGTAATGGATACCCTTCGCAAGCGTTTCATCGAGGGGGCAGCGCAACACAAAAACGTTCCTCCAGAGATAGCCGATCGAATCTGGGAAATGATGGCAGCATTTGCCGGTTACGGTTTTCCCAAGGCTCATGCTGCTTCATATGCCCAGTTAGCGTGGCAGTCAGCCTGGTGCAAAACCCATTATCCGGCAGAATTCATGTCCGCAGTTCTTGGGTATGGTGGTGGTTATTATTCTCAACGGGTGTACCTAATGGAAGCCCACCGCCTGGGATTGCAAATCAATCCCCCACATATTAACCATTCAAATTACCGGTTCCATGTCGCTTATCCCAAAAGCCAACCAGTACTTTATATGGGGCTAAACCAGGTAAGAGGGCTATCGCATCATACAGCATGTAACATTCGGAAAATGCGACCCTTTCACTCTTTTGATGATTTCCTGACCAGGGTTGATCCTCAAAAAAAAGAAGCCCTTCACCTGGTACTATGCGGCGCAATCGAAGGGTTAACAACCATACCTCAAGGAATCCAACGGGTTGAACAAGTAAGACTGCCAGGCCAAATGGCTTTGTTTTCATCCGAGGATAATGTCCCCGATTGGCCCATCGAAAAAAAACAAATGGCACAGCAAGATATTTTGGGTGTAAACCTGGTTATGTCACCTTTTGAACAATATGCGGATCAAATCCATTCAGCAGGAGCCATTTCAACGCTTGAAGCCCAAACTTTGGTCGGCGAAAAAGTAAAAGTTGCTGGTATGCGACAAACGATGCGACGAAGCCGATCACGATCAAGAGAAATCATGGGATATTTGATTTTAGAGGATATGGAAGGATCACTTCCAATTATTATTCTGCCCAGGCTTTACAGAAAGGTTTATTCCTTGATGAATGAACCAGGACCATTTATTATTGAGGGTGTGATTGAATCTGAAGGTGATCAGCAGGATATTCGATTGATTGCCGAAGAAGTCACATTAATCACTGATTGAACACAATAACTTTAAACAATCACTTTAAACAAATACCTTGTCGGAGTCACAGGTTACCGCTATACTGTACGTATTCATCTAGGCTAAAGATTTGATACACGGCAAAGGAGATCAGATGAAAACCCAGCAATTGCCCTGGTATATGAACGCCATGTTTTATGAAGTCCACATACGCGCTTTTTGTGATTCAACGGGTGATGGCAATGGGGATATCCCTGGGCTAATCAGTAAACTGGATTATATCAAGCAACTAGGAATTGATTGCATTTGGATTTTGCCCATGTTCTCATCCCCCCTCAAAGACGATGGGTATGACATTGCAGACTACTATAACATCCACCCGGATTACGGCACCATTGATGATTTTAAGCAGCTTGTCAATGAAGCACATCATCGTGGCTTAAAAATCATATCAGACCTCGTCCTCAACCACACTTCTGATCAACATCCCTGGTTTCAGAAATCGCGCTCAGAGGCAGATTCTAAATACCGGGACTATTATGTCTGGTCACACACAGATGATAAATATTCCGATGCCCGGATCATCTTTCTGGACACCGAAAAATCCAATTGGAGCTACGATGATCAAGCCGGCATGTACTACTGGCACCGGTTTTATTCTTCACAGCCAGACTTAAATTATGATAATCCAGATGTAATTGAAGAAATGCAGCAGGTGATGAAATTCTGGCTGGATATGGGCATTGATGGGTTTAGGGCAGATGCTGTTCCCTACCTGATCCAACGAGAAGGTACCAACTGTGAAAACCTGCCAGAGACCCATCAGATTCTAAAAGGTTTCCGTGCTTTTATGAATGATCATTATGAAGGCAAAATCCTTTTAGCTGAAGCCAATCAATGGCCAGAAGATGTACGCGAATACTTTGGCGATGGGGATGAATTTCATATGGGCTTTCACTTCCCGGTCATGCCCCGAATATTTATGGCTATACGAAAAGGTGACGCGAGCCCCATTCACTGGATAATGTCAAAGACTCCTGACATCCCCGATAATACCCAGTGGTGTACTTTCCTGCGTAACCATGACGAGTTAACCCTGGAAATGGTCACAGAAGAGGAAAGACAATGGATGTGGGAAGAATATGCACCCGATCCACGCATGCGTCTCAACCTTGGAATTCGACGTCGGTTAGCCCCATTACTGGATAACGACCACCAAAAAATTCTATTAGCCAATGCCCTGCTGTACAGTTTACCAGGTGCACCCATCATTTATTACGGCGACGAAATAGGAATGGGTGATAATATCTGGCTGCCAGATCGCAATGGGGTGCGAACACCGATGCAGTGGGATGACTCGCCTAACGCTGGCTTCTCCACTGCCAACCAAAATGAACTATATGCACCCGTAATCACCACTGGAGCGTACTCATATAAAAGACTAAACGTATCCGCAGGATTATCAGACCCTAACTCCTTACTCCATAAAATGCGACACTTGGTCGAGGTTCGTAAAACGCATCCCATTTTTGCATCCGGTAATTACAAGTTTTTAGCTGTGGATCAAACAGAGTGCTTGGTGATCTTACGAGAATATCAGGGCCAGAAGGTTATCTGCATCCTTAACCTCAGCGATAAAAACCAGATGATCACCTTAAACCTCCCTGACGATCGAGATAAAATACTGATTGATATTGTTCATAACAGCAAATTCAGGCATATCAAAAGTGATCAAACAACCATAGCAACGGATGCTTATGAATTCCTGTGGCTGAAAATCAGTAACTAATGCCAGTTATCAGTTTAAATTTCCATGCTTAAAATCTAATTATAGGCGACATCATGAACGAAATGAACCGATTAAAAACCTGGCTCTCGCAATACTTCGAGCCATTGGATGATAAACGCCGAGAAGATATTGTTGAAAATATTCGAAAGGCATCTTCGCCAGGATTTGACTTCTTTTTCCTGGTGATTCTCTCAGGCGCCATTGCGACCCTGGGATTAATCAATAATTCTCCGGCAGTAATCATCGGTGCCATGCTTGTCGCGCCATTAATGTCACCGATTCTGGGTGTTGGATTAGGGTCCATCACAGCTGACACTAAACTTGCCCAGGATTCTGCTACCGCCCTCGTGAGAGCTGCTCTTTTATCAATACTTCTTGCAGCTTTGCTCACCCTCAGTAATATCTACCTTCCCTTTGTCCCATCTCTAATTGAAATTCCCCCCGAAGTGCTCAGCCGAACACAGCCAACGCCCAATGATTTGATCATTGCCCTGGCCGGCGGCCTGGCGGCTTCATTTGCTTTAGCACAGCCACATCTTTCTGCAGCATTACCCGGTGTGGCGATAGCCACTGCACTGATGCCGCCGCTTTCGACCATTGGGATTGGCCTCGCACTTGGACGTTGGGATATCGCTGGTGGTGCCACCTTACTGTTCTTAACCAATGCTGTCACCATCGCTTTTTCAGCCATTTTGATGTTTTTTTTTGAAGGATTTACACCACGATATCAGATAAAAACTGGCAAGCTCCCAAAAACAATCATGATCTCTGGGATGTTAACCTTACTGCTCCTGATCCCTTTGACTGTTTTAGGAATCCGATCCGTCTCTCGAACCCAGGAGAATCGGTTAATCAAAACCATCATTGAAACGGAACTCAGGGAAATGAATAACGCAGAACTCTCTGATCTATCCATCAGGCGGTCAGAAAAAGAATTGGTGATTGACTTAACCATTCGATCCAGTATCACTCCAGCTCATTATCAGATCATCACACTCCAACAAGCACTGGTTGACAGGCTAGATGAGGCAGTCTCTCTTGTCGTCACTTATATCAGGGCGGAGACTCTTGATCCGCTTGTGCCACCAACGCCAACCCTAACCCAAACCTTAACTCCTACCATAACAATTGGCCCCAGCCCCACCGCCACATATACACCCACACAAACTTACACAGCCACGCCAACAGAAACGTCCACACCAACACCCACATCAACCCCCACATCGACACCAACGATCATACCTCCGTCGCCAACTCCCCGGACGGCACTTGTCATCAGTTCTGGGTTGCCCAGTTTTTATGATTTGCTCCAGGAACCCGGTGGCCCTGTGATCGCGAGATTGAGACTCAATGCAAAATTGTTGGATCTTTACGAGACTCAAATATATGACGGTTTGGTCTGGGTTAGGGTAATGGATGAGGAAGGGCGCATTGGCTGGTTCCCCCAGAGATACTTGGAATATGCCACCCTTACGCCCACCCCAACTTCTCCGGCAGAAAACGATTGATCATTTATTTGATTTAATCCTCAGGTTCAAGGATTATTCCCGGCACAATTGCTTAACTTTTACTGCGTTTGTAAAGCAGTTGGTCAGTACTTCTAAATTTCATATTCTTCTTGTTTCTAGAATTACCTTATAAGCTAAAAACAATAAAATTCTCTGGTGTAATTAGTACTTCAATCTAATAGAACAAAACATCCTTTCTTAAAGAATTATCCCAAAGTCAATTTGACAAATGACCTTAATTTAAGGATAATTAGAAGAGGTCTTTTTATAGAAATTATCATATTTTATAAATTACTGGCAAGTTAAGCTAAAGGAATCATTTTTGAAAACAAGAATACTGGATTCAAAAAATAATGGCATCATCGTGAGAGCTGTCGGCGTTGTGGTAGATGTCGAATTTAGAACTGGCAATCTCCCCAGCATTCATAATGCCATGACCGTCCAAATTGGTCAACAGCAGCCACTTGTTTTAGAAGTCCAGGAGCATGTCAATTCAAATACTGTTCGAGCTGTCGCAATGGGCTCTACAGAAGGTTTACAGCGCGGCCTGGTTGTCGAAGACACTGGCCACCCAATCCAAGTCCCTGTAGGACGTGACACTTTGGGCCGAATGTTCAATGTCTTGGGAGAGCCCATCGATGGGAAAGCACCCATAAATGACTCCGTAAACCGACATCCCATCCATGCCAAGCCGCCACTTTTAAAAGACCAACGCTTAGTCAACACCCCCTTTATCACCGGGATTAAAGCCATTGACCTTCTAACCCCATATCCAAACGGTGGAAAAATCGGTTTATTTGGAGGTGCAGGTGTTGGTAAAACAGTATTAATTATTGAGCTGATGCGAAACGCCACAAAAAAATACGCCGGTATCGTAATCTTTGCAGGGGTTGGTGAACGAAGCCGTGAAGGTAATGACCTCTATCTTGAATTAAACAAAAGAGAAGTGATGCAATCTACCGTCCTGGTTTTTGGACAAATGAACGAACCACCAGGAGCTCGCTTACGGACCCCATTAACTGCCCTGACCATGGCAGAATATTTCAGGGATATAGAAAAACGATCAGTCCTGGTTTTTATTGACAATATATTTCGATACATTCAAGCAGGATCTGAGGTTTCCGCTTTGTTGGGACGATTACCCAGTGAAGTTGGCTACCAGCCCACACTTGAATCAGAAATGGGTGCATTACAAGAACGGATCACAACCACGTCAGCCGGAAGTGTTACCTCTGTACAGGCAATTTATGTTCCAGCAGACGATCTCACAGATCCCGCTGTTACCGCAACCTTTGCCCATTTGGATGCAGCAACAGTTCTATCAAGACGCCTGGTAGATTTGGGCATTTACCCATCAATCGACCCACTTGCATCATCCTCAACATTATTAGCCCCTCATATCATTGGACAGGAACATTATGAAGTCGCTATGCAGGTTAAATCAACTCTGGCCCGCTATGAAGATCTTCAAGACGTCATCGCCATCTTGGGTATGGAAGAATTAAGCGAAGCTGACCAAAAGACAGTCATCCGCGCCCGCCGTGTTCAACGGTTCCTTTCACAGCCTTTTTTTTCAGCTGAAGAGTTTACTGGTGACAAAGGAAAGTTTGTCGAATTGGAAGACAGCATCCGGGGCTTTAAGGAAATCCTAGAGGGAAGGCATGACACAGTACCTGAACAGGCCTTCTATATGGTCGGCACAATTGACGATGCTATGGCAAAAGCACGCCATATCACAGAGGAGCACGCCTTATGACCGAAAGCGCATCGCTTTACTTACAAGTGCTCACACCTGACGGACTGATATTTAAAAGAGCCGAATTGACAGCCATAAATGTTCCCCTTGTCGATGGCGCAAACATTGGTATCAGGCCCAACCATGCACCATTAATAGCGGAAACCGCATTAGGTAAGATCAAATTTCGTTCTACCGATAATGAAAATGCTATTTTCCTGCATCCCGGCATACTGGCTATCAGGGACAATACAGTAACGTTATTCACAGCTGGTGAGGTTGCTGATAAACCATCTGAGAAAATAATAGAATTACACATTACAGAATACGAGAGGTTAATGAATACAATCGTGGATAAGTTGATACCATAATTTACCATGACACAAACTGATGGAACCTGAAGAGAAAAAGAAGCAAACCTGGATTAAAGCCATTGCGCTTACCTCTTTAGGCTGGCAATTAGCACTTTCCATCTTTGGTGGTGCCTTTTTGGGTTATTATCTGGATCGTGTTATCGGAACAAGGTATATTTTTACTTTAATCTTTTTATTGATTGGTGTTCTTGCAGGTTACTATAATCTTTATAAATATATCGATGTTGAAATGAGAAAGAATATTAGTGAAAAGAACCAAAATCAAGATGAAAATAATAAGCAATGAATTTTTTTAGCCATTTACTTTGGTTGCTGACAGGCTCAAGCTTAGCGGTAATATATTTAAAAAGCCAGAATTGGTCTGTCGATCAAATTGATCCTGAAAAGCCTGGTTATAGCACCTGGTTGATAATCGGGGGTGCCATCATTAGATGGATCTGCATCAGCTTGGTCTTCATATTTGCGTTATCATACTCATTCACTGCATTGTTATGTGTTTTTGTCACATTTATGATCGTGAGACTTGTGATTTTGCTGAAGAAGCAACGATTAATCTTTGTGAAGAAAATAATTCGTAGAGTCTAAGGAATAGTCATGGAGGCAATAACCCCTCAAGTCGTTTTCACAATCTTTGGCATACCCATCACCAACACGGTAACCTCTACCTGGGTAATGATGGCTATCATCATCATAGCTGCTGTTCTGATTCGGTTGTTCAGGCCAATCATCGGTGAATTAATTATTGAAATTATCGATAATGTGGTCAGTTCTGTCTTACCTGAAGATACGAACATTGCCCAATATCTACCTATTTTAGGCACATTGGCCATTTTCCTGCTTTTGGCAAATATCTTTGGGGTTTTTCCGTTTGTTATTTCACCAACATCAAACCTGAATACCACCGTAGCCCTGGCAATTATGGTCTTCTTTTCTGTGCATGTTTACGGTATTCGGGAAAAAGGCTTATGGGGATACCTTAAAGATTTGGCGAACCCCATATTCATCCTGCCCCTCGAAATCATTAGCCAGTTCTCTCGTACTCTTTCACTATCGATTCGCCTATTTGGTAATATTCTCAGCACAGATCTGATCGTGGCTATCGTCTTTTCATTAATTCCCTTCCTCTTACCACTTCCATTAGCAGCGTTAGCCATGTTAACGGGTATTTTACAAGCATATATTTTCACGATATTGGCATCTCTTTACATCGCTTCGGCAGTTGAAGTAGATGAATTCGAACAAGACAGACGTGAATTACGTCAAAAAACATCTAAATCAGGATAAAAAAGAAAGGAAACTAAATTATTATGTGGGAACTGGATCCACAAACACTCATAACGGTTATAACCATTCTTGGGGCCAGCATCGGCATTGTTTTAGGATGTATCACACCAGCCATCATGGAAGGTATCGCTACAAAGAAAGCACTTGAAAGTATGGCACGCCAGCCGGACGCAGCCAACGATATCCGAACAACTTTGCTGATCTCTATGGCACTGCTTGAATCGACAGCTATCTATGTTCTTCTGGTCATTCTTGTCCTGCTATTTGCAAACCCATTGTTGGATCGATTTTTTTTATAGATCGATTAAGGAGTATTTAAATGCTGGATCTTGATCTGGTAACGATTCTGGCCGAGATTTTTAATTTCCTGGTTATGGCTGTGGTGCTTTATTTTCTTTTATTCAAGCCTACCGTAAAACGCATTGATAAACGTGCTCGAGAAAAAGAAGCTTTACTGACAGATGCACAGGAAAAGCAACAGAAAGCAGATAAACGATTATCAGAAATAGAGACTCGTTTAGCCAATATCGACTCTGAAATTCAAGAACGTCTTGAAATAGCTTATCAACAAGCTGAAACAAAAAGCCAATCATTGCTTGAAGCAACGCAAGAAGAAGCAAGCAGAATTCTAAGTGAAGCTCAACGTGAGGCTGAAAAACGACAAAAGCAGGAGTTAGAAACACTCCATGAAGAATTGGTTGACACAATTCTTAATATTTGCAATCAGGTACTTTTTAAGACGGCACCTGATCCTATTCACGATAAACTGATTGAGGAATTAACCGCTGAAATATGGGACCTGGGAAAGCGCGATATGCGCCAGGTCAGAACGATTCGGGATTCGCTCTCCGATCGTATGCCAACGGTGTTTGTCAGTTCAGCTAAAGAGCTTTCACCTGAGCAGCAACGATCCTTGGTCAGAACCTTCAGCGCCCTGGCAGATCGAAATGTCAACATGGATATAGAAATTAATCCGGAGGTAATTGCCGGTATTCGCGTGAGAATGGGAGATCTGGTCGTTGAAAATACACTTGCTATGGAAGTTGAGGGATTGAAGACAGAAGTCAGCGACCTTCTTGGAGAAAGCATTAATGGCTATTAACGTCGAAAAGGATAAAACATTTTCAATTGAAACAATGGAGTCGTTTTCTAATAAGTTACAAAAGAAGACAATTGAATCAATCTCAGATGAAGATTTTTTGGCTGAAGTAAAGAAACGGGTTGAACAAGAGAAACCACAAAAACCCGATCAATCGATAAGTGATATTGTTCAATCGCTCAACAGAAATTCAAGAAAAATTAAAACTCAGGTCAGATTTAGAAACGTTGGGACTGTTCAAAAAATCGGCAATGGTGTTGCCACAGTTTCCGGTTTACCCAATGTTAGTTTTGATGAGCTCATCACCTTTCCAACTGGTGTTGAAGGTATGGTATTAAGTCTGGAACAAAAACGAGTGGATATCATGATGTTGGGCACCGATGAAGGCATCCGGGGTGGTGACCTCGTAGTATCCGCTGAGAAGCGCTTGAAAATCCCAGTTGGTTTTCAGCTCTTGGGTCGAGTAGTGGATTCTCTGGGCAACCCTTTAGACCGGGATGATTCAATCGAAGAAAGCGAATTTCGTTTTTTTTCAAGAATGGCACCCAATGTCATCGAACGAGCCCCTGTTAATGAGCCGCTGTTTACTGGCACAAAAACGATTGATACACTATTCCCTATCGGTCGGGGCCAGCGTGAGTTAATCCTTGGCGACCGTCAGACCGGGAAAACCACCCTGGCAGTGGATGCCATCCTGAGTCAGAAAAACACTGACGTCCATTGCGTTTATGTGGCCATTGGACAAAAGAAATCATCCACATTAGCGGTCATTGAAACACTTCAAAATAACCATGCGATGAATAACACAACGGTTGTCATGAGCAGCTCTGATGATCCGCCAGCCTTGAGATATCTGGCGCCATATTCAGGTATGACAATTGCCGAATATTTTCTTGATGAAGGAAAGCACGTCCTTATCGTTTTCGATGATCTCAGCAAACATGCTGATTCCTACAGGGAATTAAGCTTGTTACTCAGAAGACCACCCGGTCGAGAAGCATATCCTGGGGATATTTTTTACATTCACTCGAAGCTGCTTGAACGTGCTTGCAAACTAAGCCCAGAAAATGGCGGGGGATCAATCACAGCACTCCCCATTGCCACCACTCAAAATGGCAATATTGCCGCTTATATCACCACCAATCTGATTTCAATTACGGATGGCCAGCTCGTTTTGGACTCAGACCTATTCAATCAGGGACAAAAACCAGCTATCGACATCGGACGATCAGTCTCGCGTGTTGGTGGTGCAGCCCAGAAACCAGCCATGCGCGAACTTGTCGGCAATCTAAAATTGGAGTTGTCACAGTTTGAAGAAGTGGCCCATTTTACCCAATTTGGCACCGAAGTGGATGAAGCGACGCGACGGCAAATTGACAAAGGCAGACGAATATTAAGCGCACTCAAACAAGATCCGCACAACCCTTACTCATATCCAATGACAATTATTGTCCTTTATGCACTTAATAAAGGTTTTATGGATCATGTCCCAGTCAATGAAATTCATTCTTATATAACACAATTGAGGGGTTATATTTCTGACCTTGAAATTAATTTACATAATTCCATCGGCAAAGAAGATAACCTAACCTCAAACTTGAGAAAAGATATCGACCGGGCATTACATACTTTTGAGGAGCACTGGAAAAAGCAGAAAGGTGAAATTGAATGAAGATGGTCATGGTTGTCGTTCCAAAGAATACGGCAGACGATGTTCTGGATGCACTTGTCATGGCTGGCCATACGGCTACCTATGTTGAATCAGCTGGCGGTATGTTGCGGCAAAGTCAGTACTCCTTATTCATCGCAGTTAAAAAGGAACAACTGGATGAAATCCTCGGAATCATAAAAGAAAATTGTCGAACCCAGGTTCAGATGAAAACCCGACCATCTGATAACGGTTTGTTAACCAACAAACCTTCAGTAACTGCTAACCTAGGCGGTGCCATTGCCTTTATTTGGAATATCGACCAAATAGAAACATTCAGCCCTGATTAATGACACATAATCTCGAACGTTCTAAATCCCGATTAAATAATATCCAGACCATCGAACCATTGCTCGGAGCTCTAAGAACAATGTCTATGGGTGCTTGGCAGATGGCAAAAAATAAAATTGGCAGGATGAGGCAGTATGAGGAAAATTATCATCAGATATTAGAAGAAATTCTACCTTTCATAAAAAAACAGCCCGACCATCAAGCAGCGACACAAACAACGACACCTAACCTGGCCAGCGCTATTGTGCTTGTTATCGGGTCAGAACGCGGATTATGCGGTAAATTCAATGATGTTTTAGCAGAAAAAGCCTTAGCGTGGATTGAGTCAAAAAAGTTTGCTTCCCACCAAATTTGGGCTTTGGGAGCTAGAATGGTAAGAGCATTACAAAAAAGAAACATCACGATTTCGTGGCGAAACCCCCTTCCCACCGGGGAGTTAGCCACTTTTCATCAAGCATATCTTGCAACCCAAAACTGGTTGGAACAATATGAGGCTTACAACTTTGATACGTTTATTCTTTTATATAATCAGATTGGGACAGGTGTTTCATATCAATTCACTTCTCTTAATCTGATCCCCTACCAGGTGACAATGGCTTCAACATCTAATTCGGCAATGGATAAACCATGGCCACCACCAATCATTGACACTGACCCGGTAAGCATCTACAATCAGATCATCCAGCATTTTATTGCTTCCAAATATTATCAAGCACTTCTGGGTTCAGCGGCTGCAGAGCATGCAACCAGGTATACCTTGATGCAGGAAGCAAAAAATAATGCCGAAGATATTATCGAGGAGCTGGGCCGTGTGATCAACGCGGAAAGAAAGAAAAAAATAACCCAAGAAATGCAAGAGCTTGCTGTCGGAGCAGGGTTATTAGACTATTTGTAAAGTTGATATATCAGTCATCATAGACAATAGTTTCAAGGAGTGTAATTTGAGCGGGAAGAAAAATTTTGTTATCGGCATTGACTATGGAACTGAATCCGTTAGAGCGATATTGGCCGATGTCAGTAATGGCGACCTGGTTGCGACATCACTTTATCAATACACCCACGGGGTGATAACTGAAAGACTTCCAGAAACCAATATTGAGTTGGACCCAGATTGGGCATTACAGCATCCGAAAGACTATATCAATGCCCTCAAACGTACTGTTCCCAAACTGATGAATGAAAGCCAGGTCGACCCAGAACAGATTATTGGGATTGGTATCGCGTTTACTGGTTCGACCATAATACCCACCACAAATGATGGCACCCCCATGGCCTTATTGGATGAATACAAAGAAGATCCCCACGCATGGCCAAAACTCTGGAAACATCATGGCGCTCAGGAACAAGCCAGCAAGCTCACCCAACTCGCAATAGACCGCTTTGAAACCTTTCTTGATCGTTATGGCGGCAAAATCAATGCAGAATGGTTTTTCCCAAAAGTTTGGGAGATTTATGAAGAATCATCCTCAATTTACAACAACGCCGAAAGGATTATCGAAGCATCCGATTGGATTGTGTGGCAGTTGACTGGTGAGGAAACACGCAACTTATGTGCTGCAGGCTATAAAGCGCTCTGGTCAAAAAGTGAAGGTTTTCCGCTTGAAACCTTCTTTTCCGCGATGGATTCTGACTTAACCAACGTCATTGACGACAAGATGAAACGCGAGATTATCCCTTTAGGCGAACAAGCGGGAGAATTAACTGAAGAAGCTGCAAAATGGATGAAATTAACACCAGGAATACCTGTAGCAACCGGTATTCTGGATGGACATGCCGCTGTACCTGGTGCAAGTGTGGCAGAGCCAGGTAAAATGGCCATGATCTTAGGCACAAGCTTCGTTCACATGATTCTATCCAGTAAAGAATATCGTGTACCGGGTATGTGCGGTATGGTTGAAGATGGTGTTGTTCCTGGCCTGATCAGTTATGAGGCTGGCCAAGCAGGGGGTGGTGACCATTTCGCCTGGTTCATGAAAAACGCAGTCCCCGGTGAATATGAAAGACAAGCTCGAAAAAAGAAAATCGGTCTCTATAAGTTCTTGGAACAAAAAGCCGCCCAACTACAGCCTGCTGAATCGGGTCTTGTGGCTGTAGATTGGTGGAATGGTAACCGGAGCATCCTGGTTGACAGCGATTTAACCGGTATGATGCTGGGCTACTCGCTGGCAACAAAACCTGAAGAAGTTTACCGTGCGATGCTTGAAGCCACAATATTTGGCACTCGAAAAATCTTTGAAACTTTCATTGCCAGTGGCGTACCGATCAACGAAATTATTGTCACTGGAGGTGGTCCGGCAAAGAACAACCTTCTCCTGAACATCCTTGCCAATGTCACCAGGATGGAAATCAAAGTGGCTGCATGTCCTTACACTTCGGCACTTGGTGCTGCTATGTATGCCACCGTCGCAGCTGGAGAAGTAAAGGGTGGTTATGCTACTATCCAGGATGCCAGCAAGAAAATGGCCCACCTGGATAAAAAGACCTTTATCCCAAATAACAACGATAAAAAAACCTATAACCGGCTGTACTCAGAATACACATTACTCCATGATTACTTTGGCTACGGTCATAATAATGCCATGAAACGGCTGAAAAATTTAAGAATGGCTATCTTAGACAAGAAGCGACAATAAATATTGATCAAAAAGCCAAGAAATTGACACCAGCGGATCATCCGCTGGTGTTTTTAATTTCAGCGTAATGTCCCGATTTCTGTGGGGCTTTGCATAAACAAAATAAAAAGAGATGATTTACCTTCGATCTTTTACATAATAAACGATTTATATACAGGCTTGAGATTTTTCTCTGGACAACAAATCAAAACATAATTAATTTTCGTAAAACCATGGTATAATTTTTTCACTAAAACTCTCAGATTGGAGGAACACATATCATGTCAAGTGTAACGTATAAAAATGTTTGGAAAAAGTTTGGTGATGTTGTCGCGCTTAAAGATGTTAACATAGCGGTTGACGACAAAGAATTCCTGGTCCTGGTCGGGCCGTCGGGCTGTGGTAAGACCACCGCATTACGATGTCTGGCGGGCTTGGAAGAGGTAACTGACGGTGATATATTGATTGACAACGATGTTGTCAATGACGTAGCGCCAAAAGACCGGGATATTGCCATGGTCTTCCAGAGCTATGCCCTTTATCCCCATATGTCTGTCTATGATAATATGGCATTCGGTCTCAAGTTGCGTAAAATGCCTAAGGCAGAGATCAAAAGCCGGGTCGAAGATGCCGCAAAAATTCTGGGTATCGAAACCCTGTTGACACGGAAACCTCGGGAACTCTCAGGTGGTCAAAGGCAGCGTGTTGCTGTAGGTCGCGCCATCGTTCGAGAACCTAAAGTGTTCCTCTTTGATGAACCCCTTTCAAACCTGGACGCGAAGTTACGCGTTCAAACACGTGCAGAAGTCAGCAAACTGCATCAAAGGCTGCAAACCACCTTTATCTATGTGACGCATGACCAGACCGAAGCCATGACCATGGCCACACGGATCGCAGTACTGAATGATGGTATCCTGCAGCAATTGGATACACCTCAACAACTTTACGACTACCCGGACAACCTGTTTGTGGCTGGTTTCATTGGTTCACCAGCGATGAATTTCTTCAACGGCAGGCTCATAAAAGAAGGTGACGACTTGCTGGTTGATCTCAATAGCTGCAAGTTGCTGGTACCAAAAAATCGCCAGGAAAAATATGAGCCTTTGGTAAACCAGGACGTCATCTTTGGCATTCGCCCTGAGGACATCCACAACCCAGATTATGCTCCCCCCTCAATTATCGATGTACCTGTCGAAACAATAGTAGATGTTACAGAGCTGATGGGAAATGAGATTTTCTTATATCTTGTGGTTGGCGATCACAATTTTGTGGCCCGGGTAGATCCCCGCACACGTGTGAAAATGGGTGAACAAATGCGGGTGGCTTTCAATATGGATAATATGCACATTTTCGACCCGATAGCAAATCCAGATAACCCTATGGCTGTTAGATAAACAAAATCAATGTTAAAAAAGACGGTTCTAACCAAACCGTCTTTTTATTTTAATCACGAATGGTCTGCGAGGGTTCATTATTCCGACAGGAAAGAATCACACCACAACCTAATAAAACTGTTATCAACCCCACAAAAACAAATGCATCCCGCCAAAAACGGATGGGGAACAACCGAATAAGTGTATTGGAAGGGTGGAATTGCCAGGTGCCACTCTCAAAAAATATTTGATGAAACCAGTGAAACAACTGATCAAAACTCAAAACAACAAAAATTAAGATGGCAGCAACCAATCCAATTATTGCCCATCCACCCCGTTGTAATGCAACCAAGAAATCTGCTTTCCATCCATTTTTTACAGCAAAGTAACCAATTACTGCTAGAAAGATCAATGAACCTGTTAACGCAATACGCATCCCGGTTACAACAGCCTTTACATCCTCCATATGGTCTAACTCACGTGCATTATAAATGGGTGTCCCATCTTCAAAGGTGAGGGATGCCAGGTAGGAAATGTCTTCTGTGTTCACAAGGTACTTAATGGATGGCTCTGAAAATATTAATCGCTCTTGATGACTGAAACCATATGGATCTTGAGGAAATCCAGGTAGTTGATATTGTACCCGTGCGAAAAGAGGTGTGATTAGCAATCGCACAGATATCATGATGATAATCAAAGGGGTTAAGACGGTCACCAACCAACCAGATAAATTAACTAGCTGCCTTCGTGTTTTCATTTTAATTCTTCCAATCCACTTGAAAATAAATAATCCACGACGATCTTATTCGTCAGCCATTCAATTGGAGCTCGATCGTCCGTATAGATTTGTGTCAATTCTGGTGTTAGTTGTTGATTATCAATTGCCAGAGCCATCGCCTCCAATAAAAGATTTGGCGCATCTTGATTGAGGAGGTCATTATAGTTTTGATGAACATATTCCCATGAACCCGGTTGTTTGGTTGCAAAAATGATGGAGTTGAATGAGTCAGGCAGATCCATCACAAAAATCGTCGGAAAAACCTGTTGAATGGTGGTGGCGAGATCATTGACAAGTGTTCGGTCAAGGGGGCTCCTGCCGATATTGATGACCATGACCCCATCTGAGGTTAGCCGCTGTTCAACAAGTTGAAAAAATTCCACCGTTGTCATATGCCAGGGGATGTATGGGGCCCTGTACGCGTCAATACTGATAATGTCATAGTAAAATTCTGTATGTTTTAATCCCCATCTCCCATCCTGAATGTAAACGTTTAAATTCTGCTGGTTCATGCCAAAGAATTCGCGGCCTACTGCAATAATCTTGGGATCAATTTCAAACCCATCGATGTGAATATTACCAAAAACAATATTCGCTTGCCTGGCAGTGGTACCACCAGCCAGACCAACCAGGGCCAACCTTTCAATCGAGTCAATATCCCTCGGTGGGGGATTAAAAAAAGGTGCAACCAACACTTGTTCCCACGGACCATAATAATTTATTTGTGTTGGATGATAAACAGAATGCATACCCTGACCTTCATTAAGCCGAAGGTACCGATAAGAATCCTGTTCAATCACCTGAATGTAATTATAAGCGGATTCGGTTTCATAGATCAGGTTTGCTGTTGCTTTATCGGTACCCCTTGTGCCAAATACCCACAGCAAAATAAGCACCAATGGCATCCAACTGTAAGCAAGCCAGGATTTTAAATCAACATAGACCAGAAAACCAACACTTGCGATGAGCATTAACAAACTACTGAAAAAAAGGAAAGTGCGATAAGTGCCAATAAGCGGGACCAGAACCAGCACTGGTAAAAAAGTCCCGATAAAGGCACCCAATGTTGAAATTGCAGAAAGGCGCCCGGCCAGCTTGCCAACATCTCTGGCATCTACTAACGATAATTTAAGCGCAAAAGGTGACACCATACCTAATAACGTGACAGGAATGATAAAAAGCACAAGCACCGTCACAAACGCACCAGCTAAAATAGGTAACTCTAATTGATCAAATGCATTGGCCGTGATGCGCAGTATCGGCCGTGACATCATTGGAACCAAGCCCACAGTGAAACTTCCCCACATGATTATTCGATAAAATAAACGGTGATAGGGGAATTTGTCTGCCAGCTTTCCCCCCATCCAGTATCCAACAGAGAGGTAAATGAGAATTAAGCCGATAATACTGGCCCAAACGAGGTTACTGCTCCCATAAACATTACCTAAAAGTCGCGAGGCAGCTAATTCAACAGCAAGAGAAGTCATGCCTGAGAAAAAAACGGTGATATAAAGGTATGCTTTATTCAATGGATTCCTCCGAAAGCTCAGCTTCTTGTCATGGACACACACAGAAATAACCTTCAAACCAAGCATTATATCCTAATCCTGACCAGATTTTGCCCATTGGCATACGAAAATGAGATAATATGCGAAAAATGCACGATTTGCAAAATACTTTTTGATGTGGGTCTAAGAACGTACACAATCCATTCTAAAACCATTTAAATGGCCTCTAAGCCATTAAAACCAGCTTCAACTACACAGATTATAGGTTCGAGCGAATTTCGCTGTCTGTGGCTTTATGTGCCTTTAAAAAAATGCGGAACAAAACCATTTTTTGTTAACTCCACATAAACTCAACTAATTAGGCATCATTTGCTAAAACAATCATCAAGCAATCTTCAATTTTACAATTATCGTAACTACTCAGGCAGCCCTGCTTCTGAAGGTTGGGGGTTTGACCCCCAAATTCTCTTGGCCTGAGTAGTTACCAATTATCAATATGATGTCGGAAAAAAGCCCGGAAATTCCGGGCTTTTAAGGCTGGGGGTGAAGGATTCGAACCTCCATAAACAGATTCAGAGTCTGCTGTCCTGCCATTAGACGAACCCCCAGTATTATAAGTGCACATCATT
>PWSY01000181.1 GCA_003563055.1 Anaerolineaceae bacterium | reverse complement strand
TTTTTTAAAATTACGGAGTCAAAATGATGAAAATCCCACCGGATGTATTGGCATATATCGCGGATCATTATCAAGCTCACTCGAACTCGCTTGTGTTCTTTAGCGGTGGCGAGGAAAGTTCTGACGGGACAATCTTTCGGTTTAAGGATCCTCTTGATGACCAGTTAATTAAAATCATGTTTTTTGACAATCAAGGAGAAAAGCAGACGATATTAAAGCTTAAGGCCCGACTGGATTTTCTAGCATTCCTGCAGCGTAATAAAGTGCCTGTAATCAATCTTGTTGACTCAAAGCGGGGAGAAATGATCGTGACCTTGAAAAGTGAAAATGGCACCTGGATCGCCTATGGCATGCAAAAAGAGCCCGGCACCCCAGCTTCTGAAAAGAAATGGGATCCACATACTTTTAGCTCGTGGGGATCCGCAATAGGAAAGTTACACCGGGTTAGCCAGAACTATCCTTCATGGCAGTCTTGTGTTGACCCTGTCTCTGGTGAGCAATTCTTGAACTGGGAGGAGGAGTGGCATGCTTTCTCAGAAATGTGTCAAGAAAAATTGATCCTTGAGAAATGGGTTCAAATTCATAGAAAGTTAACGGCATTGCCCATAAACCGTGAGTCATTTGGGTTTATTCACAATGATCCACATATATGGAATCTACGTAAACATAATGACAAGATTACGCTTTTAGATTTTGACGTGGCAAACCATCATTGGTTTATCAATGATATCGCCATCGCTTGCCAGCATGTTTTATTCATCCATTCTGGTGGGCTCACTGCCCCTGTTCATGATCGGGAGAAATTGGTTGGGTTCTTAAACGCTTTTTGGGATGGTTATCAGCGAGAAAATGATCTTGATAAGTTCTGGTTAAGCCATCTCGATCTGTTTTTTGCTTACAGAAGGATATTGCTATATCTTGTGATGGCGGGTTGGCGTGAATCAGTTCCACAACTGAGAAAATCCTGGAAAGATATGATCATCAACGAACCAGTTGTGTTGGGAGAATACCCGAAATGAAAAAACTCGGACTCCTTTTAGACAGTGTATCGCTTATGCCAACTATCTGGAAAGGTGAGCCTATTCCCATAAACAAACCGAATAAGCTGTCCGTGATGTTGCACCTCATGTTCAAGGAAATCAAAAGCGAGTTTAGCCTGAATGGCGTTCAAATCCGAGAAGTCGATGTTGATCATTTGTTGATGCGTTGTCTCCAAAGCGGTGAGTACAGATTTCTTGACACCCGGTGTTGTGAGACTACACGAGAAACCATTCCAACGACCCAATTCAATTGCTGTAATGTAGCTTTCTCGTGTACCAATGATGCACCACAACTGACCTGAAATTTGATTGGAGGGTAATCCGGGTAAATCCAGGCTCATACAGGTTTCATCGATATGCATGACAAGATCCAGTGTCAGTTTGAATGACTGATCCAGTCTTGATTTTATTTGTTGCCCCAATTGCATTTCCTTTTCATTTTCTTCATATAATAGGATTGTTTAATTTTTTATGATCATTGATCGATTTTTGTAATACAATGCCAATCATGCAGCCTGTGTATTAAAGATATCATTCCAGATCGTTTCGGCTGTTTCTTTTAGTGTCAAATGGGTCGTATCTACTTCTTTTCCGATGAAACCGTGATTTGCAGCTTGCTTCTGGATTTCTTTTAACGTAACAAATCTGCTTAATTCCCATTGACAATCTCCATAACTTCTCAATTTGATTCTTCTGGCTTGCTCTTCTTCTTTACAAGTTAACAAGTAAGTATGAATGGATAAATCAAGTGGGGTTAGCAGGGTGAGTAATTCGTTCAGAGATTCTGCTGACTCGAAAACGTAATTAATCACAAAGTTATGATAGTTGAATTTCTGATGAAAGCCAATCAGGAGAGCGAGCGTTCTATAAAGATGCCTTATTCGTGCGTCATCATAAATTACAAAGGGATGAACATCCCCGATAGCGTCGCCATCGAGATGGACAGATTTATCGAATTTGCACTGTAATTGTTCAGCGACACTGGTTTTACCGACACCCAGGGAGCCATTGATGATGATTATCATATAGCATCCTCCTTTTGAAACCGACTTGATGGCAGACTTCTAAATTGCATATTCTTCGACTTTACCATCAATTTGCATGCTCGTAGGATGATTGAGACAAAATATGGTGCACAAGCCTTAGATGTAGAGAGGCTTAAGGGAATAACGCATCAAGCCAAGGCCACACTACTGGCCAAATTGTTCCGTTATGCAAAGCGGCAAAGCAGTTTTGAATCCATGTTGTATTGGACAGCAAAACGCCATTGAATTTATAATCCTGCAATCAATATTGGAAAACGGTTCGATTTTCTGCAAGCCATTTCAAAACACCCGCGTTAAACCTCGCCCTTCCTTCAGAGTGTGACTCCAAGCTGAACGCCATGAACAAGAGTTGAATGATTGCCATTAAATCATACAAAGCTAGCCTTTCTGATACGATGAGTGGACACATCTCTTGGTAGCCCCTGATCAATGCATGAAAAAGACCAGGCCACATTTCAACCTTTGCTGGATCTTTAAACCCTCCCACAAGAATACTGCTCGCACAATAGCATATATCGAAAACACGGGGACCGTGGACAACCATATCGAAATCAATAAAGCCGGTCAATATCTCCCCATCGAATAGCATATTCGTGGGATTAGGGTCTCGATGAATCAAGTGTTTTGGCAGCTCGTCATACAATGGATTGATTTCTTGTTGAACCCCATCCCAAATCCGTTCAATCATAGATGTGTCGACGACAGCCTTGTTCTCACGAATACACGGGATTGCCCACTCTTGGATTTGATTGATCAAACTCATCTCTCGAAAGCCGCTCAGGTTGTCACACTTTAAGAAACAAGTGTGTAGAAAAGCAATGCTCCTGCCGAATGCCCTCGCTCTTCTTTCAGCACGCTCGCCAAAATGATCAACAACGACCTCCCCTGGAAGAACAGGATAGAGGCAGAACACTTTTCCTTCTTCCAAGGCGTAACTTGACCCGGCTAAAGTACGGATTGGCTCTGCGACTGGTGCACCAGCCTTGACCAATTTCCACAAAAGGTCGTTTTCACACTTCACATGCGACAGGTCGAGTTTTTCCTTAAATATGAAACAACGTTTATCATCCGTTTTGACAAGTGAGGTTTTTCCCCAATAAGAAGCTATCGGTTCGATTGTGCTGATTTGACCGATGTCCCAGTTTCTGAGTTGTTGTCTCATAAATCACATTGTCTCCTACTGACTGAAGGTAAACTAGAATTTTTCCAGACTTACTTAAAAACTTAATTTATTACAGGATTTATGTGGACCGTTAAAATGATCTGAGTCCTGTTCTTCAAAAAACCAATCTCAGCAGCAGGGTCCGTGTGCAATTACAGCGAAGTTCTAACATCAATGAAGCATTTCAGTATGATCTTCCAGATCCCCAAGCAGAAAAGCCTCTAGCGCTTTTTCAATATTGCTTTGATCTGTCACCAATGGGATGATATCAAGAGCTTGCATGCTCTGATAGGCTCCCATTCCCATTCCCCTGCAAATCAGGGCATCGCAATCACTTATGGCCTGGGACATCCGGGTGTGTTTGTCATGCGATGCGGCATCCGTCCCACTGCCCTGGCTCTTATCGTGCGGTTGTTCTTGATGTTGAAATTGGTTGTGACCTAATTTATCACGTATTTCTCGAGCGACCACCTGGCCGTCTTCAACTTCCACAACCAGGTAATAAGGCGCTCGTCCGAAATGTCGACTGATTGTTTTACCATCTTCTGTGATAAATGCAATTTTCATCTTATGCCTCCATTGAAAATTATTTGGTAAGAGTTTTATCTCATAAGCTCTATGGGGAAATTATATTACCAATATCCCAATGAGTCGATTAACCTAATTGTTGTCCGCTCAATTTAAAACATAAGTTTTTTAAACCAAGTATAATCATCACCATCATAATCTAGTTCCTCGGAGAATCATGGTTCAAGAAAGAACAAGAAAAATAGTTATAACCGGTGTTTTAAGCGCCATCTCCATTTTTTTAGGGATCACACGGTTAGGTTTCATTCCCTGGGTTACTGGTGCCTCGCTGACCATTATGCAGGTGCCCGTCATTATCGGTACAGTGCTTGAAGGGCCAATTGTGGGGTTTGCCATCGGGTTGATTTTTGGGGTGTTCAGCCTGATCCAGGCGGCTGTTGCCCCGACTGGACCCACAGATATTTGGTTTACCAACCCATTATTGTCGATCCTGCCCCGTATGTTTATTGGTCCAATAGCATGGCTTATCTATAGCAGTTTAAAAAAATGGCGAATTCCAGCGTTACTGGCTGCAGGAATAGGGGGCAGCCTGACCAACACCATCCTTGTATTGAGTATGATTGGTGTCTTGGGTTTCTTGCCATGGGAACTGCTGCCTGCGATTGCGTTCGCAAATGGGCTGCCAGAGGCGGTTGCTTCAGCCGTGCTGGTTGTTGCCGTGGTGAGTGTTTGGCAGCAAATTGAAAAAGATGACGATCAGGGAGGCTCGAAGGTTTAGTAAACCGTACCTGCCAGTCCCATCATTATCATTGATAGTGATGCCAGACCCAACAGTGCCCCATCTTGCCAGTTAAACGCCAGTTGATAATAACTGCTGCGTTTTTCTGCAGCGTTAAAACCCCGTGTTTCCATAGCCATGGCCATGGTTTCAGCGCGCCTGAGGCTGTTGACCATTATTGGAACAATCAGGGGTATTACGCGTTTCGCCTGCCTGATGGGATTAAATCCTCGTTGTTCCCAATCTCCACCGCGGGCAGCCTGTGCTTTGGCTGTCTTTTCTGCCATTTGGGCGATCATTGGCAAAAATCGCAATGTGATTTGCACGATCATGGTCACATCATTGATAGGAAATTTGAACTTTTCAAATGGTTTTAAAAGATAGTGAAGTGCTGCGGTGATCTGGGACGTGGAAAGACACATAACAAATCCAGTAAGCAGCGTTATCAATATGGAAAACCGGATCACCAGCATCATAGCGCTCACCGCAGCCCTATGAGTGATATCCAAATTGAAAATGGACCAGAAAACAAAATCTGATTCCAAACGAAAACCAAAAAGAATCTGTAAAACTGCAAGGAATAAAATGAAAGGCAAAGCACGCCTAATGCCCTTTAAGGCTGGTTTAATGGGCACTTTTGAAAGGCTGAATATCAACAGCACACTTAATAACCCCAAAGCAATCCCACTTAACTCCTTTGTGAAGGTAATACCTGTAAATAAGGCGATAAATGTAAACAGCCTTGCACGAGGGTCTCTTTGGTGAAACCAGGAATCACGGGGCACATACTGACCAATGGCCGTACTACCAAGGAACTCAAACCGACTGCTCATGAGACCAATCCTTGCAGTGCCATACATAACTGGTCTGGAGTGCTTGTGTCTGAATCTTGAATTGGCCAGCCTCTTGTAATCAACTTTTGAGAAACAATCGTTGCTAAGGGCGGTAACAATCCAGTTGCCATGATCGTCTGTGGGTCTGAAAAAATGGCTTGGCTGGGACCTGTTTTTACTACTTTTCCAGATTGCATTAATGAGAGATATTGTGTAATTTCAGCCAGCTCTTCAAGCCGATGGCTGGCAATTACAATTGTTTTTCCCTGGTATTGCAGTTGACAAAACAAGGTTAATATTTCCTCTCTGGATTTGGGATCCATTCCAGCGGTTGGTTCATCAAAGAGGAGAATATCCTGTCCAAGCACCAAAGTGGACGCAAGCGCCACCTTACGCTTTTCACCACCACTCATTGTTTCTAAGCGCCGATCTTTCAGAGCCTCAAAGTCCAATCCGACGTTGGTCATGGCCTCCCGAACACGGATGCTCAGGTCATCCAGACCAAATTGCTTTGGGCCGTATGCAATCTCATCGCCTACATATGTCTCAAAAAATTGGGTTTCAGGATTTTGGAAAACAAGGCCTACTTTCTTGATGACCTCTCTAAGCCTCGTCGCTGGGTCTTCAAGCAGGAATTTTCCAACGGTGACACTGCCATTATCACCACGCAAGATGCCATTGATATGCTGGAGGAGTGTAGACTTACCTGATCCATTGGTGCCTGCTATCCCGTGAATATTGCTGGAAATAACATCAAGATTTACCCCAAACAATGCTTTTTTTGCATGAGGAGTCCTTGCTAAGTAGGTGTAATGAAGGTCCTTAATTGAAATGATTGGATGGCTGGCTGGTTCAGCGTTGACTGTGCTGTGTGGGGCAGCATGGGTGAAACTTGCTTGAAATGATGGCAAGTTCTCTAACAACTCCTCTCGTGTAAGAATATTTGGTTTGAGATGCACTCCCAACGAGCGCAATTGGTTGGCTATCCGGGCGGATTCGGGCATTTCCAAGTCAGCTTCGTATAGTCTTGTGTCCTCGTTAAAAACTTCGTGAGGTGTTCCCGAAAAAGCAATTTTTCCAGTGTTTAAAGCAATTACTTTATCTGCAAATACTGCCTCTTCCATGTGATGGGTGACATAAACAATTGTCATGCCTTGCTGGTGGAGCTGGTGTACACTCTCCATAAACAACTCTCTAGATAAGGGATCCAGCATTGAGGTAGGCTCATCAAACAAGAGGATTTTTGGTTTACGGATCATAACACCCGCCAAGGCCAATTTTTGGATTTGGCCACCTGAAAGAAGGTGAGGGGGCCGATTGGTTTCTTCCACCAAACCAACCTGTATTAATTGTTCCGCAACGCTCGTTTGTATGATCTGGGATGGGAGATTGAGATTTTCTAACCCAAAAGCCACATCTTCGGCTACCGTTGACGCCACAATTTGATCGGCCGGGTTTTGGAAAACCATACCAGTTAAAGACCGAAGCTGATGACTGTTTGTTAAATCGCGCGTGTCCAGCCCACTGATATGGATTGAGCCTTTTGTTGGTGATAAAAGGCCGTTGAGCAATTTGATGAGGGTCGTTTTTCCTGAACCGTTCTTGCCAATTATGGCAATAAATTCACCTTGTTCAATCTGGTATGAAATGCCATCAATCAGATTTGGTTTTTCAGGTGCTAATGTCGCAGGACGGTATTGGATATCTTGAATATCAATAAATGCGTTCACGGGCTAATCTTATCAGATTTTTGATTCTGGAATCCTCAAAAAGAAATTCAATGATTATCCCATAACAACGACGATTTCGTGTTCTGATGGATTATTATTTAGTGGAATACGATTTTCTTGTAGTTCCTCACCATCAAGGTAAATTTGTTTAACCCCGTGTTCCACACCTTCAGGATTCTTGACCTTGATATGATAAGTACTACCATCTTTTCGAAATACCATCTGATAACCTGCCCATTCACTGGGAATACAAGGGTTAATCGCGAAATGGTCACCTTTCATTTGGAAACCAAGCATTGCTTCTGTACCAAGACGATAGAGCCAACCAGAGGACCCTGTATACCAGGTCCAACCACCACGGCCAGTAAATGGTGAAGTACTGTAAACATCTGCCGCCACACAATATGGCTCTACCGAATATAGATTGGCAGCGTCAATATCCTGGCTATGTGTAAGCGGATTTAGGAACATGAACTGGTCGAATGCTTTATTACCCTGCCCAAGCACTGTTTGTGCCCATACCGCCCAAACTGCAGCATGGGTATATTGGCCGCCATTTTCACGAACACCTGGTGGGTAACCTTTAATATAACCGGGATCATGCTTGGTTTCATCAAAAGGTGGCGTAAACAACTTAATGATGCGTGCTTCTTGGTCGACAAGGTGTTTTTCCACAGACTGAATCGCCTTTTTTTGTCGGTCTTCAGGCGCGCCTTGGGTCATAACCGACCAGGATTGTGGCAACGAATCGATTTTACATTCTTTGTTCTTTTTTGAACCCAATGGCGTACCATCATCATAAAAGCCCCGAAGAAACTGATTCTCTTCCCAGGCGACAGTGTTTATTGTTTGGCTTAACGCTTTTGCCCGATCTCTGTGTTTCTGAGCCAGGTCGGGTTTGTTCATCAAGTCACAGAGTTCGGCAAAGCGCTTATGGTTCTCATAAATAAACCAACCCAGCCAGACACTCTCTCCCTGTCCACCAATCCCAACCCGGTTCATACCATCATTCCAATCACCGCTGCCAATGCGGGGAAGCCCACGTGGGCCTTCTGTATCGCCATACTCAAGTGCTCTTTGACAATGCTCAAAAATGGAATAATCATCTTCACTGGTGCCGTAAAGCTCGTATCGTTGTTCTTCTTCGTCCTCAAGAGGGTCACCTACCAAAAATGGCACCTTTTCTTCAAGGATGCTGGCATCCCCTGTTTTGGTCACATATTCATAGGTCACATACACCAACCATAACAGGTCATCTGTAATCCGGGTACGTACCCCGCGGCCTGAAGGCGGCTGCCACCAATGTAAGACATCACCTTCCTCAAATTGGTGCCTTGCTGCACGCAAAATATGCGCTTTGCTCTCTTCTGGTTTGATGGCCAGTATTGATACGACATCCTGCAACTGATCACGGTACCCATAAGCGCCACTTGATTGGAAAAAACCTGAACGGCCCCATATTCTACTGCTTAATGTTTGATAAGGCAGCCAACGGTTAATCATCATGTCCAGGGAAGGCTCGGGGGTTGTAACTTGAAGTGAAGACAGGCGAGACTCCCAAGCTTTTTTGGCCTTGTCCCAGCTTGTTTTGAAATTTTCCTTTTTGCTAAATTTTTCCGCCAGATGTTTTGCTTCACTTTCATCAGATCCCTGGCCTAAGATAAAGGTTACCGTCTTCTTCTCGTTGGCATTGAAGTTAATATGCGTTTGCAGGGCTGCACAAGGGTCCATACCCGCCTTCACCTGTCCTGAAAGGCCAATTCGCTTCAAACCAGCGGGGGCTTGACGATTCCCGGGCGACCCAAAAAATTCACGGCGATCCGTTGTAATGCCATGGACTGGCAGGTCTGAGGTTAAAAAAGCAACATGATTGGAAAATTCAGCACTGTAACTATTACGTGCCAGCAATGAGCCACTCTGATTATCGTAACGCGGGATAATAAATGGACTCATCCTACTGCGATTTGAGGATAATACCCATTCAGCAACATAAGTCCCTGTCAGACGGCGGTGTTCATCGGTTTGATTGATCAGGGTTAGTTCTATGATCTTGACCGGCGCTTCTTCATCTGTGAATACACGCATTTCTTGTTTAAAGCCATTATTGAAAGATTCGAAAACAGAATATCCCTGCCCATGTCTGACAAGGTAATCGCTTCCTGCACCAGCTGGTTGAGGCGTAGGAGACCAGATGTTTCCAGTGATCTCATCTCGCAGGTAAAGACTTTCGCCAACCGGGTCCGATACCGGATCGTTTGTCCAGGGAGTCAGACGATTTTCTCCACTGTTTATTGCCCAGGTATATCCACCACCTGATTCTGTTATCAGGAAACCAAAATTTTCATTCGCGATGACATTCGACCAAGGCACCGGTGTGATTTGCCCAACACCTTTTGTTGATTTCGGATAGTCTTGCAAGAAAATCTGATACTCTTTACCATCAGGTGATAAACCACCCATTTCATTGTCCATTATCAGGTCTTGTGGCCGCTGTAGCGCTTTTCCTGACGAAAATTCTTTTTCTGCACCGGTGGGGATGAAAGAGGGCAGATCAGGATCAAAAACAACGGGTTCTCTCAATTGTTGGTCTAAGTCTCCGGTTATAAAATCAAGCAAAACACTTGCGGCCGCCTTAAGGAGTATCAAGTTATTTTGATCAAGTTGACTGGCTGTGATCACAAAAATGCCACCTCTCCTGTTGACCCAACTCTGGCTGTCCATGACATTGATCGCTTGATGGATCTTATCATTTAATTCATGGGTATATCCTTCATCCTTGGTGTTTAGAATTACCAGATCGATCATCATCCCCATTTTTCGCCAGTAGGTGTGGGCTAACAAAACTTCCTGAACATCTTCGATTTTATCTTTACTGTCAATCATTAAACAAAGGATGGGGTAGTCACCAGAGACCCCAAACGGCCAAAGCCCCGATTGACCTAACACATTTTTTGCCAACAAAGAGGGCTCAGCGCGTAATCCTGAAATTGGGTAAATAATCCGCGATAATAATAACTGGTAAAGAGAAAGTTTTTCGCTTTCTAAAGCCAACGCCCGCAGGATTTGTTCACTGTGAGCTCTTGCTGAGGTGAATGCATTTTCAATTCTTGTCTCATTTCGAAGCTGCCCAGCTAGTGTTCTTGCTTCTTTTTTACTTTCAACACCTAGTGTCATAAAGGTAATTGTAGCCGCCTGGTTCGGTTCCAATGTTGCATGCTTTCCCAATGAGAATATGGGGTCCAATGTTATGCCTGCAGTTTTACTCAATGGATGGTTTTTTTCAATCGTAATTGGATTTGACACATCATGGGCTCGTCCTATAAATTTATCACGAGCACTTTCATATTCCACCTCACCTGGCAGGTCATCATACACCAGGTGGGCCATACCCAATGGTGCCTCATCTGAAGAACGTTTACGCCTTCGATAGGTGAGCATCTTCAGATCGTGATCATAGTCACTTTCAATAAATAATTTGTTAAAAGCTGGATGCTGTTGATCTGTGTCTTGAGGCGCTAAGACAACTTCTCCATAACTTAAGATCCGGAAGTGACGCTTTTGATCTGTTTGATTTGTGATGGTGATTTTGTGTAAACAAATATCGTCATTAGGCATGATCGTTGTTTGCATGATCATCTTCAGGTCTTCATTAACCCGACGAATTTCAGTCATGTGAGGAGCAAAAATCACCTGGTATTCATCAGGGTTTTTTCGGATGGGTTGACGCCCAATAGACCAGGATTTTTCTTGATCGAGATCCTGGACATAGAACCAAATACCCCAGGAATCAAAAGTGTTATCCTCTCGCCAGCGGGTTAAGGCGATGTCTCTCCATTCTAAATAGCCACTACCGGAGTCTGTCATTAACATCCGCATGCTGCCGTTTGAAAGGACATGAACAGATCTTCCTGGCTGATCTGTATCGACTGGCCATGGTGATACAGTGATCCCTTCCATATCCATACCACGTTCTGAAGCCTGAGCCTCTTTTGTCATCTGTTTGGTTTTTGTATCAGGTATATGCTCTTGCAGTAATAGTTCTGTACTCTGGATACGAGGGTCCCCATGCACTCGGTCAACTATTTTCCTTTGATTAAGAAAGTTCGCTAAAGAAATAAACAGCATGCCCTGGTGATGGGCCATATAAGATTTTATGACCGCTTTATCTTGCCCAACCGGCAACCGAGATTTGGTGTAATCAATGGATTCATAGAAACCAAAATGTCCCATGGCCCCTTCACTGTTTAATGCAGATATGTTTTTCAGAACAGCTTTTGGGTTCAGGTCAATGGCCATCAGAGAGGCGTAAGGCGCTATGACAAGATCATTTGCTAAACCACGTTTTCTTCCGAGGCTTGGGATTCCAAACCCCTTATATTGATAGTTATCAGCCTGGTCAAACCGGTAGTAACTGGATTCGGAAATACCCCAGGGGACATTAATTTGATTGCCATAATCCATTTGTGCCGCAACAGCGCCTTTACTCGTCTGGTGTAATAGCGTCCCTGGATAGACTTTATTGTATAAGTTCGGCATGAGATATTCAAACATGCTGCCATTCCAGGACACCAATGTGGGTATCCCCTTAATCGATGTGAACGGCCTGGCCATATGAAGCCAGTGAGACCTGGGAACTTCATTTTGTGAAATGGCAAATAAACTGGCTGTCCGTGCTTCTGAAGCGAGCAAATCATAATGATTTTTATCCAACTTGCCAGATTCCACCTGATAGCCGAGATAAAAAACCTCTCGTTGTTTATCAAAAAGAAAATTAAATTCCATTCTTTCAAGATAGAAATCAATTTTCTTTTGCAGGTTATTCGAACGATCAAGCAAATCGATTACGTTGTTTTTCGATTCTTGCAGGTTCTCCGTAAATTCATTTAACCAATTCTCCAGTTGCTTTTTTTGTTCGTCATCCAGGGATGAAAGGTCCTGCTGATCTGTTTTGCCCAAATAGTTATTGATTTGTTTGACCTTTTCCCCACAAAGTTCAGCAAGCCCTGATAAAGGCATTTGTAAGGACTGATCTTCATACCAGGTAGAAAATATTTTTTTGAGGGTTTGATCCCTGATTTGATCAAAAAAACCCGGTCGGTTGCGCCATGTGTTCATCCAAGGTGCGAGTATCTTAATTTGCTGCTGAATGTTTTCAAGGTGTTGAAAAAAAGCATCCGTCCATAAATGCAAATCCTGCAGGATTTGTGGGTCGATTATTTTATCATCCGCAAAAATTTCTTTGATCAGAATACTCATTGGCTCAGATAATGTCGTTTCAAAGGCTGATAATAGACGTAATTGCTTGGAATCTGTCAGTTGGCTGCAATTGATATCGAGCTCCATTTCAGCACAATGATCGTTAAGCTTTTGTATCGATTGAATAAGTTCCTTACTTTTTATTCTATTGATAACTGAACAAAAGACTTCAAAGCTATCGAAACAACCCTGGAATAAATTTTGCGGGCAAATTATGTGCTCAGGCAGTTCTTTTAGTGTTTGGTACAAACCAATCAGGCACATAGCATAATTGCCACTATCTACTGTGGAGATATAACGGGGCTTGAGGGTTTCTAAATTACGGGTGTCGTACCAATTAAACAGGTGACCCCGATACTTTTCCATGCCGTCAAGTGTGTTAAAAATATAATTTGTGCGGTATACAAAGTCCAGGGCTCCTATGTAGCCAAAATCATAAGCACAGGCAGATGAAAGCATTAACAAACCGATATTGGTGGGGGAGGGGCGATGGGCAACCTCACCTTTAGGATCTTCTTGGAAGTGGTCGGGGGGAAGCCAGTGATCCTCAGGACCGACAAAATGCTCAAAGAAAAGCCAGGTTCTCCGAGCAAGCGATCGCAGTATCGACAAGTCACCTTTCTCAAGTATTTGTTTTTTATCTTTATCCTCTTCCATGCTAATCCAATAGGCTATTTGGGGTGAGAAAAGCCAAATAAGTAATAGTGGTAAACCTGGCCAGAGGATCGTTTTATCATAAATGAAGAGCAGTATTGCACTGACAAAACTGATAATTGGGGCGCCAAACATTCTTTTCCATATGATGGTGATATTGCGTTGCTTGCCAAAAATCCGGATGGTATGGGCGGATGTTTGCCATTGCAGCATACGCTTATGGCTGATATATGTTCGAATTAGCGACGTGACAATTGCATCACTCATGATCAGGGCTTCAAATGGTAAAAATACCAACCAAAAAATCCACCTTAAGAGAGCACTTCGAATATTGATGAGGAGATTTGTCATCGCGCCAATCAAAGATTTCGATACAAGAGATGTTACGATATGATTGAATAAAGGGAAGGCGGACACAATCAAAATAATGAGAGACCAAATCCAGGCCTTATCTCGAAATATGAACCAGCCAGCTAATAATGAGATTAACATGGTGGGCGCTAGAAGGCTACGTCTTAAATTATCCAATATTTTCCAGCGATCAATGATCGAAAATGGATTTTTCTCGTATTCTTGCTTCCGATTGGGCACCCTGGGTAGGAGCCAGGGAAGTAATTGCCAATCACCTCGCACCCATCGATGCAAACGGTTTACCTGACTGGAATAATCAGGTGGATAATCTTCAAAAAAGACGATATCCGACACCAGTCCTGCACGACCTAGCAAACCTTCAAAAAGGTCGTGGCTGAGCAGTGCATTATCTGGAACCTTTTCTTCAATGCTTCGTTGGAATGCTTCCAAATCGTAAATGCCCTTTCCAACATAGATACCTTCATGAAATAAATCTTGATAAACATTTGACACAGCCCTGGTATACAAATCTAAACCCATGTCACCGGCAAACACACGGGTGAAGAGCGATTTATTGACACTGGTTGGTTTAACCTCTGTGCGGGGCTGTAAAATTGTGTAACCGCTGGTGACATTGGAAGTACCTTCTTGAAATTCAGCCTGATTTAATGGGTGAGCCAATGTAGCGATGAGATCAATGGCACTATCTCGGGGTAGAACTGTATCGGCATCAACGGTGATTACAAATCGAATATCAGATAGGAACGCCACTTCACCGATGATTGTGTCAAAACTATCTTGAAAACCTTCCAACAGGAAGCGATTAAAATCTGCTAACTTTCCACGCTTCCGTTCCCATCCCATCCATGTATCCTCATTTTCATTCCACTGGCGGCGTCGATGGAACAAATAAAATGGCTTTCGACCATGATCGCCACTGTAGCGCTCATTCAAGTCTTCAATTTTTTCTATCGCCAATTTTAACAAGCCTTCATCTTCTGGCATGGTCTCTTGTTCTGCGTCACTATAATCTGTAAGTAAAACAAAACCTATATTTTGCTGTTTATTAGCCAGGTAGTGCAATTCCAATTGATTTGTCAAGAAAGAAACTTCCTCATTTGTTGTCAATAAGGCAGGAATTGTGACCACGCTTCGAAATTGCTTTGGAATACCTTCACGAAAATCCATTTTTGGCAGGCTGTGAGGGGGCAGGACAGCAGTAATTATCGAGTTAACGAGGTTAACTGCGACACTGGAAGCCGGTATGAGCATCAAAAAACCTAATAAAAGCAATGGCCAATGACTACTGATAAACAGTTGGCTGATCATGATCAGCCCAAAAACCACTGAGAGCGTTATGATCCCAATTCCCCCCAGATAAAAAAATGAATTTTGGTCAAAAAAGAACTTGCGAAGTTTTCCAAGAAAACTTTCCTGATAGTTGATAGAAGATTTTAATTTTGTTATGCCCCTATCAACCAGGTAAAAACCGACATGTTTTTCTCTTTCCACATCCTTTTTTACTTGACATGCAAGCTCAACGCTACTATGAGCTACTTCTGCTTCAGAACAACTGGATCGCTCTGCAAGCATTTCAATGATTTTTCGATATTGATCTCTGGACTCAAAATCCATCTTTTGATAAACACTGACCGGGTCTTCTTCTAATATTCTATCAACGATTGAATGTTTCTCAATAAAACCTTTCCAATCAAGCCGGTCAAAAAGAAGCATGGTACGAAGGATCCGGGCGACAACTTCATTGGTATCAATATCTGAAAAATCAATATACGGTGTTTTAATGACCTGATCATGATCATCAACCAGCTCAAATATTTTATTGGATAAAACTTCGATCAGAACCAACCGCAGCATAAGCGGCAGAGCCCACAATTCACTCATCTGCAAAGGTGTCTCATCCTGGTACGCATTTAAGAAATCATCCAGGTCATTTTGGATAAGCTCAATTTCATAATAGCTAATTGCACTTCTCGCAATTTGATAGATCCTGGGGATATCTGGTTTTTGTTTTATAGATGGCAACCTTGAGAAATAGGCTTTGGGAAGATCATCACGGATTAATTCAATGGTTTTTAGGATGACATAATAGTTATCTAAGAACCACTCCACACCACTGGAAGCGATTTTTCTTTTCTCTGCCAAACCTGTCAGGTGCTTAAATGCGTACTCCAGATTAGCAAGATGGCTGTCAATATTCTTAATGATCTGATAATCATCTGATTGTGGGTTGGTTGACTTGGTCCTCTCATGAACATTACCAATATAATTTTTAAACGTCGTTTCAGAAAGCTGATTGTTATTTTCAACATCCAGCATAAATTAATGTCCCTTCGATTCTTCCGCATATTTTTCAGCTAATGTCTTTTGAACTTCTTCTTTACATAAATCTTGAACAATAATTATCGGTGTTGTGCCAAAAGCGATAAAGTTCAGTGCGATTTTTCCATAAGGCCATCGGTTATCCCCAGAGGAGCCATGCGCGCTCAACAGAACCAGATCAATTTTTTCACGGTCGATAATATTATGTAAGGATAGGGTTGGTTTTTCAGAAGTTTCAATGATAATTTTTACATCATTATTCGGAAGCTGCTCTTCTATTTCATTAAGATACTTTTGAGCTTCTTCAATATTAAGATTATTTAGGTTTTCAATAAGGGCCTTATCTTGGTCCCTTAATGGGGTTTGACTTGGTATTTTTGGTTCTTCTACAATATGGGTGAGGAATATCGTTGACTTATGCACCGCACATAAGGATTTTGCTAAAGGTAAGCTTATTTCAGCCCGTTTCGACCCATCCAATGGCATTAGCAATCGTTTATAAGTCAAGCCACGCAACCCTTCATGAGCTTCCTGATATGCCCGCACAATCATGATAGGCATGACGGCCCTTAACAACACTTTTTGAACCGTACTGTTGATGTTCCACTCTGAAATCCCACCACTGCCATGACTTGACATGACAATCAAATTTGCATCTTCGTTATGGGCAAATGTCACAATCTGTTGTGCTGGCTTACCTTCCAAAATATGAATTTTACAATCCAGATTAACTTCAGATAGTCGGCTTTGAACTGATTTGAGATAGGCTTCTGCCTCCGATTTTCGCATTTGCCATTCAACGGGGTTTACAGTTTCAAATTGGTCATCATGGGCATCTCGATAAACCACATGTAATAATGACAGTCTTGAATGACAAGCTTCTGCTAATGCAATAGCATGTGGCAAAACTCGTTCTGCTAAAGTTGAACCATCCAAAGGTATTAAAATGTGTTCCAACATGATCCTCAGCTCCTTACTACGGCTGGTTTTAATTTAAATAATTTCGCTGATACTTAAATGCTTGGCGTTAACTTTCCATACACAGAAAGTGTTTATATATTAGTTTACCATTATCATTCATTACAAGGTTAATGGGTTCAATTCAGGATTGTTAAATAGTCTGGTTTTGGTTTGAAAGGTTGGTCTTTTAGTGAATATGATACTCAAAAACCCCTTGCTTTTGTGAATTTCGACAATCGTCATCGTCCGATCTTTTCTTGGTGTAAAATAAACTTGAAATTTTGAAACGTTAAATTTGAGGAGTGATCCGCACGATGCAAAAAGTTTATCATCACATTGAGAAAATCATTGCAAGGCTCTCAGGACATGAAATTCATACCAGAGAGATGGAAACAGCTGTGATCCAGGCATCCAATCGAATAATCGAAGCGTCAGTATTGGGGTCAGATAAGGTATTAAGCGACCAAAATACATCAAGCAACGGACTAACTTCTGAAGAAGCCAGACATCGCTTAAAACAATTTGGAAAAAATGAAATCGCCCACGAGAAGGCGCCTGCTTGGTACCGCCAATTATTAAGTGCTTTTATTGATCCGTTTATTGGGATATTGATCATCCTGGCAACAGCATCTTTCCTGACGGAATATGTGTTTGCGCCACCAGCTGAGAGAGACCTCACAGCATTAATTATTATCAGTATTCTTATTCTTGTCAGTGTAATTCTCACTTTCATCCAGGAATACCAGGCCAGTCAAGCGGCTGAAAAACTGCTTTCATTGGTGCAGAACACTGCCATGGTCGAAAGAAGTGACACCGGGATACAAAAACTGCCCACCAATGAAATTGTTCCTGGCGACATCATTCATCTGGCGGCCGGCGATATCATCCCTGCCGATGTCAGGCTTATTGAACTCAATAACTTATCTGTGAATGAAGCTGCGTTAACGGGTGAGTCATTGCCAGTCGAAAAATTTGCGACATCTGAAGAAAGACAAATTGAATTCGATAAACTTGTTGATTTCACCGATATCAATGCCTTGGATTTGGACAATATCGGTTTTATGAGTACAGATGTGGTGAGCGGTTCAGCAAAAGCGATCGTGCTTTCCACGGGTAATGACACATATTTCGGTTCAATGTCTGAAGAGCTTGTCGGCCACCATCCACCCACAAATTTTGATATCGGTGTAAAGAATGTCAGTTTGATGCTGATCAGGTTAATGCTGGTGATGGTACCAATCATATTTCTGATCAACGGCTTTGTCCGCGGAGAATGGTTTCAAGCCTTACTGTTTTCTTTGGCTGTCGCAGTAGGTCTCACGCCAGAAATGCTCCCAACAATTGTGACCGCCAACCTGGCAAAAGGTACCATTGAGATGGCTCAGCGTAAGACAATCGTCAAGCGGCTGAATGCTATCCAGAATCTGGGTGCAATGGACGTTCTGTGCACCGACAAAACAGGTACTTTGACCTATGATTCAGTGGCGCTGGAAGCGTACCTCAACATTCAGGGTGAAGAAGATGCCTTTGTTCTACATCATACACAACTAAACAGCTATTTTCAAACAGGTTTGAGAAATCCATTAGATGACGCCGTCATGTTACATCCAGTGGCAGAGAATTATCCGTCATTAAATGACTATAATAAAATTACCGAGATACCTTTTCAAACGGAGCGGAGGCGGGTGTCGGTGATTGTAGAAAACCAGCAAGGGGAGCCTTTGTTGATTTGTAAAGGCGCTATCGATGAGATGCTCTCAATCTCAACGAAGGTTGAACGAGATGGTGAAGTCTCGTTATTAACACCTGAACTGCAAAAAGATATCATCAAGAGGGCCAATAATTTAATTGAGGGTGGGCTCAGAGTACTTCTGGTTGCCTATAAACCAGTTGTCCCGGGTATCGTTGATTTTCAAAAGGAGGATGAAAATGATTTGATCCTGATTGGTTTTGTAGGTTTTTTCGACCCCCCAAAAGAAACATCGGGCGCAGCAATAAGTGCATTAAACAAACGCGGTGTGAGAGTGGTTGTTATCACCGGTGATAACGAGATTGCTACCCGGAGGATCTGCCGAGAAATTGGTTTTGGCATTACTGATCTGTATGAAGGCCATCAGATTGATCAGATGACAGCTGAGACCTTAAGTCCGGTTGTCGAGAAAGCAAACGTGTTTGTAAGGACAGCTCCTTTACAAAAATCAAAAATTCTCAATGCCCTAAAACACAATGGGCATGCTGTTGGGTTTCTTGGAGATGGTATCAACGATGCACCAGCCCTGCGTGATGCTGATGTTGGCATTTCTGTTGACAATGCGGTCGACATTGCAAAGGAATCGGCCGATATCCTATTACTGGAAAAAAGTTTAATGGTTCTCGAGGAAGGTGTGGGTCGGGGTCGGCTGGTGTTTGGAAATATCATGAAGTACATCAAAATGACCGTTAGCTCCAATTTTGGGAATGTCTTCAGTGTTCTTGTTGCCAGCATCTTCTTACCTTTTCCCCCAATGCTGCCCCTCCATTTGCTTATCCAAAACATGCTCTATGATGTATCGCAGCTAGCAATCCCATGGGACCATGTGGATGATGAATTCATCATTCGCCCACGCAAGTGGGACCCCAAGAGCATCACACGTTTCACAGTTTTCATTGGCCCCGTGAGTTCCATATTTGATTTCACAACATTTGCGTTGTTGTGGTTTGTGTTTAGTGCTAATACGGTAGGTCAGCAGTCACTTTTCCACAGTGGATGGTTTGTCTTGGGTCTGTTATCGCAAACATTAATCGTACACATGATTCGGACCAGTAAAATACCATTTATCCAGTCAACCGCCAGCAAACCAGTAATTATCATGACGGTTGCCGTCATGATAATCGGATTGGTAATACCCTTCACTGGCTTTGGTACTGGTATTGGTTTGGAACCATTGCCACCAATCTATTTCCTATGGCTGACACTGACTTTGATCGGTTACTGTGCTCTCATTCAACTGGTAAAGACGCTGTATGTGCGCCGGTTTAATACCTGGCTCTAAAATAATTAATTTATTAACCTCAAAATCCTTCCACAGTTTCGTTTAACCTGCCTTACATGATTAAGGCTGCAAGTGGTTTGAATAACGCTAATCGTCTGCACAAGTATGGACAGTTTTACTTTTAAGGTGCATTGAGGTAGGAATTAAAATAATAAGTGTTTTATTAACCATCAAGAAAGATGAAAACCAAGGACCTCATAGACATGGCAATCAAAGAAGAAGTTCGTGATTTTCTTAATGTCTCGCCATTTGCTTGTGTATTATTAGGAGATAATCTTCAGATTAAATACATGAACTATGTTATGACTGAATTCTTATCGATGAATAATGAGCAAGAATCACGAGGGTTGTCATTCATCAATTTTTTCTCAGGTAAAGACCAGAAGAAACTGTTAAATTTCCTAGAGAATCAAAAATTCCAGCAAGATAATCGTAACCAATGGCAATTAATGACCCTGGTAGATAAGCAATCTGTGGTTAAAACAATGCTAGTCAGTGCAGCCAACGGTCTGGAAATATCTTCCGGTGATCCGTCAGTTCTAATAATGGGCGTGCCCATAGACGTGGATTTATTTGAGAGTACCTTCGGAAAATGTGCTCCTAAAGATGCGCTAAACGATTGGTCCTATAAACATTACGAAATCATTTTCAATAATGCTTCAATCGGAATCGTTGTCATGGATAGCGAGGGAAATATTGAGGATTTTAATCCTATTTTTACGCATCATTTTGGTTTGCCTGAAGACCAAATTGTAAATAAACACTATACTGAAATCTTTAAGGATCACGCCAAGAAAAGCGTTAATTCTTTATTTGATCTGATCAATAAAACTGGAGAAAAACATCAAAAAAATGTGATTATTATTGGTGAAAGCGAACAAAATCCCAGGATAGTGGAAATCTCTTTATCACACATTATCGACAATAATGATAAGTTTGATAAGTATATGATGATCACCGAAGATATCACCAACCAGCAGGACACCCACACAGCACTGATTCAATCTGAAAAGCTGGCCCTGACAGGTCGTTTAGCGGCATCGCTGGCGCATGAAATCAACAACCCTTTGCAGACATCCATTGGTTGTTTGGGCCTAGCAGAAGAATTACTCGGCAACGATGATCGCAATTTACTCGTCTACATAAACATGGCCATGGAAGAACTGCAACGCAGCGCTCGGATCGTTAAGAGACTGCGAGACCTTAATAGAAAAGCAGATCCTCATGAAAAATCATCTGTTGACATTCAGAAAGTAATCGATGATGTCCTTATTCTGACAAAAAATCGATTATATGATCGCAAGATAAAACCGGTGTTTCTTTACCAGGGTCCCCCTCCAATGACATATGCCTCTAAAGATCAAATTCAACAAGTTATCTTAAACCTGATAATGAATGCAATTGATTCAATGCCAGATGGCGGAAGCTTATTTTTAGATATTGCTTATGGAGAAAATTCGGGCGGTGTCAAGATTAAGGTGCGGGATACAGGTGTCGGGATGACGTCAGAACAAATAAACCGCCTTTTCGAGCCATTTCAAACAACCAAGGAAGATGGCTTGGGATTGGGTCTGTATATTTGTAAACAGATTATAGATGATCACAACGGTTCATTAAAGGTGAGAAGTGAGGCCGGTAAAGGTACTGAGTTTAGTTTATGGCTGCCTGATAACACTTTAACAGGTAGCGGGAGTTAATATCATGCAGAAAATACACACATTAATCGTTGATGATGAACCTGGTGTTCGGTTTTTTGTCGAGGAAACCCTCCACCGAAGCGGTCATGATGTCACAACCGCCAAATCTGGTAACGAAGCTTTAAACCTATTGCGAGATACACCCTTTGATCTGGTGGTATTAGATCTCAAGTTGGGTGGTAAGGTGGATGGGATAAAGGTCTTGGAAGCCATCCGCTGGCGTTGGCCTGAAACAAGTGTGATCATTTTTACTGCCCATGGCAGCCTTGAAAGTGCCATGAAGGCCATTGACCACGGGATTGAGAAGTATGTGCAAAAACCACTTTCTCCCAATGAATTACGCGAAGTTGTAAAAGAAGTTCTGGATGCACGAAAAAAATCCAGGATCAAAACCAATGATGAATACCATCATATCCTGAGAAAAAGACCCTTTGAGGTTGACGAAGGACTCCACAGGGTATTAATGAATGATGAACTCTTAGACCTGACACCCAGTGAATTTAAACTCATCACGCACTTATTAAGAAATAGTGATCGGGTTATATCCCCTGAAGAACTGGTTGAAGTGGTACGAGGCTACCAACCAGAGGATATCATAGAAGCCCGGCAGGTGATCAAATGGTATATTCATCGCCTCAGGCAAAAAGTAGAGCAGGATTCCTCACATCCCGAATATATTTTGAACGTGCGTGGCATAGGTTACCGCTTAAAACCTGACCCATAATCAATATCCTGTTTTTTGGGTTGTTGTGTAATTCACCAACCAAACAACAACTAACCAAAACCAAGTCAAACACATAATCCGTACAGATTAAACGTTGAATTAAATTAAAGATCGTAAGCTTATTCTACCAATGGCATTGTACGCCAACAATTGTACGCCAACAATCGATATGTTTATAAAGCGACTAGAGTCTCTTTTATGAATGACAAAAACATTGTTTTATATGAAAGATATGATGGCGTCCGCTTTGTATTAGACCGGAGCCTATCAAAATACAAGGAGGACCTATCCATTCATGCTTCTCATTGGAAACATAAAATTAAACAACTAATCGATACAAATGAGGTGGATTTATTAATTACAGAACTGAGCCGAATTGATCCCGTAGGTTTGGAGGTAACCCAATATGCGAAAAAATCAAATCCAGAAATGAAAATCATCTGGATCACGGTTTTGGGTTGCAATATCTTCCGAGAGCAAAGAGAAAGCTTGGGAAACATTTATTGCTTAGAAAAACCTTTGGAGATCAATGAATTTAGAAATTTTGTGTTAAAAGCGCTCAAAATGTCGAAAGGTCAGGAAGGTAATTAAGGGTAAATGAACATTATGAAGATATTTTCTTACCCACGAAAGTCCAACTTATCTAACTCTTTTCAATTTCCATCACAACAGTTTCCACTCCTATAGTTTATCATTTCCCATTACGATATTAATAATTACTTTTGCGCAATCTCATATTAAGAAAGGATAATTAATGACAACCAAAGTTGCCATCAATGGATTTGGACGCATTGGAAGGCTCGTTTTCAGACAAATTCTCGAAAACAAAGCTCTCGAGCTTGTTGCAGTCAATGACATTGCTCCCCTGGATAATTTACTGTATCTATTAAAATATGATTCCGTTCAGGACAACCCTGCTCAATCTATTCAAAACAAGAGCGGATCGATTGTCTTTGATGGGAAAGAAATTAAATTCACCAGCGAAAAGAGCCCCGCTGATCTGCCCTGGAAGGAACTGGGGGTTGAACTAGTCATCGATTCGACTGGTTTCTTCACCGATCGCGAAGGCGCTTCAAAGCATCTTGAAGCAGGCGCAAGACGCGTGATCATCACTGCCCCTGCTAAGAATGAAGATGTAACCATCTGCATGGGGGTCAATGAAGGCCTTTTTGACCCGAGTAAACACTTTATAATATCCAATGCCTCTTGTACAACAAATTGTTTGGCACCCGTCGCAAAGGTATTGGATGAGAATTTCGGTATCGAATCAGGTCTTTTAACCACTATTCATGCGTATACCAGCTCTCAAGCGATTGTAGATGCGCCTCGTAAAAAATGGCGTCGGGGCCGGGCTGGCGCGGTTTCTATCGTGCCCACAACCACAGGCGCCGCGGTTGCAACAACTGTCGTTTTACCACAGTTGAAGGGGAAAATGGACGGTATGGCCATTCGAGTGCCAATCCCTGTTGGTTCAATCGTCGACTTTGTGGCCCACACCAAGCATCCTGTCTCAGTCGAAAGTGTAAATACTGCCTTTAGACAGGCAGCAGAAACGGATGGGTTAAAAGGCATTCTCGGTGTAACGGATGAAGAATTGGTATCAGCAGATATTGTTGGACTGGAATATTCAGCACTTGTGGACCTGCCATCAACCATGGTCATCGGGGAGCATGATGTCAAAGTGCTTGCCTGGTACGATAATGAATGGGGATATGCCCTCCGTTGTGTTGACCTGGCAGCTTATGTCAGCCAATCATAGGTGCATACAAAATATTAAAGTGAGGAGATAATTATGGACAGAGGGATACAAATTGCCAGACTCTTTGGCATAAAAATCAGGATAGATTGGAGCTGGTTGCTGATTTTTCTGCTGATATCCTGGAACCTGACATCTGTTTTTGCTCAGATACAACCAGACTGGTCGCTTGTCTTTTCCATTGTCATGGGTGTAAGTGCTTCTCTGTTGTTCTTTTTATCGGTTCTGGCTCACGAGTTGGGGCATTCACTGGTGGCACAGTCTCAGGGTATCCCAGTTGACAGCATCATGTTGTTCTTATTTGGTGGTATCGCTAACATACGGGAAGAGCCCAAATCACCAGGTGCAGAGTTCATCATGGCCGTCATGGGTCCGGTTGTCAGCATCCTGCTTGGATTAGCTTTGATCCTGCTGGGCGGAATTGGACTTGAATTGGACACGTTTCAAGCAACCCAACCCATGCAGATCCTGGAAGGGTTGGGGCCTTTACGAACGCTGGCAATGTGGCTGGGGTCGGTCAATGTGCTACTGGGTGTGTTCAACATGATTCCAGGCTTTCCACTAGATGGCGGCAGGGTGCTTCGATCCATTTTCTGGGCAATCACCGATAATTTACGAAAAGCAACCCGTTGGGCTTCATTTGTGGGGCAGGGCGTTGCTTGGGTAATGATTGTCAGTGGCATTTCGATGATTTTTGGCATCCAGATCCCATTTTTTGGGGAGGGATTCATCGGGGGCTTATGGCTGATTTTGATTGGATGGTTCTTAAATAATGCAGCCAGTCGAAGTTATCAACAAATAATCATTCGGGATGTTTTAGAAAATGTGCCAGTTCGAAAAATGACCAAACAAAACCCGCCAACTGTCCCTTCCAACATTACAGTGGACGCGCTGGTTGAAGATTATATTATGCAAACAGATGATCACGCCTTCCCTGTGATGGATGATGACCGGTTGGTCGGCATTGTTTGTTTGGACGATGTCAGGAAAGTAAAAGGGCCGGATCGGTCTACACTGTATGTCTCTGAAATTATGACACCTCGAGATGAGCTGAAAACAATTTCACCTGATGATGATGCCCATAACGCATTAACCACCATCAGTAAAAACGCCATCCGGCAATTGATAGTAATGGAAGGTGACCAGGTTTTTGGGATGGTTCGCCGGCGTGATATCGTCCGCTTCTTACAACTTCAATCCGATGATTTTATGTCGATAACAGGTGGATTATAAGGAGAGAAAAAATATGAGCAAAATCATCAACGAATTAGCGATCAAAGTCAGGGATGCAATCTTAAATGATGATGCGATTGACCCAGAGTTAAAGATCGATGTCCTGGAAATGGGTGGTGTGATCACCCTCACAGGGCGTGTGCCATCTGAAAAAGATGCAGCCAAAGCCGAATCAATAGCAAAAAAACAGGAAGGAGTCATCACAGTTATTAATGAGCTATCAGTCGAGAAACCTGATCCAGATCAAGAGGCAACTGCTCCGCCAGTGACACCCCGTAACTAGTTGCTACAACTGAAGCATAGGTCTCTGGCTCATCATAACCAATCAAGATAGGTATAAAATGAGGCCGAACTGATTGTAGCTCAGATGTTGCGCTAGGCAGGAAAATTGGGGTGATTCTATCAAGTATTCGTATAGTAATCTCTAAACTTGTCGCTACCAGACACTAAGCCTGCTACAATCCCCTAAGGTTTATCTGGCCTTTGTGAGCTCAATGTCAATCATTCGTTTTTAAAATCATCCTTCCAGTGACTTGGCAAAACAATTGAAGTTCAACGTTGTAATAATTACAGTCAATGTGTTGGTCATGCTTAAAGATCACATTTAACCCATACTCAAATAGTCAACAAGAGGAGCTTTATGGACATAATCACAAAGGACACAATCCAAGATTTGATAGAAAATTGTCATGGAAAAGCGGTAACAATTTACATGCCCACAGTTCAAACAACCCGGGAAATTAAGCAAAACCCTATCCGGTTGAAAAACCTTATCGCTGACGTAAAAAATAAATTAAACGAAGAAGAGATGTCAAATCGTGAGATTGAATCTTACCTGGCGCCATTGAGTGACTTGATACCAGATGAGGCTTTTTGGCAGTCGCAAAATGAAGGTTTGGCGCTTTTTTTAGATAAAAACGAACTGAGGCTTTTCCATTTACCTGAGCGCGTCGATGAAATAGCCATCGTAAGCAACACTTTCCATATCACACCATTGATTCCTATTTGCCAGGGAGAGGGAAATTATTATCTTCTGTCCATCGCCCAGGAGCGCCCAAAATTTTACCAGGGGTCAAAGTATGAGTTGGTACAAATTGAAGAACTAAACCTGCCTGAGAGTCTTCAAAAAATGTTTGATGAATTCTTTGAGTTTCACAGCCATCTTCAATTTCATAATCGGTCCATTACACCCAATCAACAAATGCCAATGGACCGGCAATCGATGTTCTTCGGACAGGGGGGAGGAGATGATATTGATCGAAAAGCCGAGATTTTAAACTTTTTTCACCGTTTTGACAAGGCTTTAATGACTTACCTGGGAGGCTCTAATGCACCCCTCGTGATGGCTGGACTGGGTTATCTACACCCACTGTATAAGCAGGCGAACAGCTATCCAAACCTTATTGATGAAGGTATTACTAAAGATATTTCACAATTGCCTGAAGACGACATCCATCAATTATCATGGGCGCTTGTCAAAAACCAATACCAAACTGACGTGAAACAAGCCTTAGAAGATTACTCGCGTCTTAAAAACAAAAATGATGAAACTTCAGAAAATTTGGAGACGATTGTTTCAGCGGCCTGGTTCAAACGGGTTCATACCATGTTTGTAGCCAAAAATTCATTTGTGTGGGGAAACTTCAGCCCAGATGACAATACCGTCACCATTGACGATAAACACACTTCCAGCAACCAGGATTTGTTAGATTTGGCTGCCGCACAAACAATCATCAACGGTGGAACTGTATTGTTAATTTCTCAAGATAAAATCCCAGGAAATGCAACGGCAGCTGCCATATTACGCTATTGAGCAATATTAGCATTAGAATAAAGCTTGATAGATGGATCATTATCAAAAAACCAACGCAACACCCTTAATCCTAACGCATTGCCAACAGGTTTCTGCTTGGGCAGGCAATCGTTGTTGATAAGATAAAGATGGTAGGAATTTATGACAATCTATTTGCCAATAGAAAGACTATGAAAGTAATCCATGACAGATTTCCCCTTTGATTTCGAGTTTTACAATAAAACAGACCTGCCAGATCAAGAATTTTACGAAATGGCTTACAAAGAGATAATAGAAATATCCGAAGGACATAATGACATTGTGGGGGTCTCTATTTCTCTGGAGGAATTGAGTTCTGGAAAAACGCCGCATGCTTATCAGGCTCGAGTTGTGTTGTATGTTCGGCCGGATAATATTTCATCCACAGAAGTCATGCCCTCGCCCACGGCCGCACTTCAGCAAGCGTTGAATGCTGCTGTTAGTCAGGTGCGTGATAAACGGGATAAACTCAGAAATTATTAGCTATCTGCACTCAGTAAATTATGATCACTGTATGATCGCTGTACGAATAAAATATGGAGGTAGACATGCCTGAAACCACAGTTTTGATGGAAAGCCCAAAAATGCCATTACAAGAAAAGATATCCGATCAAACTGGTATTGTGGCTGATGATACGATCAGCCTGTATCTTAATGAAATGGACCGGGTGCCCCTTCTCACGCGCGAAGAAGAAGTCTCATTAGCCAAGCAAATGGAGGCTGGCCGTGTCGCCCGTGAAAAAATGCTGGATGTATCAGATAAAAATGGGGACATAAACGCATTAAGACAATCGATTGAAGATGGTCAAAATGCCCGTGATCATCTGATTAAAGCCAATATCCGACTGGTCGTCAACATTGCTAAAAAATATCGGCGTTACAGCGTATCCTTTTTAGACTTGATCCAGGCGGGGAATGTTGGTTTGATTAGAGCTGTTGACAAATTTGATTACACTAAGGGAAACCGCTTCAGCACCTACGCAACCTGGTGGATCCGCCGCTCTGTATTGCGTCATCTCAATCAAAAAGAACGGACAATTCGTTTGCCCAATTACCTTTCTACCCGCATTCGAAAGATACATAAGGTGATAAAGGATTTGACAATTAACCTATCGCGCACACCCACCATGGCAGAGGTAGGGGAAAAGGTTGATATGTCACCGGAAGAGGTCGAGAGATTATTGGGCTATGCCCAACGGGCAATTTCGCTAGACAAACCCTTTGGCGATGATGGGGAAGCAGATTTGCAAAGCTATATAGAAAACAAAAATGCCCCCAATCCATTCAAAGAGGTTCGGCAGAATCTGCTCACAGAGGATGTTCTTGATACGCTTGACATTCTTGACGAACGTGAATCAAAAATATTAAAGCTTCGTTTTGGTTTAGCTGGTTCTCGCAAGCACACGCTCAAAGAATTAGGAGAAATTTTTGGTATTACACGTGAACGGATTCGGCAAATTCAGAAAGGAGCGTTAAGAAAATTGCGTCATCCGGGTGTACGTCGGAAATTAGACCCTTACTATTAAATAGTTCAAGGGGCAATCCCTGCGAACAACAAACCTATCTAACCATTCACCATCCCTGTGTAAACAGTTATCATCAGCGAATAGGTGCCCCATTCAAATACAATAAGTTGGACAATAATTATCAAGAAGGAGGAAAATATGCCTTTCACATACACTTACACTGCACGAAATAAAGAAAATCCCAATCGGATAATGACTTTCACCATCTTTGAAGATTACCTGAAAGTTAACCTGACAGGGCTGGTCGACCAGGTCTCTGAAGTTGTGGAGGAGAAAGATCGCCAGGACGCGGTTAAGGAATTCCTTACCACCCAATCTGGATCAGCACTATATAAAGCTGTGGAAAGATTATCCGGCCCTGTGCACGTCAATGATGTCAGCCCCAGTTACGCAGAGGGTCTATTCAAGCTAACCTTTTGGAAACGCGTTGCTGGTTTACGCTTTGCCCCACTCGTCCTGGCCATGGGTGATGTAGATAATCCCGAGGCAGCAGAGAAGTTCATTAACACGCTCAAAGAGCGACAAGACTTAGCCGATACACCAGGTATATTTTCCGGCCCATTGGATTACTGGGCAACCTGGATGGCAATGGCAATTGGCATTATTGTGCTGATTAAATGGCCCCGAAAGAAGACATCATAATCGATCTGCGAACAAACACCAAACAAAGCCACGGACAGTTAATGTCTGTGGCTTTTAAATTTAAGATCACCTTCGCGACATGATTAATATCCCATGGGTTATTGCATTCTTTGGGTTTTCATGAAACAAGTATCTAGCAACGGTTCGCCTTTTCGCATAGGATTTCATACGCCGTATCAATCTGGTAGTTATTAACCAAAATTTCCTCGGTCTGGCAATCGATCCGATCAACCCGCTTGTTGAATGAGTAGGGGAGCAGCTGGTCTGTAAAAACTTGAATCGCCAGATCACTCATCAGGTCTCCATGAACCCGACCTGCTTGTAACCTGACAATCAGAAAGGCTGCGGCTTTTCCAATTACTTTGTCATGCACTTTTACCTGAGACATGTCCACAGGATGACTGTGGAGAAAATCTTGCAGGTCAAACAATGGGTACAACCAGTTGCCATAGCTGGAAAAGATGCATTGGCTACCTAAAAATACCTGTAGCGAAGGGTGAACGGACGAGGGCACTTCCATCGTTGAAACCTCCTGAATCACAAGAAAAACGAATGAAAAACACCACGGTTGAGGGTCTCGTGGTGTTTTGTTTTAAGTGGCTAATCAATAGGTGATGATCACACTTTTTCTCTGAGCGTTTTGAGGACCACTTCCTGGTCGACAGGTGTTTTATCAATACGTACCCCTACAGCGTTGTAAATCGCGTTGGTAATTGCCGGTGTTGTCGGAATGCTGCAAATTTCACCAACGCCCTTTGCGCCGTAAGGGCCTTCAGCCGTGGGGTGTTCAACAATAATCGCAGTGATTTCCGGGGTGAGTTTGATACCCGGAATGCGGTACCTTGCCAGATAATCTGTCACAACTTGACCTTCATTGACGATGAACTCTTCGGTCAGGCAGTGACCAAGCCCCATCATAACGCCACCCTCAACCTGGCCTTGCAAACCTAAGGGATTTACAGCCATACCCACATCATTGGCCGAGATGACTTTGAGGACTTTCACTTCACCTGTCTTCTTATTAACTTCCACCTGAGCAGCCTGGACACCGTATGAATAAGCAAAATGCATATCACCACCCGTACCCAGAGGCTGGGTCTTCGGTGCCTCATATTTATACATGGCTTTTGGATATTGACCCATTTCTTTCATTTCCTGAGCGATTTCGCCATAAGACATTTGATGTCCATTGGCACGAACACTGCCGCCTTTGAACAGAATCTGATCCGGTTTGATATCGTACTTCTCGGCCGTAAAGGCTGCAATGGCATTACGCAATGTTTTCGCTGCATAACGCGAGGCATTCCCGGTAATATAAGTTTGTCTGGATGCCGTTGTTGGGCCGCCATTCGGTGTTAGATCTGTATCCATCACCAGGACACGTACATTATCCGGCGACACCTCCATCTCTTCAGAAACAATCATTTGCATGACGGAAACAAGCCCCTGTCCCATTTCAGCAGAAGAGCTGCGCACCTCAAATGTACCATCATCAAACAATTCCAGTTCAGCATTGGAAATATCCGGGGCGCCCCCGCCCAGGCCTGTATTTTTATAGGCTGCTGCAAAGCCCCAAGAGCGTACCAGATGTGGGTTCTGAGGGTCGACAACAGGTTTGAAAGGGATCTGGTCTGTCTTCCGAATTTCTTCTTCTACTCGATCAATGCATTCCGTTAATCCAACTGATTCGTCAAGTTCCTGACCGGTATTGGTGATGCTGCCAACATGCAAAGCATTCATCCTGCGTAGTGTAATCGGATCAATTGACAATTTATCAGCAAGCATATCGATCGTTGTTTCAATGGCAAAAGCCGACTGGGTTACACCGAATCCACGAAAAGCGCCTGCTGGTGGGTTATTCGTATACATGGCATAGCAATCCGCTTTGACATGGTCAACGTCATAAGGGCCCGCCGAGTGCGTGGTTGCACGTGTCATCACTTTTTCACCCAAAGAGGCATAGGCGCCTGTGTCGCCGAACAACTCTGTTTCAATGGCGATAATGTGACCGTCTTTTTTTGCGCCGATTTTGACTCGAATTTGAGTCGCATGTCGTTTTGGATGAACTAACAAGCTTTCATGACGATCAAACAATAGTTTTACGGGACGTTGCGTGGCGTCAGCCAACATGGCAGCATGGATTTGACCGGTGATATCTTCTTTGCCACCAAAACCACCACCCATCATTTGACCAACAATACGCACCCGATCTTCATCCCAGCCCATCACCCGGGCAACCTGGCTGCGGTCTTGATAGGGTATTTGCGATCCGACATAGATCTCCATACGCCCATCGGTTGTTGGTACGGCCACACTGCATTCAGGCTCAATAAAAGCATGGTCTGTGGTTTGCGTGTGAAAAGTGTGTTCCAGTACGACATCAGCCTCAGCAAATCCAGTATCCATATCGCCTTTGCGGACTTTAATATGTTTTAACAAGTTGCCGTTTTCATGCAGCTGTGGCTGACCTTCCTGGTATGCCTGGACAGGGTTTGAAATCACAGGTAACAGTTCATAGTCTGCTTTGATTAATGAAGCAGCCTGTTCAGCAATTTCCTGGGTTTCAGCAGCAATAATGGCCACTGTATCGCCAACATAGCGCACCCGTTCGCCAACACCAATGATGGCCGGCCAGTCATAAATAACCAGCCCATGGGTCTTTTCACCCTTAATTTCATCTGCGGTCAAAATGGATTTAACCCCTTGTAGCGCCTTCGCTTTGGAAATATCTAAACTTTTCAGAATAGCATGCGGCACCATGGCTCGTTTTGCCTTGGCATATAACATCCCCTCGAACATCAAGTCATCGGTGAAGATCGCTTTTCCCGTGACTTTATCAATGCCATCCGGCCGGGTTTTTGTCCGTCCAACAACGTCCTGTTGATGGATGGACTCAAATACCTCTGGTTTGGGGAGTGGATCGCCGGTTCGCAGGGTATGTGCCGCCGCCAGGATCGCTTTCTCGATCATGGGGTAACCACCACAGCGGCAAAGCGTATCCTTAAGAGCTTCGTGAACTTCCTCCTGTGTTGGATCAGGATTGCGTTTGAGCAAGGCAAACGCGGTCATGATCTGACCAGGGATGCAAAAACCGCACTGGACTGCCCCATGCTCAACAAAGGCTTCTTGAAGCGGATGCAATTTCATTATTTGATGTACATGTTCAGCGAGTCCCTCTATGGTGACAATAGATTTACCATTGGCACGCGCAGCCGGGTAGATACAGGACATCATCGGTTTCCCATCAACCAGAACCGTACAGGCGCCACATTCGGCCTCGTCACACCCAATTTTTGTTCCGGTGAGATGCAACCGCTGCCGAAGTAATGTAGAAAGAGTCTCTCCTGGTTTTTCAGGTAAGGTATAGGTTTTATTATTAACAGTCAGCGTAATTTCTTTTGTCATATTATTCACCACAATTCTTTTTTAGTTTCAACACCAATATCATCACAGACTTAATCACTTATTTTGCGGATTCTCCAGCGCGTTCCCAGGTTGTCATAAACGTGTCCCTGAAAAGATCTCTGACAATATATTGTCGATAGTCGGCACTGGCCCGACGGGGACTGGTACGGAATTTTGCCTGCGATAATAATTTATCGATTGCTTGGGTTAAAACCGCATCTGAAAATGCCTGGTTTCGGAGGAAGGACTCCGTTTCTGTTGCTCTAAAGGGAGTCGGCCCACCTGGACCAACTGCGATCCGCGTGTCTTTGACACGATCACCTTCTCGATACACCCATACACTGCAATTTAAAATGGGCAAAGCAACACCCTGTGGGCGCATGATCCGCTTAAAACATGACGCTTGACCCCGAAGGGCACGCTCAATATAAAAGCCAGTGATCAGTTCACAGGATTTGTCAATTGCAGATTTGCCAGGGCCCTGGAATAAGGTTAAAAAGGGTAGGCGCTTTGTCCCTTCAGAATACGCAACCTCAGCCTGTGCATTTAAAGCTACCAGAGCTATGGTGCCATCTGCTGCGGGGAGTGCGTGGGCAACATTGCCCCCAAGCGTGGCAGTATTCCGAACTTGTGGGCCAGCGATCAAACTGCATGCCTCAACTAATGCCCGGGCATTGTTGTTGACCAAATCATTGTCAATAATGCGGCTTACTGGAACCGCTGCACCAATAAAAAGGACGCCCTGACGGATTTCAATCACGTTCATTTCAGAAATACCTGTCAGATCGACCAGGGTGTGGGCCAATGAATGACGACCCTGTTTCATATCCAATAAGAGATCAGTACCCCCGGCCAAAGGGATCGCAGGCCCAGGAGCTTTTATGAGGTCTTCAATTGCTTCGGAAATGGAAGTGGGACGACGAAATTCTTGCCATAGGTTCATAGGTGGTTACCTCTTTCTAAATAGGTTGGCGGCACTTTTCGATGGGAAGTCCCAACGCCGCTGATCGTTAATACATCAGCGACCACCTAGCCAATGGATAAATGTAATAATACCTTATTTATTTAATGTAATAAAGTTTGTCAAGCGTATTCTTCTTCCTGCTTTACACCAGCCATTAATAAGCCAACTTTTTCTCTGGTCGCTTCTTCTCGGTCTAATATTGCCATGATTTTACCTTCATAGATCACTGCAATCCTATCAGACAAAGCAAATATTTCATCCAGGTCTTCAGAGATCAAAAGAACTGCGGTACCACCATTACGCTGTTTAATCAATTGTTCTCGTACGTATTCTGTAGCACCGATATCCAGTCCGCGGGTGGGCTGCGCGGCGATGATCGCATGTGGGCTCCGGGAAAGCTCACGAGCCAGTACCACTTTTTGAATATTTCCACCAGATAGGCTTTTGGCCATCGTTTTCTGTGAAGGTGTTTTAACGTTAAACTGTTCAATTAGCTGGTCGGTATGCGCACTGATATTCTTCAGATTCAAAAAGCCATATTTGGAATAGGGCATTTTCTTATGTTCACGAAGGATCATATTTTCAGCAATCGTAAAACTACCAATCATGCCATCGCGCATGCGTTCTTCAGGTATGTAGGAAAGCATCCGATTGGTCAGCTCATCCGGCTCACAACCTGTAACATCATCACCCTCCAAGTAAATCCGGCCAGCGGTTGGTTTCCTTAAACCTGCCATCACTTCGGCCAACTCGCGCTGCCCATTCCCGGAAACGCCTGCAATGCCCATTATTTCCCCGGAATGAACTTCCAGGCTGACATCATCCAGGCCCACGGTACCCCGATCACTGTCACAGGTGACATTTTTTACCGCCAGGCGAACAGCACCAGGATCAATCTTTTCGGTACTGGTAATAAACTCAATCTCATGGCCAACCATCCAATTTGCAAGGATTTGCTTGGTGACTTCGGAAGTGGGCCGCGTGCCAATTTTTTTACCATTCCGTAAAACGGTCACCCTGTGACTGATTTCGACTACTTCGTGTAGTTTATGAGATATAAAAATCAATGCATAACCATCTTTGACCATCTGCCGCATGATCACAAACAACTCATCCACTTCCTGGGGGGTGAGGACGGCCGTGGGCTCGTCCAAGACCAATAAAGCTGCGCCTCGATAGAGTGCTTTGATGATTTCGACGCGTTGTTGCTGCCCTACAGAGAGTTGCCAAATATAGGCATCCGGGTCAATTCTTAGCCCATAAGTATCTGCCAGTTCGTTAATACGTTTTGATACCGCGTCTAAATCCGTGAGCGGACCACGTGAGGAGGGCAATCCAAGCGCAACATTTTCGGCGACTGTCAGTGTTTGCACCAACATAAAGTGCTGATGAACCATCCCGATGCCCAGCTTAATGGCAGCAGTGGGAGAATTAATTTTCACCAACTGTCCATTGATGTAAATGTCTCCACTATCCTGCTGATAGAGGCCATATAAAACCTTCATCAATGTGCTTTTCCCGGCCCCGTTTTCACCCAATAAGGCGTGTACTTCAGAGCCATTAACATCAAAGTCTACACTATCGTTGGCAAGAACCCCTGGAAAGCGTTTGGTGATTTGACGCATTTCCATCGCGGTGATTGGGGTACGCCCAGAAGGAAGTGTTTTGGAATCAGTCATAAGTTTTTCCCTGGCAATGTCTTAGATAGAGGTCTATCGGGAGCCCGGGAGGCTCCCGATAGCGTCACTTGTTGTTAATAATGTTAGGGCAGTTCAATCACAATCGTGCCGTCAATGATCCCCTGGATGGTCGCTTCAGCCGCTTCCATCACTTCGGCGGGGATATCAATATTCTCATTAAACGCCATCACCTGGCCGCCATTGGCGAGGTTGATCACAAAGGATTCACCACCTAGCTGGTCTTGCGCTCGCAGGGCGACGATTTCTCGAAGAATTACTTCCCAGTGATAGACCTGGCTGGCCACGACGGTATTTGGTGCAAAGGAGGCCTGATCAGCCTGGGTGCCGAACCACAGGGCACCCGCTTCTTCAGCTTTGCCGATCGCGCCAACAACCATTTGGGCTGTGCCCGTCAGGATATCTGCTCCAGCGGCAAGATGGGTCTCAGCAGCTTCTGCCGCCAGGGCCACATCGGAGAATGTACCGATGTAAGTTACACGCACATCAATGTCGGGGTCAGTGGCTTTTACACCGGCCACAAAACCATCCACATACAATTTAGCATCCCCGGTCTCAATCGGGCCAACCACGCCAATCACCTTGCTCTCGGTCATCATGGCAGCCATCACACCCATCACATAGCCGCCTTCGTGAGAGGCTGCTTCGTAGGCATAGATATTGGGTTGTCCAAACGTCTCGAGGGTGGTGCCCCAAGCGAAGCTGGTTTCAGGGAAGTCGGGGGCAATCTCCTGTAAGGATGAGCCGTATTGCGACCCGTGAGCAACCACCATGTCATACCCCTGGGCAGCATAATCACGGATGGCGGCTGCAGCATCATCGACCACAAACATCCCTTCTGAAATGGCAAATTCAAGCGCTTCTTCACCACCCAGGTCTTCCTGCAGGGTGACCATGGCGTCATAAATGCTCTGGGTGAACGCGAAGTCATTATAAGCACTGGGAGAGACAACAGCTACCGTCAGTTTTTCAGTCAAAACAGGAACTTCAATTTCTTCACCAGCAATAAAGCTCTCAACAGTGGCTTCAGCCGCAGCTAAAACATCAGCAGGGATGTCAAAGTCCGGGTTGTAGGCCATTACCTGGCCGCCATTGGCCAGTTCAGCAACAAAGGACTGCCCGCCAAGGATGCCCTGGGCACGCAATTCAACGATCTCTTTGAGGATAACTTCCCAGTGATAAACCTGGCTGGCCACAACAGTGTCCGGCGCAAAGGAGGCCTGGTCAGCCTGGGTGCCGAACCACAGGGCACCAGCTTCCTGGCACTTGCCAATCGCACCAACCACCATCTGGGCAGTACCGGTCATCACGTCGGCGCCTGCGGCAAGATGGGTCTCTGCAGCCTCTGCCGCCAGAGCCACATCTGAAAACGAACCAATATAGGTCACGCGCACATCAATGGTGGGGTCTGTGGCTAAGACACCTTCCACAAAACCATCGACATACAACTTGGCGTCCCCGGTCTCAATCGGGCCGACCACGCCAATCACCTTACTTTCGGTCAACATGGCTGCCATAACGCCATTGACAAAGCCGCCCTCATTCGAGGCTGCTTCGTAGGCGAAAACATTAGGCAAGCCAAATGTCTCCACTGTAGTACCCCAGGCAAAGCTGATGTCAGGGAAATCGGGGGCGATTTCTTGCAGGGAAGACCCATACTGCGAGCCATGGGCAATCACCATATCGTAACCCTGGGCAGCGTAGTCACGGATGGCTGCAGCGGCGTCATCGACAACAAACATATTTTCCGAGTAAACGAACTCGATAGCATCTTCGCCCAGGTCCGCTTGCAAGGCAACCATGGCATCATAAATGCTCTGGGTGAAGGCAAAGTCATTGATTGCACTGGGTGAGACCACGGCAACCCGCAGTTTTTCGATCTCAACGGGTTCTTCTGGCTCTTCGACAACCGGCTCTTCTACCACAGGTTCTTCAACGACCGGTTCTTCAACGGCAGGTTCATTTACGGCAGGTGTACATGCCGTAAAAAGAAACACAAATACCAGGGCTAAAGATAATATTCTAATCAGGTTTTTCATTTTTTCTCCATTTGATATTGAGGTTAATTCGACATATTGGAAATTGGGTTTTATGTTATTATTTTCCGCGACCTCCTCTGTCTAAAATCCTTTATACGAAGATAATTGGTACCAAGATGGATAATTTCACGCCCATTGCTGGGTTCACGGTGTTGATGTAGAAAAAGAGGATAAATCATTGATTATTCCCGTTCAAATGGTTTTGTCAGTGCAGCAGGCGCCCGCACCTTGGATAATGACGCTGTCAGAACCACAATGGTCAGGACATAGGGCATCATGGTGGCAAACTCTGAGGGGATTGGGATACCCAAGACCTGGATCCATAACTGCAATCCATTCACCAGGCTGAACAAAAGTGCCCCGGCCAGAACACCCCAGGGACGCCATGCGCCAAAATAAACCAGCGCTACCGCGATGAAGCCCTGTCCAGCCGTCATCCCTTGTTGAAAAACATTAAGCAGGGCAATGGATAGGGACGCACCACTTAAACCTGAAAGCGTGCCTCCCAGGATGGTTGTGAAATACCGGATGCGATTGACGCTGACTCCCAGGGAATCGGCCGCTTGAGGATTCTCACCCACCGCCCGGATCTTCAAGCCGAGGGTGGTTTTATTCAGCACATACCAGGAAATTGGCACCAGAAGAAAGGCCAGGTAAACCAGGATATTCTGGTTGAAGAAAATGTTGCCAAATACAGGAATCTGGCTTATTAATGGTAGGGCAATCCGTGGAAAGCCTCTCACGGTTTCGACGGTCCCGACCAGCAACTGGAATAATAAATTGCTCATGCCCAGGCCGAAAAGGTAAAAACCAATCCCACTGATACCCTGTTGGGCATGCAAATGAATGGTGACAAAGCCCATGGCCAGGCCCATCAATGCGCCCACAGCCATGCCAGCCAGAACGCCGAGCCATAAACTGTCCGTATTCAGGGCCACATAGAAGGCTGTAAATGCCCCCATAAGCATCTGCCCTTCAACACCAAGGTTCAGTATACCGCTTCGCTGACTGAATGCCTCACCAACCGAGGCAAATAAATATGGCGTAGCTAATCGTATCCCCGATGACAGGATCCCGAGAAAAACAGTGATGCTAAAAAGGTCAGATATCATGAGGACTCCTCAACCGGTTTTTTGGCGATTTCTCTTTCATTTTCATCAATCCTGATGTCCTCTGTTTCGTCAACAATGACGCGCTTACGCTGCCTGCGTTTGCGCCAGATTTCGCTGCTGACAACAAAAACAACCACCAGGCCATTCAGGGCGGTGATCAGTGCAGAAGGCACCTGGGTGACCCTTTGCATGGCGTTGGCCCCAACCAGCAGCCCACCAAATAAAATTGAGGCAGGTATGGTCAAAATAGGATGGAGCTGACCAAACAGGGCCGCAACAATGCCATTAAACCCTGCCCCGCCAGTAAAGCCTGTGGGGGAGCCATCGGTGATCATGCGGTAGTTAACCCCAAAGACCTGGGTGGCCCCGGCCAAACCGGCAAATGCGCCGCTCAAGAGCAGGGCCAACACCACATAACGTTTAACCTGGATGCCACCGTATTTTGAAGCAGATGGGTTTTGGCCAACCGCCCGAATGCGGTACCCCAAGGTTGTACGCCAGAGCAGGATATAAACCAGGATGGCAAAGATGACGGCGATAATCGCGCCAAGGTGTAAGCGGGTGGGGTGGAGCAAGCGCGGCAGCCGGGCAATTTCTGCCAGCCGGGCTGTTTGGGGGATCTGCGAGGCCATATCCGCCTGGGCCGGGTCCATCATAGCGCCTGTGAGGAAGTAGTTTTTAAATTGAACGGCAATCGCGTTCATCATGACAGTGCTTAAAATTTCGTTGACATTAAAATAAGCTTTGAGCACACCCGGGATGCCACCCCAAATGCTCCCGGCGATGGTACCCATGAGCATGCCAACCACAATCAACAACCAACCCGGCAGTCCCGTAAAGGTCAGGCCGACCCAGGTGCCTAAAAGTGCCCCCACGATCATCTGACCTTCGCCACCGATGTTGATCACACTTCCTCGATAGGCGATGCAGATACCCAAACCGACCAAAAGCAGCGGTGTCGCCCGCACCAGCGTCTCGGCAATGGCGTTGGTGCTTCCAAATGCGCCATCAATCAA
>PWSY01000058.1 GCA_003563055.1 Anaerolineaceae bacterium | reverse complement strand
CTTGCCACCAGACTGCCAGAGAACAACCGCCACACCCACCAGCGCCAGCTCCATAGCACCACGAACGCAGTGCTTGATGTAAACCCCGGCGGCATTGTCGGGTTGTTTCGGGACAATTACGGCAGAGCAAACTTCATGCCTTTCCAAAACGGTTTGACCAGGGCCTTTGAAGAAATCAGAAGCTAAAACTCGGCGCGTACCTTTTTGGGATAAGATCTCCACTTCTGCATCCAAAGCCAATAAAGGCGCTGAGGTATCGGCACTGGGCGCAGCATTACAAATATTGCCACCGATGCTCGCAAGATTACGAATTTGTCGAGAGCCAACCTGAGACGCGCCATAAGCCAGGATCTCCGTCGCTCCCTCAAAGTAATTAGAAGTGGCGATATCCTCAAGCTTCGTTGCTGCACCGATCCTGAGTCCCTCTTCAACCTTTTCAATCCCAGCCAAATCCGATAGTTCACTAATGTCAATCAAGCTAATACTAGGTTCTTGGCCCAGGGGTAGTTTTAGAAATAAATCAGTACCACCACATAGAACCTTTACTGGCGGCTGGGTCGTATGAAGTTTTGTAAATAGATCATCGATCCTTTGAACGCGGATGTAATCGTGTATCTCTGTCAATCGAACCTCCTTATCGCCTACTGATTACCTGCAAGAAATGATTCATCTAAGGGTTCCTTATCATAAGGAAAAGCTCGCCGCCAGATCGGGTATTTTAGCTTCGCCGCATATCTTTTTTCAGTGCGGCTGACCAGGTCTGCAGCAAGCCGATTATGTTTGGCGACCAGTTCAGGCAGATTAAGGCCCACCAGGTGACCATTTGCCACCCGGATGACACCATTGATAATTGAGAGATCCACATATCCAGAATCACACAAAACCAGGGCTGCCACTGGATCATGCAGCCCACCTGCAAATGACAAGCGATCCATCTTGATACCGATTAAGTCCGCCGCTTTGCCGGGTTCCAGCGAACCGATGTCATCGCGCCGCAGCAGTCTGGCACTGCCAATCGTCCCCAATTCAAGCGCCTGGGTAGGTGAGAGGGAGTCAACGCCAAATTTAACCCGCTGCAGCAGGAGCGCATTGCGAGCTTCATTCAAGATATGAGAAGCATTGTTTGAAGCGCTGCCATCAACAGCCAGTCCAACGGTGACATTCTTCTCTAAGAGCAATTTAACTTTACAGATCCCTGAAGCGAGGTAAGCATTGGAGTTCGGGCAATGGGCAACAGCGGTTCCTGTGCGGGCCATAATGTCGATATCATCTTCATTAAGAATGACCGCATGGGCGTACCAAACGTCTGGTCCAACCCAACCCCAATCCTGGGCGACTTGAACGGATGTCTTACCGTAGGTTTCCATCATATATCGATGGTCATCCATCGATTCAGCAAAATGGGTGTGGCTGCCAACACCATATTGACGGGCGAGTTTTATGCTCTCTTTCATCAGACGCGGGCTGACAGAAAAAGGTGAGCATGGTGCGCTGTCGATCCGCGTCATGGCCAGCGGATCCGGATCATGAAATGTTTTTATCAATCGTTCTGTATCAGCAAGAATCGCATCTTCATCTTCAATAATATGGTCTGGCGGCAGCCCACCCTGGCTTTGCCCAATTGAAAAGCTGCCCCGTGCCAGGTGAAAACGAATCCCGATATCTTCTGCAGCCCGAATGCCCGTATCAAACTGCATGTCATTGACCCGGAAATAACTGTGGTCGACATTGGTCGTACAGCCAGACAGGATCAATTCAGCATGGGCGATCATATATGCGGAATATTGATCTTCGTCGGTCACCTCACTCATCAAGAGATAAAGATCATGCAGCCAGTCAAATAAAGCTGCATTTTGCTGGCTGGGCACATGCCGAATCAGGGTTTGCCAGTTATGATGGTGGGTATTGATCAACCCAGGCATAATCACGTGGCCGGACATATCTAACCGTTGATCTGCCTCTGATGGCTTGGTCGTTGACCCGCCCAAACTATCGATAAGATTATCCCGAATCAGGATCCATCCATTTTGGTAAAAACGTCGCTTTCCATCAAATGTCACCAGGTTGTCAATATTTTCAAGTAAAATAGTGGACATTATCTAATCCTCAAACCTCGTCATTAACGTTCACCCTTATTGTATGGTTTTCCTAACGCTAAGGGCTGGTCAATCTTCCGTCTTCGGTACAACAGTACCAACAGTGTCAGGACATAAGGTAGCATCAAAAGAAATTCGTAGGGAAAGGCTTCTGCGCCCAGCCTGACCTGACTGAGTGCCTGAATCCGGTATTGGAGTGCATCAGCCAAACCAAATAATAAGGCGCCCACTAAAGCCAATTTTGGTTCTCGCCAGCGGGCAAAAATCACCAAGGCAATCGCGATCCACCCGCGTCCCGCGATAATGCCTTCACGGAACAAATTCAACTGGACAACACACAGCATTGCCCCTGCAAAACCCACCAACGCAGACCCCAGGATGGTCGCAGAATAACGGTGCGCTTCCACATTGATCCCTGAAGTCTCAGCAGCAGCAGGATTTTCACCCACAGCTCTGATATTACGCCCCCATACAGTTCGATAAAGAAAATACCATACAAGAAATACCAACAAAGCTGTTATGTAGACAGTCGGATCGTGTTTGAATAGAATATCTCCAAGAACAGGGATTTGACTTAAAACAGGAACAGGCCATACGGGAAGACCACGGGTGCGCTCTGCTAACGTAGTAAAAATTTGGCGATAGATAAAACTTGAGAGGCCAACACCAAACACAACCAAGGTGATTCCAGAAATAACCTGATCTGCCTTCAAAGTAACACTCAAAACTGCCATAATAAGCCCCATGAGGGCACCGCTCAATATGCCAAATATTAACCCAAGCCAGGAACTGCCAAAGCCAATCGCTATGCCAAAAGACGTCCTCTCAATGAAAAACGCCGTAACAAAACCTGTCACACCGCCAATCGCCATAATCCCTTCAAGACCAAGGTTAAGGACTCCCGAGCTCTCGGTAATAATCTCACCCAAAACAGCGATAAGGACGGGTACAGCTAATCTTATAGCGGCAGTAAGCAGAGAAATCAAGAAAGACCAGCGCAGAATTAAATCCCAATCCATAATTATGCTTTCCTCCTTTGAATAAGCGCGTCAATTCCCAGTACGGAAAGAACGACGATAGCCTGAATGGCTTGCGCAAGCGTAATTGGCAACCGATAAACAACGTGCATTGCTTCAACACCAATTGTCAGGCTGGCGAAAAAAAAGGAGGCAAATGCAACGCCAATTGGATTCATGCGGCCAAGAAGCGCAACCAGGATGCCTGTAAAGCCATATCCGACAGATATATCTGGTTTTAACCTGGTGTGAATCGCACTGACTTCAATAATACCTGCTAGTCCGGCCAGAGCACCGCTAAAGACAATCGCAAAGGTGATGATCCAATTAACATGCACACCTGCATATTTCGCTACAGATGAACGTTCCCCTACTGCACGAAGATGAAACCCCAAAGGTGTCGACCACAATAAAACATAAACCAGGGGAATTAATACAAGTCCCAAAAATATCCCAAAGTGGATCCTCGTTCCAAAGTATTGTGGAAGCCTTGCCACCCGATCTAATTGGGCACTAACTGGCAAAAACCCATCCGGATCCTGTAAAGGTCCGCGTGTAAGATAGGTTAAAAAGAAAATTGCGATATAGTTCAGCATTAATGTGGAGATGATTTCATTCATTCCACGTTTAATTTTTAAAACTGCCGGTATTAATGCCCAGATACT